>JAHFOW010000055.1:9228-15422 GCA_023261465.1 Planctomycetota bacterium
TAATCAGTTATCAGTTAAAACAAAGGAGATGCGTATGAAAGCAAGGAAGGCAATGGTTTGGTTCCTGATAGGGTTTTGTCTGGCGGTTCTGTATGCAGACACAAGGACAGCGATTGCCGGGGATGCAACCTCATCAGTTGATTCCTCGCAGTCGGGAGATCCCGCACGGAGTGAGGTTGGCGTACTGAGGGCAGCCATCGAGTCTCTGACAGGTAACGTCTATGCAGAGCCATCGAGGTGGCGACCGCTTTCCCTGGGCAGTTTCTTCGGCGCGGGCTGGAACGAAACATGGATAAGTCCACCGAACGGCGAGGGTAATGCTCCGCGACAGGGCTGGCTCAACGCCATGGATGGCGTCTTTTACCGGCTCAATATCCCCATCTTCAGTTACAGACATGGCACAGGTGGCAACGGCGACCAGTACTCTGGCGAGGATCTGCTTTACACGGCACTCAGCCGGCGATTCGAGCTGACGTATGATATCCCGTTCGTCGTCTCGAAACAAGGTTCTCATGGATCTCCGAGCCATACCAGTTTCGGCGACTTTCAGATCGCGCCCCGTTTCATTCTCTCTGAGACGCGGGCCGTAACACAGTCGTTCAACCTTTTCTTTCGTACACCAACCGGTGATACTGACACTGGCAATGGCATAGCAGCAGTGAGGCCAATCTACCAGTTCTGGGCGAATTGGTGGCAAGGGCTCGTTTTGCGCGGCGGTTTTGGCATGGATATTCCTTACCATAACGTGGCTGAAACCAACTCTCGCTCGTTGGCCGTCGGGAACCTGTCGGCCGGCTACTACTTCACGCCACATGATTGCGCTCCCTTCGGTGATCTCGTCGGATACGTCGCCACAAACTTCAACCATGCAATAGACGACCGGGGGCCTGACAACACTACCAATGTGACGGTAACCCCGGGTTTCCGAACGTATCTGGGGCAAAACTGGTATCTGCTCGGCGGAGTTGAGTTTCCTGTTACGGATCCCAAGTCGTTCGATTACCAACCGATGGTAGGATTTATGCTAGTATTCTGAAATATGAGGGTCAACCAAGTGGGTAATCCTCATCGCTGTAGTTAATCGGTACAGTAATTTATAATTTTTGATTTAATATTGAGGGATTCCAAAGGTGAGCTGGCATCGAATGGTTACGGAGCACATTCCCCTGGCGGTTATTCTCTCTTGTCCGGATTAGTGGCGGAAGTCGTCATGACCTTTATATTTCTGACAATAATTCTTGGCTCGACTGACCGTCGTGCGCTACAGGGATTTGCACCGATAGCTATCGGTTTGGCGCTGACATTGATCCATCTTGTCAGTATTCCAGTTACCAAATCCTGTGTCAAAAAGATCGACGGTGAAAGTCGAATTGCAGAATCACCCGTTGTGGAGTAACTTATGGATACCGATAACCAATCTTGCCCGCAGACTCAAACGTCTGTGGGCAAGTCTGTTGGTATGTTGTATTTACGGAGTATTTTATTTATTTTTTCAGCAAGTGACCCTTTTTCAATGGCTTCTGCAGAAAAATTATTATGTGTCGTCTCATAACCTTTTCTCCTTTCATTTATTTAGCCACAGATACACGCAGATTGACACGGATAAATTCGAGTAATCACATTTTCATTAAGCACATGGCAGGCATATAGTAAATTGTGTGCCTTCTCCTGCCTTGCTCTCAATATTGATTTCTCCATGATGGTCTTCAATAATCCGTTTTGAGATGGCAAGTCCCAAACCAAGCCCTTTTTCTCCTTCTTTATTCTTGGTTGTGAAAAATGGTTCAAATATTTTGTCTAAGTTTTTCTGCTCAATTCCGCACCCGCTATCGTTAAACTGAACAGTGACACATTGGTCGTGTTTCTTGCAGAAATCTGTCTTTATGGTCAAGGCGCCGCCGCCCGGCATACTTTCCAATGCGTTTGCCATGATATTGATGAATACCTGAGATAACTGGTCCGAATCTGCCAGAACAGGAGGCAGGGATTCATTAAGTTTCTTGTGGATATATACATTGCAAGGTTCAAGCCTGTATTCAATAAATTCAAGGGCGTAGCGTATAATATCGTTTATATTCTTTCCCAACAGGGTAAGTGTATTTGATTTGGAAAAAGTCAAAAGGCGTTTCACTATCATCTCTACCCGTTTGAGTCCTTCCAGCATGAGATTCGCATACTTCCTGGTTTGCTCAATATTTTCCGGTTCGTTTTTCATCATGCTGGCGAAGTTTTGCAGGCCGCCCAGGGGGTTGTTGATTTCATGGGCGACTTCTGCGGCGAGTTCTCCCACGGCCGCGAGGCGTTCTGCCCGTAACAATTGGGACGTTCGCTCTTCCACTTTTTGTTCCAGATTGGAGTAAGACTCCTTCAGTTTTATCGCCATCTTATTGAATTCTTCCGCAAGGATACCGACCTCGTTCTGCGAAACAATCAAAATCCGGTGATCAAGTTTTCCGGAGGCAATAGCCTTTGCGCCCTCGGTCAGTTGCAGGATAGGCTGGGTAATCCGGTTCGTGAATGAAATCCCAAGTGCAACAACAACGGTAATGCAAAAAAAGATCAGGACTATAACACGCTTTTTGAGTTTTTCGACCGGGGCAAATGCCTCGGCTAAATCTTGCTTTGCTACAAGTCCCCAGTTAAGAACGGGAACATACCGATATGCTGAAAGCACAGGGACATTCCGATAATCCCCGGACTCCTTGATGCCCTCTTTACCACCGGAGCTTAATACTGAGGGGATGTCCTGCGTAGCATTAATATTATGAACAAATTGTAAGGCAGCGCCTTCCTTGTGGCGAAGGTTATTCAGGTATACAATGTTATTACCTTCTCTCCGCACTAAAAGGGTCTCCCCCGTCTTCCCCATGCCAGGCCAGTTGCGGATTAATGGCTCAATACTATTTCTCACATCTATATCTAATAATATAACGCCAATAATTATATCACTGCTTTCCAGGGTAAGGGTGTTTGTTAAACAAATGGGGCAATAGTAGGTTATGCAATTTTGTCCTGTCAGCTCAGAGACGTGGATGTCCATCACTGATGCTTCCTTTTTTTCAAGGACGTCTATATAATTATTGAACGACGTCATTGTTTTCCCTACAATTTCAGGGTATGTTGAAACGACTACTTCTCCGTTGGCGCCATCAATAACGGAGATGACATTATAATGTTTATAAAATTGTTTCAACGCATGGAGATTTTCTAAAACCCTGTTGTAATTAGTTTTGCCGGGTTCCAGGAATTTCAGTTGTTCAACGTTTTCGTACCTTCGTCTCTGATGGATAAGACTGGTAACAGCGGCGGCAAGTATCTTGTTGCGGGCAATCACAGAGGTGTCGGTGAGTCTCTCTTCCAGCCAATTAATGAGTTCATCTTTTTTCAGGTCGGCTATGGAGGTGAGCTGTTCAATCACCCGCTGTTCAATGGCATTTTTGCTGCTATAATATTCCATGATACAGATAATCAACAGGGGAACGGTGGTTAAAAAACAGATAGAGCAGATGAGTTGTACTTTAATGCTCTTAAAGATGTGTTGGTAGTTCATGGCAAGATAGTGTAATAAAAACGATTATAAACCGTCTTCACGTTGTGGAAATAAATTATTATTTATTCTTATTCGTAATAATAACAAAAATAGGTTATATTTCAATCTTTAGCAAGTTACCATTCCTGGTGTTTGGGAATTTCAATGTTGTTGCAGGAAGGACGTATTGCAATACGCCCCAGCGCATACACGTAAAAGAAAGCCGCCGGATGGCTGATTTATTGGAACCGTATGAAAAAAGATACCAAGGAAACGACCCTTAAAAAAACGAAAAGTATTGCAACGGGCATCCTGCTCATCATGATTGTTGTTTATATTGCCGCTAAGGTTTACGAAAGAACGTCTCCGTGGGTAGGGTTTGTGCGCGCATTTGCCGAGGCGTCCATGATTGGCGCCCTTGCGGACTGGTTTGCCGTGGTAGCGCTTTTCCGTCATCCCCTGGGAATCCCCCTGCCTCACACGGCAATTATTCCCGCCAATAAAGTACGGATAGGCGAGAGCCTGGGGGAATTTGTTCAGAGTAATTTTCTAACTCAGGATGTAATAAAAGAAAAACTTCAGTCAATCAACGTAACGGAAAAGGTTGCCCAATGGCTTGAAATCCCAAAGAATAGCGAACTCATTATTGATGAAGTTTGCTTGTTTATTCCCAGGATACTTGACACCCTTGATGATAAAGACATCAGAAAATTTCTTGCGAATAATATTTCGGCAGCAATTAATTCAATCGAATTTACCCCTTCTATCATAGGAAATCTTTTATCCATACTCACTTCTCAGAACAGACATCAAATTCTCATGGACCATGTATTTGTATTGGCACGGGAACTGTTTGATACTTACAAGCCTGATCTGAAACAAAAAATTACCCGCGAGTGTCCACTCTGGTTTGTTTTACTAGGCGGCGATACTGCGATTTATAATAAAGTAGTAAAAGGAATGCATGAAACGATTGAACAATTTGTTACAAACCCCAACCATGAATTGAGAAGAAAACTTGACGAAGAAATACTCATGTTTGTTGAAAAACTGAAAACGACGTCCGAATTTAAAGACAAATGGGAAAAATTCAAAGAGATCATTTCACATCACCCGACAATCAAGTACTATATTGACAACGTCTGGGATGATATTAAAAAAATCATTATCAGGAATTTTACGAATTCCGAATCTTATATCAGAATACAACTGAGAAAAAACATAGTCTCAACGGCAAGAGGATTATTACAGAATACAACCATCCTCAAAAAGTTCAATGGCTGGATAGAGGCCATTACCATTGGCGCTATTACGCGGCATGGCCATGAAATCAGCGGCATGATTGCCGAAAGAATAAAAAAATGGGACGCCCGAACGGTGACTCAAAAGCTCGAACTGCAGGTAGGCAGGGATTTACAGTATATCCGGCTGAATGGTACGATTGTTGGTGGAATTGTTGGTCTTATTATCCACACCTTGTCATCGTTCTTTTAATATTCGTTATTTCGTATTTCATTGACATTATCCAAAACGGTATTGGTATGCTAAAAGAATTGGTGTGCCTGTTCTCTGTACCTGCTAAACATGTCTTGTAACTTATAGAATATCTCCTTAATAATCGTGGTATTATTCATATAAAGACCCCAGGGAAATAATCTGTCCTCAAGAGTTTCTTGAAAGTCCTCAAGGTTTTTATGAATATTGTGCGGAGTTACTTCGCCGACGATATGGTTTACCTGGTTATGTCTCAGGATTAATGTTGGCACGCGTTCTTCCTTATCGCTAATCATTTCCGATGGGATAATTCCATTCCATTCCTTCGAAAAACCTTCCACAATATATTGCCTGCCATGCTTGTCAAAGAGTTGATACCATACGTGGGCAAAGGCAATGGAATTGTTTTTATCCACAACCCAGCCCCACACGAGATCACCGTCAATATCAAGTTCTGATAACTTTGAAAAAAACAAGAAAACAGAATCTTCGCAATCGCCCTGCTTTTTTTGTCTTGTTTCGACAGGCGTCTGCCAATAGTCTGTTTTTTCAGGTTCTGCACGGTAATCAATATCGAAGGCTATTTCTTTGTAGGCCTCGTAAATCTGATCGCCATTTTTAAAATTCTTTGTACACCATTCTTTATAAGGTTGATTATCCAGGATATTTTCTGGACAACTCGCCACATCTGATTTCATTGGCCACGGGTCTTCTACCGGCTTGTAGCCCTTTCCTGCGAGGAAAATATCCGCATACGAAACATCTGCGCGAGTCTCTAAACAAAAGACGCCGGAAATAACAACCAGGGTTAGCGCCGCGAATACAAGCTTCATATTGTTAAGTATTTCCAGGATTTTGATCAATACACTTTTATACTATCCAGCAAGTTTTTAGTGACGACTCCAGCCGTCATCTTTTTTCAATGGTTCAAACATCTTCGATTAAACCGAAATATTTGATTTGTTTCTATGTTGTAAACCTGAACCGTAAATGGATGATATAAAAGAATGACCCGCCATGTCCGGCGGGTCATTCTTTTATTACGACGACTACAACGCCTTCATGAACTCTACCAGGTCATCCATCTCCTGCTGGCTCAGGTGTGACGTCCTTCCATGCATGTCCTTCTCCGACACTGAGTTGTTGATCGTGTCATGCAACGTCCTTGCGC
>JAHFOW010000056.1 GCA_023261465.1 Planctomycetota bacterium
CCTGCATGTTTGAACGAAGCAGATAGCGTCCCTCACGCCGCAATGTTCGCCGCAGGCGTTCACGGTCCAGGCTGAAATGGAACGTGTGTTCATTCACCGGTTCTTGCGGCTTTGGAAGAGAGATACGAACCAGTCCAAAGTCCCGCCCGGCTTCTTTCTTTAATGCCCCGATATGCATCAGCAGGTCATCGCGGGTGATGCTCTTTCGGTTGCGAAGTTCGTGCAGACTTGCCCACAGACGTTTGAGTCTGCGGCGACGCATGGAACGTTCCCTGGCTACCCTGTCATGTGGCTTTCCACATAGACGTAGAACTCTGATTCTTGCTGAAGAATTTTAACACGGACGCTTTCCCGCGCCTGAATCCAGGTCTGTTCGAGCGACGGTTTTTCAACACGGGTCAAATGTCCCTTGGGGGTGCCAACCAAATAATTAACCCCTCGTGAACGCATCTTTTCCAGCATATCCTCGGTTGGAATACTGCGATCCATGAGCCAGGTGCGCCGAAATTTCCCATACTGCTTTTCGATCCGATCCAGAAACGCCTCTAACGTTGCGGTATCTCTTGTATTGCCGGGATATACTTCGTAGGCCACGGGAAAACCTTCCGGCGTCAACACCAATGCCACAACCACTTGAACGCAATCCGAACGTTTGTCCCGGCTGTATCCAAAACGTTTTTTACTACCCGATCCCGCCGGTGGCGGATTACTTTCAAAATAAGTACTCGTCAAATCATACAGCAGAACATCGTACTTCGCACCAAACAGATTGCCCCATTGCCCTTTTAAAGAAGCAAACAGCTCGTCGCGATGCTCGATCAACAAATCCAAACAACGATACGGCTTATCCTTCTGTGCCAGTGAATAATCTTCCCCCAGCAGATCACCCATTGCGCTACGCAAATACCACTCACGGTGAAAACGAAATTCGCTTCCCTGATCGATCAGTCGGTAACAGGTCAACGCCTTCAGCATATTCAACCAGCTTGTCCCCTTATGGCTTGATGGCAAACGTTGTTTCCAAAATGTGTCCAGTTCCAGAAGATTTCACAAATACATTTCCAACCAGCACGCGCCCCATTCCCGCGGACGGCGCAATTCAATTTTGTCTAATTGCACCCGAATGGTCTCACAAGCCATTACGGGCAATTCTTCCCGGTCATCCGGAAACAATGCCAGTTGTTTTGCCTGGGTCTTTTCACCCCAAAACGCCTCTATCGTCCGAACCCATCCCGCCCGTTGGTTATCATTGAGTTCGCCCAAGTAGAGAACTTGTCGCTGTACCACTCTTCTTCCGCTGAGCCGGCGGTTCTCTACTACGCTCCAATACCGGTGTGTTTTCCCATCTTTCGTCCGTGATTTTTCTCGTAAAAACATGAAAACATTTTTGCAGTTTTTATCGAGAGTGTCAATAGGGTAGGTCGGCACTACAAGCCGTTTTGGAAAATCATCCCTTTAAAATCAATGGTTTCCTGGCGTTAAATGCCCAAAAATAATCATTTTTTGGTGCGAATTGCGAAAGTCAGGTTAACCGATTTTATAATCGGGCAAAAACTCTGACAGAATATCGTTTCAGAAAAGGTAATTATTTAGCTAAGTGAAGTTTGTTCGTTAAAACTATTAAAATACCAGCAATGTGGCTCCTATCGCTTCTGGTCTGCATTTTGAGAAGGATAAACCAATCCGCGCTACTTCATTTGACCAAATAGTTACAAAAAAAGTATACAGTACAAATGTCATTGTGAGGAACGGAGCGAGGAAGAGATCTCTTGTATTGCAAAGGCTTAAGATTGTTTCATTATCGTTCATTATGACAACAAATCTGTAAAGGTATTAATGAAACGCTATATCAGGATTCTATTAATCCTATTATTTCAAACGTTGTTGTTCTTCGTTAATAGACTTTAAGAGCATTTGTGATAAGAGAATATTGTGCATACCATAAGACCGAATAAACTTTAGAAGGTCTAGCCTGTTTGTAATGTCGAGTTGCAATGACCTTTTTTTTTGCAAGTATTGTATTCCCTCTACTTCCCTTGTTTTTAAAGGCGGAGATATTTTTTGCAGAAATTCAGCGGTAGCATTTATCTGTTTTGTCAAAGTGGCGGTGGTAAGGTTGGGTGTTTGATTTCGGTTTTTCATAAGAATATCACTCTCGGTCTCGCAGTATTTTCTGATTTCACCATCCATCATCTCTTTCCATGAATCTAACAATACTCCATAACCGGAACTATGGCACTCAATGCAGTTGTCTCTTACTGCTTTAAATGAAGACCCGTCCATTTCCAACGTGTGACATTCCTTACAGGAAACAGCCTTAGACATCCAATCAGGCATCTTTGTAACCATACTTTGAATGCATCCATCCATATATTCCTTTACCTCTGCATGACATTTAAAGCAATCCTCATCGTTTGCGTTTTTATGATGACAGGTTACACAATCCTTGCTTTCTATAATGAGACCGCCGTGCGTTTTTGTATTAACATCATAATCCTTGTGGCACAAATTGCACTCCAGTCCCTGATTGGGAGAATGGACTCTGTGCCGAAAAAACTCCTTATTATACGTGGTTTGATATGCCATGTAATTCACATGGCATCTGCTGATGCAGGAGCCAGTAAGAAACTGTGTCCCGAATTGTTGTGTGCTGTTTGACAGCAAAAAACTCTTTTGTTTGCTGAAGTCTCCACCCCCATCTTCATCCTTGTTTTGCATAGCCAGGGATAGAAAAGAAGGTATTTGGAATGTGCCTTTCTGCGCTGTAAAGCAACTGACGTCTCCAAATGCTGCTTGTTGCAATAGTATAAAGCTTATAGAGAAGATATACCGAAAACGCATCTTAATTCAACCTTTCATTTTGTTGATTAAAAAAAACGATGTTCGTGTTTTGGCTGATTACTTGTTTCAATTGTACAATGTTGTAATTCAAAAGGTCTTTAACATATTTAACATTATGGACGCCGAAACTACCGTCTTTCTTAATTAAGTTATAATTCATTTCTGATTCTCGAATGATGCGGTCTGTGTTTACATTCTGATAACTTTTAGCCTTTATTAACAAAGTTTTTAATAATTGCAGGTTAAATGATACATAACGTTTCTGTTCAAACAGTATCTTATCAAATCCCCTTCCGTGGCAATCATTACAAACCTGGAATTTTACATTTGCAAATAATTTATCTTTATGACATGCGGAACAATTTAATGTCGCCAGGTACATGGGATCGGGTTCACCTTTGACACCCACACCACCCATTCCCATCATAATCAAATTCTGGACATTGTAATCAGTATCGGCTGGTCGTGCGTTACTATCTTCTCCACTAACATCATTATTTGCCTTAATCCAGCCGTGGGTAACAGAAGCATGACAAGACGAACAGGCAGTCTTGTGTTTGTTGATATGTATGATATGGTTGTCTGCTGCGCTCCTGAAAGTATTAATACCCTTTTGATGACATTGATAACAACGTTCTTTATCCACCTTTCCATTTCCCTGAACTATTTTAAAATGGCAATCAGTGCAACTCACTCTTTTATTTCCTTCATACACGTCGTGTTTAAAAGTCTTCTCGTATATCTTCTTGACCTTTTCAACATGACTGTGGCAAATGGTACAATCAGAAATAGGTTTCTTGTCGTGTGTATTAAAAGGTTTAGCAGTAGCGGTAAAATGGCATATATCACACGTCTTCGTATCCAGCTCAAAATGTTTTTTCCCGCCAAGGTTGGTATGACAAGAAGTACATCTCAACTTGATATTTCCGGCAAACATGTCTTTATTGAAGTCACTTGCAGAAACACCTTTCCCCTGAAAACTTCCCATCCCTTCTTCTGTCCCATCTTCCGAAGGGGGGAAATAAGGGGAAGTAACCTGGCTGCCGATTGTTGCTAAATGTGTTTTGTGCTGAAATGGCGTAATGTTTTTGTATTGAACAGTATTAGCTGACAACTTGCTCAACGGATGACATGCCTCTGATGTACATTGCTCATTTTTTATTTCAACACTCATCACGGCTAAACCCTTGGTTAAATCCGCAGCTAAACCCTTTATTCCCTTATCCAAACGCTCGTTTTCATGCCTATGGCACTCGCAACAGGCAATATCTTTTGATAATGATTTTTTGCAAGTATTATCAAAAGAAATATTATTAGGGATATTGTTATGACAGTTGGCACAAAATTGCGCCTGCTTCGGCCTTATCACAGTAATGAACGTTACGGCAAGAACAATGCCTATGGCCAATACTGCAAATGCCCCAAGTTTAATAGTATCCTTTTTATTTAATCTTTTTACTTCGTCAAACATGATATTTGTAAATTGTCCCCACTAAAATATCGCAAAAAAGTAAAAAACATCTCGTTAAATGAAAACAGAAATATATTTCTTAGTTAGACCTTACAGCTTTATAAAACATAACTGAATCATGGAGCTAATCGTAAGAATAACGACTGCAAACAGGATGGGTCTTTGCCATAGATTACGACGTTCTGATATTTGCAGGATGTGGCAACTATCGGCACCCTTGGCATTTTTGATAGGTAACATTTTATTTTTTTTATCACGTACAAGGAAAGGCCATGAAATAAAGAGCAATGCACAAGATGCTAAAATGAGAATAAACAAAAGTTCGTTGTGAACAAGTTTGCTTAGTTTGTAAAGAGGCAGCAGAAACCAGGAGATATTATCAGGCTTATTTACCACTTTAAATGGTAGTGGAAATATGCTGACGGCAATAAGTTCAAGCACAACTAAAAAACAAGAAACTATCGTATGTCTGAACATTTCATTGGGGAAAAAAGGTTCCAGTCTCTCCGGCCCTCTGTCTTTTGTATAGTCTTTCATTCGAGAACATCCTTTCTGACAGGCATAATACCCATCCTATATAAATAACCGTAACATTATTTTATAATTGTTCACAAATACCCGTTGTTCTGACCATGAAGAAATGCATACCCATAAATAATCCCATAATCAGCGGAATACCAGCTACGTGGATTGCATAGATGTAAGTCAAATGAATGCCTGAATGTGCTTTAACGTTACCCACAGATAACATACTTCCAGTGTAATAAATGAGTAAAGTTAATATTAACAGGCACGCTCCTGATACCCAATGTAACTCCCTCGGATGTTTATAAATCCCTTTAAAGAGAATACGCAGCATATGACTAATTACCATTCCAACCATTATGTTAGGTCCAATAGCATGTAACCGTTGAAGAAGCCATCCGTAAGGAACATTGTGAGTTACATTGTGAATACTGTCTAATGCGCCTCTTTCATTCGGAACAAAATGAAACATAAGAAATATACCCGTGCTCACCTGTATCAAAAAAGCAACCAGAGATAACCCACCCATACACCCAAACCAACTCAGCCCTTTTGGAATTAACCGTCGGGTGACATTATTTTCTATGAGCGTCCTTAAAAAACTTTTATTTTCATTTTCATTCTCATTATTAATCAATCCAGTATGTTTATTATTCATTTTCTTCCTCAAGTTACTTAATATCAGATTTGGAAACAAAATTTAAGGAGTGGTTACGAACAAACAGTAATCTTCGATAACCGCCAAATAAATTCTCGTTTTGATAAACGAGATTCTTAAATGAGCAATAGAAATGCCGGATATGTGCCACTTAAGTTAACAGTATGGTAAGTATTTATTATTGAATGGGTTGAAAATGCAGGAAATATCTGAGAAGAAAATATTCTTTTTAAAATAACACCAGGTTCTGTAAATATTACAAAATAATTTTGTAATATCTACAGATTTCTGAGGTAATACCGGATTGTCTAAAAAGACTTTATCAATATCGACAATAGCACGTGGATATCCAGGAAAAATCGCTTGCAGGAAAAAATCAAAAAGGAATATAAATATTAGTAGCAGGGGATGAAGCATTTGCTGTCTATAGATTGAGAAAAATTTATCTAAGATTCTGGATAAATCTTTAAAAAGGTTATCTTTCCAAAAATTACTGAAATGAAAATCAGTTGTGAAAACCCTCTTTATCTTCTTCTGAGTAAAATAGTTAAAAAGGAAAAAACACATAAATGAGAAGCTTGCAATCTTATTAATGGACGATGGTATAGTTTATGCTATTTATGACCCAAATAATCAGTTTTTGAAAACTTTTTACAATACGCTATGAGGAAAGAGGAGAAAACTATGAAGAGAATGAAGAGAATAATGTATGTGTGGATTTTACTATTAGTAACAGCAGGTTTCATGGGATCCGCTCTGGCGCAAGGGTTGATTATCTATCCTGCAAAAGGCCAGAGTCAGGAGCAAATGGAAAAGGACAAGTTTGAGTGTTATTCATGGGCGAAACAACAGACCGGATTTGACCCCATGATAGCGTCCAATGCTCCCCAACCACCGCCGGACCAGAGCCAGGGGAGTGTTGCAGGCGGTGCCGTAAAAGGGGCCGCAGGGGGAGCGTTGCTTGGTGCTGGTGTTGGCGCTATTGCAGGGAATGCAGGTAAAGGTGCTGCGATTGGTGCAGTTTCTGGTGGTGCCTTTGGTGGCTTAAGAAGTCATCGGCAGAAAAAAGAGATGGAAAAAGCACAGCAACAGCAAGCCAGTCAACAGGCTACTCAGTATAATCAAAGGCAAAGTGAATATAACCGCGCATACAGCGCATGTCTTGAAGCAAAAGGATATACGGTAAAATAAACGAGGGAGGGAACCATGAAAACAGTAAAATTAAGTGTTTTTTTCGTTGTATGCATCTTCTTCATTCCCCGGTTGTCGCACGCAGGTGATTTTGATGGGTCGAAGCCGCTGCTCTTTTCAGTAAAAAGCGTAATTGAGTGCTCGCCGAATGGAGAGTCCCGGTTAGTGACTGCCGAAGAAGTTAATTTGCCGCAGTTCATGATAATAGATTTTAATAAAAAGATCATTACTCCCCTAACGGAAAGCAAGGGAAACAGCAATACCGCAATCAAACGCATGGAAAGCATAGATGGAAAGTTGATCTTGCAGGGGGCAGAAGAGGGTATTGAGAAGATAAGAAACGTTATTGGCTGGACTGCGTCAATTTCAGAAGATACGGGTAAAACCGTGGTGACGGTCTCTGGCGATGATGTGGCATTTGTCGTCTTTGGCGCCTGTCTGCCGCGTTAGAATCTCTTTTTATAAAATCAGCGGTTATTTGTTATGAGATGTTTTGCTGCCCTATCCGTTGCTTTGTTTCTCTGGTTACTCTTGGGCGCCTGTACACCTTTCACTCTTGCAACAGAAGAGGCTTATTCAACGGGACAGTATACTGAGAAACAGAAACGTGTGCAGGAAGAACTTGAATCGATCCGGGACCCAACAATTATCCTCAACCAAATAATCGTGGAGGCAGAGTATGCAAACCTCCATCAGGACGCCTGGCAAAACAGGCTCAATTTAAGAGGAATATACGGCTTTGGTCCATCAGGTAGGAATGACTGGGTTGTCCGTTTAGAAGTCCCGGTTGTGTATAACAATTCCGGCGATATGCCAGGGGGAGACACACAAACCGGGCTGGGAGATATCGACCTCATTCTGGGAAAGGTTTTCGAGTTCAATGAACGACTCCGACTGGGTGGCTTTCTCGGCGACACGTTCAACACTTCTACCGATGATCAACTGGGTGGCCATGCCACATTGCTTACGCCTATAACCGCCGTATCATACAGCGTTACCAATCATTTCAATACCATCTTGTTTCTGGAATATAACAACTCCATCCAGACCGATTCTGGAGTTGGTGAAACAAACAGTCTGGAGATACGTCCAATTGTGACATTCGACTGGCCGAACGATTGGTCCACTTCGGTTGAATACAAAGAGATTATCGATTTTGCGGCAGACAACGCCAAAAGTTCCCGACTGACGTTTGAGGTGTCTAAATTATTGGGTCTGCGACAAGAGGTCGGCATTTACGGAGATATTGAGGTTCCTCTCGACCTGCAGCCTGACAATTATACCGCCCACCTGGGATATATATATTTTTTTAAGTGAGAAGGTGGAAAAGATCGGGGGTTTTCTTCTGAGGCTGTTTTCTTCACATGTGTTTTTGCTAAAAATGTAAAATATTTTTTACTAATAAACCAACCCGAAGGAGACATCTATGAAAATTACCAGGAATATTTTGGGCATTCTTACCCTTGCACTAGTTTTGTCTGGTACTATTTTTTCATGGAAACGTTTAGAAGCTGTGGAAACAACCATACCGAAAAGCGGAGACATCCTGGGTACTTTTGCCGTTGGTAAAAATCCAGTACGGGTAATATTTGATGGAACAAATATTTGGGTTACAAATTGCAACAGTGGTAAAATAACAAAATTACGGGCAAATGACGGGGCTATACTTGGCACGTTTGAAGCAGGCAACTTTCCTTTCGCAATTGCTTTTGATGGAGCCGACATCTGGGTAACGAATCATAGCAGAAACACGGTAATGAAATTTCGAACGAGTGATGGAACAAAATTAGGTACGTTTAATGTCGGTACAAGCGCACGTGATATAATTTTTGATGGCAAGAACATTTGGACAGTAAATGCTGGTGGTAACGACGTAACAAAATTACGTGCCCGTGACGGTGTTGTATTAGGGACATATAGGGTGGGTTTTGGACCACGAGGTATTGTCTTTGATGGAGAAAACATATGGACCGCAAACTTTAACAGCGCTAACGTAACGAAGCTACGGGGTAATGATGGGACAAAGTTAGCTACATACGCTGTGGGTCATAATCCACGAGGTATTATCTTTGACGGCGCTTATATTTGGGTGACAAATTATAGCAGCGACAATGTAATGAAGTTGAGAGTTAGCGATGGCGCTATTTTAGGTACATTTGCTACAGGCGTGGGCCCTGTAGGAATTACGTTTGACGGTGACAATCTCTGGATTGTTAATTATTCAAGTAATACTGTGATGAAAATGAAAAGGTAATTATCATAATTTCCTGAGGGAATGGAAAAGCCGGGGCTCTTATTAAGCGTAGTGAATTCCTCTGGAGAAGAAAATGGACATCCCTTCTAAAGCCCTTTGCTAAACGTTAAGGATTTTTATATTTGGCACAAAGGCATGATTTTTATATTATATTATACGTAAATCCTGAAAGGCGATGTTATATCCGAAACTAACTCTTTGAAAAATCAGTGCAAATCTGTGTAAGTCAGCATCCACATGCATTTACAAATATATCCTAAAAACAGTCGGATAGTTTTTGATTTAACAGGGAAGGGCGAATTTCAATGATTCTCACAAATCGATTTTGCAGCGCAGCGTTCCTTCTCCTGATCACCGGTCTTACTGGTTGCGCCAGCATTGGGCCACGGTTCCTGGCGTGGGACAGATATGATTATACCAATGCCATTGCTGATTCGTGGAGAAACCAGATGCTTCTGAATATGGTGAAGATACGCTATGCCGATGCCCCTGTTTTTCTTGATGTGAACTCTGTTATCAGTCAGTATTCTTTGGATAGCATAATCAATTTGAATTCTTCCTGGAGTAGCCCCAAAGAAGGGTTTGGTGGAGGCAATATCTTCGGTATAGGAGGAGTTGGAAGATACTTTGACCGTCCCACCATAACATACAGTCCAATGTCAGGAGAAATGTTTGCCCAGAGACTGATGAATCCCATTCCACCCCCTTCTCTCCTCACCATGATTCAAACCGGCTTTCCCATCGATCTTGTTTTCAGGCTCTGCATACACGCCACTAACGGGACATACAATCGTTACGGGGGAGGGGCAAGGGCGCGCCCGGCAGATCCAGAGTTTTATCCTTTGTTAGAGAGGATGAGAAAAGTTCAGATTGCTGGAATTATGGGGATGCAGATAAAAAAAATAGACAAAGAAGAAGCATCTCTCGAGCTCTTTTTCCGCGAGAAGGTGGATCCCGCAATGGAGGCGGATGTCCTCGCTACCCGAAAGGTACTTGGCCTCGACCCCCTCGCACGTGAATTTAAGGTGATCTATGGCTCTTTTTCCACAAGTAACAAAGAAATCGCTATCCTCACCCGGTCGGTTTTAGAAATCATTGCGGATTTGGCTTCTTATATCGAGGTGCCCGATGTGCATGTGGCAGAGAAGCGCGTGAATCCAACACTGACAGATCCGCCGGTTGCCGGCACCCCTCCCGTGCCTCTGATTTGTATACACAGTTCTCAAGAAAGACCTTCGGATGCCTTCGTTGCAATTCCCTATCAGAGTTACTGGTTTTGAATTGATGATAAGGACTTGCCATCCAAGAGATTATTTTCCTCTCTGATGCTTGTCTTTACCCTCACGGAGACAGGAAGTAAAGAAGGTGCTCCGATTGTGACGATTCCTACTGGTGGTTAGTGATATGCTTAACTTAAAAATACAAAATTTTTATCCGAAAATCCCCCTCACATTAATCCTCTCCCACAAAGGGGAGAGGAAACTTTCCCTCCTGTGATAGAAGGGACTAAGGGAGGGTGTTGTCTTTTCATATTCCTCTATAATTCTGCGGCTCATGACCGTTTAGAAAAACAAAAAGGGAGAATGCCCCCACTGGCGTGATTACATACTTTTTTGTGAATACTTTCACGGTAACATTAGCGCCGTTATTGGCGCAAGCCATCAGACAGGCTGGACAGGTTTGGTGGCAAAACTAATCCAATTATATGGATATCCCGATCCCCAAAAGTTACCCGAAATGGGAAAAGGAGCAGTATTTTTGAGTCGGGAAACAAAATAACATCCTTGAAGAAAGATATTCTCTATGAAAAGAATTGGTTTTTTTCTGTCTGCAATTAGTATACTTTTCCTTATCCTGATGTTTTCAGCAATTGCACAAACATCTTCCGTCAATCAGCCCCGGACGCCTGACTTAAGTGGTCAACAGACGCGTTATTTCTTGAATCTTGCGGGGATATTTACCTTTTTGTTCCTCATGCTGGGACCCATCAAAGTTTTGGTTCCGTTTGTTAAGATGACCAAAGATACTGACGCAAGGTTTCGGCGTAAACTTGCACTCATGGCTACACTCATCTCTACCATTGGTTGTCTTGCATCTGCTTTTATGGGCCAAAGGTCTATGAAATCCTTGCATATTTCAATTTCTGCCACAGTGCTTGCAGGGGGAATAATTCTTTTCCTGGTGGCGTTACAAATGGTCATGCAGACGTATTCGTCTTCTTCCCGGAATGAAACAACACCACTCACCCCAACACTCTCTATGGCAGTTTCTCCACTCTCTTTTCCCACGATTGTCACTCCATATGGGATTGCAATTCTTATTATAGTCATGACAACAGCACAGGATGATGCTACACGGCAGATCGGGATTATTGGTGTACTGCTAGCGATTATGCTTTTAAATTTACTTACCATGCTGTTTGCTCATAAAATAGTGAAGTTTACAGTTGTTAGAATAACACTGCAAATCCTCGGCAGTGTGCTCGGGGTGCTGCAGGTTGCGCTGGGAATACAGATGATTCTTCAAGCCTTAATATTGATGGGGGTAATGACAAAAGTTTTATGAAAGGAGCTAAATAATGAACTATCTTTTTCGGGTAATCCTTGTTTTATGTCTTTTTTTCCTTGTTTCATCAGGTTGTGCCCAATACCATTATCAGGTGAACAAACCCCTGGAACAGCTTGACAAAGACCATGGCTACCGGGGAAGAAATCTCCGCCCCTCAGAAGCAAAAAGGCTGTCCGAAGATACGCTTCTCATGCTTACCTTTTCTGGCGGGGGAACGAGAGCGGCAGCGTTATCCTATGGTGTTCTTGAAGCATTGAGGGATACAGAAGTTAACAGGGCAGGGAAAAAAATCCGGCTCCTGGATGAAGTAGACTTTATGTCTGGTGTATCAGGTGGCAGCTTCACGGCCGCTTATTACGGTCTTTTCGGTGACCGGATATTCCAGGACTATGAGGAAAAATTTCTCAAAATAAACATCCAGGGCGCACTAACCAGAAGATTGCTCTTTAATCCCTATAACTGGGTCAGACTATCTTCTCCTTATTTTGCCCGCAGTGATTTAGCCGCAGAATACTATAACAAATATATCTTTGAAGGTGCTACCTTTGAAGATATGTTGAAAATGCAAGGTCCTTTGACCATTATCAATGCCACAGACATGGTTCACGGAACCCGGGTGGCCTTTACCCAGGATGCCTTTGACTTAATCTGTTCCGATCTTTCCACATACCCGGTAGCCAGGGCATGCGCAGCCTCCTCAGCAGTGCCTATCCTATTGTCTCCCATCACCCTAAAAAACTATGCAGGTACCTGTAATTTCGAAATGCCCGATGCGCTCAAAAAGGCGTTAGAAGCCCGTACACTTCCTGACCGGCAGTTTGACCTTGCAAATAATTTAACGCCTTTTCTGGATTCAAAGAAGAAACCGTATATACACCTAGTGGATGGCGGAGTTTCTGATAATCTGGGATTAAGGGCTATACTCGAAAGAATAATGGTAATGGGTGATGCCTGGACAACTCTTAAGTACGGACGGCTTGAGAATATACATAAGGTTGTTATTGTTGTTGTAAATGCAGAGACGGAAGTAAACACCAAATGGGACAGATTCGGATTCGATCTGCCCATCTCAGCAATGCTGGAATCCTACTCATCTATATCAATTACCAAGTATAATACGGAAACCGTTGCGCTTATAAGGGAAAGTTTCCCAAAATGGGCTGAAGAAATTCGACGCGGAAGGTGCCCGCCCGGACAGATTTCGAAAGAACCCGGTGGCTGCGGTGACATCGAGTTCTATCTCATCGAGGTAAGATTTGACGCCCTCCCTGATGAAGCAGAGCGTTCTTACTTCAAACACCTCCCCACCTCATTCCGCTTAAAGCCGGATGATGTGGACAAACTGCGCGAGGTGGCCCGGCGAATACTTACCAATTCAAAAGAATTTCAGCGCCTTCTGAATGATTTGCAGTGATACATGATTTTGTTGAACTACTTTCTCTCAATTGAATCTCCCTTGGAAAATGGGGACAAAGGGGTTGTATATAACGCTTTTATTTAAGAAGAAAACACAACCCATTATTCCCACCTTTTAAAGGGACTAAATAAGCGTTAAATATTTTAATGATTCTAACCGTAAAGAAAGGAGAATAACATGAAAGTAGCAAAAAAAGTTTTCGCCCATATGCCGTAATCATCAAAAAGCGGTGAGGCATATGAGACTATATAACGGCTTCCTGTAAGAATCCCTACAGGAAAGTACAACCACAACGAAAGGAAAACACTTATGAATAATCAAAACAAAAACAGCGCGCAGGGTAACCTGCCGCTCAACTCCCCCATAAAATCACCCGCAGACGCCCCGGCACTTCGGAAAAAAATGCCGGCCATCGTGGCGGGTCTGTTCGCCCTGGCAGTTCTCGCTGGGTGCGCCTCAACCAAGGTCTCCAACCAACAACAACTCGTGACCGGAAAGCTTCCCCGGCCCAACAACATCCTGGTGTATGACTTCGTTGCCACGTCCGGCGAGGTACCAGCGGATTCCTCTATCACCGGAGGGTATTCTGAATACGACACGCCCCAAACCGACGAGGAGATAAGGACTGGCCATCAGGTGGGCGCTGAAATTGCGGCGCAGTTAGTCGAGGCTATCCACGACATGGGAATGCCAGCAACGCAGATATCAACGCCCACGACGCCGCAGATCAACGACATTGTGATTCGTGGCTATCTCCTCTCGATCAACGAGGGTAGCGCCGCCAAACGCGTCACTATCGGATTTGGCTCCGGCGCATCCAAGCTGCAGGTGGCGGTCGAGGGCTACCAGATGACGGCTCAGGGGCTGCAAAAACTCGGATCCGGCATCGTGGATGCCGGCGGCGGTAAAACCCCGGGAGCGGCTTTGGGGGCTGCCGCCTTCATTGCCACTGCCAACCCGGTGGGACTCATCGTCAGTAGCGGGATGAAGGTGTACGGGGAGGCGAGCGGCAACGCCAAGATTGGGGGCCGAGCCAAGCAGGCCACCAGGGAAATCGCCGACCATCTCAAGAAACGATTCAAGGAACAGGGCTGGATCGATTAGGAAACTGGGCGCCGATGATGAAATACCGAACCGGTTTGATCCATTTGTGGCGCTCCCGTCATCGAATTATCTCATTAGAAACCAAGGCTGGCCTTTCCGGCACGCCTGGGTTTCAAGAGAGCACAGTGTAGGGGCGATGCATTTACTATAATTGATATAAATGCGTTCATACCCAAACTGGCAAATGCTTCGCCCCTACTTTTTCAAAAAACCAAATTGTTATCAAAAAAAGTTTTTACAGGAGTGATACAATGATGACAAGAAAGACTCTTGTAGTAATATTTTGGCTTTGACAATAATAACGCCTATACAGGCTAAGGAAATCGGAAGCGTGAACCTGCCTGACACGATCATGTCTGGTAAGGAGCAGCTCATGTTAAACGGGGCGGGACTGCGCAAGAAATATTTCGTAAAGATTTACGCAGGAGGTCTATATCTCAGAAAAAAAGAAAGCGATGTGAAAAAGATTATCCATGCTGATAAACCTATGGCAATCAGGATGCAGTTTATCTATGACGGAGTTACCGGCAAAGAACTGGTTGACGCGTGGAACGAAGGATTTGCTAATGCCACCACGGGAGGTCCCGGGCCTATCAAGTAAAGCACGGATGCATTTAATTCTTTCTTCACAGAAGATGCCCGAAAAGGGGACATCTATGATATCATCTACGCTCCGGGAGAAGGAGTGAACGTATATATTAAAGGAAAACTGATGGGAACAATCATGGGGCTTGATTTTAAAAAGGCCCTGTTTGCCATCTGGTTAGGGGAAAACCCGTTGATAATTCACTCAAACAGGGAATGCTGGGCAAATAGAACCTGCTGAAATTCCTGGAATGGCGCAATGACGCTAATGAAACCGGTGATGGACAGACTGGGACTCACGCGAAGTGAGGTCAAGAGCCGTGTAGTGAATGTCATGAAAAATTCACCTTTCTTGGGTAAGAGCTTCAAATAAGGAGAAATTAAAGGACAGACAAGAGCTATCCCCATGTGTAGCCGGCGATACGCTCTTTATGTTTGCCGACCGCAAAGAGTCCCAAATGCCTATTATTAACCTGAAGGCAGTCTCCTGGTGGGGACATGCAAAGGACATCATAGAAGACTGAGCAGATCAGTGTGTCCAACTTGCCAAGACACCAAAGGACTATCAGGTAAAAGACCGTGGGTTATTTACTTTAAGTCCCTGGTAATATTTGGAAGAGGAAGGGATGAAAACCACGATAAAA
>JAHFOW010000057.1 GCA_023261465.1 Planctomycetota bacterium
AGCCGACAGTCGGACTTATCTTGTGTCAGACCAAAGACGCCGTCCTTGCTGAGTACGCCTTGCGTGATGTGCATAAACCCATTGGCATATCAGGGTATGAACTGACCCGATCTCTCCCGGAAAACCTGAAATCCAGCCTGCCGAGCATTGAGGAGATCGAGGCGGAACTGTCGGGAGGCGACGATGAGTAACATTCCTCAGGGTTTTCAGAAAACAGAGGTTGGCGTTATTCCAACTGATTGGGAAGTAAAGAAATTAGGAGATTGCCTTTTACAGGATACTGATTACGGAATAAATGCGGCAGCTGTTCGATACCGTGAGGATTTGCCGGTTTATTTAAGGATAACGGATATAACAGAGGATGGTAGATATTCCAAGAAAAGTATCGTCTCTGTAAATAATATTGCTTCAGCTTCTTTTTTCTTAGTGGAAGGCGATTTAGTCTTTGCAAGAACTGGGGCAAGTGTTGGTAAAACTTATTTATATAACCCAGAAGATGGAAAACTTGTTTTTGCAGGGTTCTTAATAAGAGTAAAAGCAAATCCTAAAGTTTTATTGCCAGAATATCTCAAGTATTACACCCAAACTAAATATTACTGGAATTGGATTAGAGCCAATTCAATGAGGACAGGGCAACCTGGTATAAATGGCAATGAATATAAAGAATTAACAGTTCCCCTTCCCCCCACCAAAGCCGAACAAACCGCCATTGCCACTGCCTTAAACGATGCCGATAAACTGATAACCGAATTAGAAAAACTCATTGCCAAAAAAAGAAACATCAAGCAAGGGGCAATGCAGGAGTTGCTGAGGCCGAAAGAGGGGTGGGAGGTAAAGAAATTGGGGGAGATTTGCTCGCTGTCAAAATCAAGATTTAATCCAATAAGTTCAATTGGGAACTACAAATGTGTTGAGTTGGAACATCTTTCTCAGGAAACAGGGAGACTTTTGGGTTATGCGGATTCAAGAGATTTAAGAAGCCAAAAATCAATATTTAAAAAAAATGATGTTCTTTTTGGAAAATTAAGACCATATTTGAAGAAATACTTTTTTGCAGAATTTAACGGTGTTTGTACAACCGAAATATGGGTATTAATATCTGAAAAAGATATTGAAAGTAAATTTCTGTATTATTTAGTTCAAACTGATAAAGTTATTGAAACAGCAAATCAATCAACAGGAACGAAGATGCCAAGGGCGGAGTGGAAAACAGTAAGTGGAACAGAAGTCTCATTGCCTACTTCTAAGGTTGAACAAAACCGCATCGCCCAAATCCTTTCCGACATGGACATCGAAATAGAAGCCCTGGAAAAGAAATTGGAGAAATACAAAATGCTCAAGCAAGGGATGATGCAGAATTTATTAACGGGGAAAATCAGGTTGGTTCAACCTGTTTATAAAGAGAACTGAAATAATGCGTTGTGTTGTTTTAGTTTTTATGTATAATCTAAAATAACGAGTCGGCCTATTTTAGATTCAAGTGAAGATGGTCATGTGAAACATTCATGATCTTCGATCACAAGGGAGGATGAAATCCCCCTTGATCCCATACGTGTTAAGTTAAGCGGTTTTCTGAGTGGCTTTGATAAACTGGTTTTGTCCGTGCATTCCTGCAAACTACAACAGCTTAAAATCTTTTGGATACGGCTGGTAACTGTCCCCCGCTGGCGGGGGTAGGGGGTGGAAATTTGAAGGTAAACACAACGGACAATTACTCTCCGGGCATTAGCCAGAAGATGAGGTGTTGAAGAGTATAAACTGTGATAAGTTAATGGAGAGAACGAATGGCAGGCACAATTGGAGAAGTCCTGTCCACCCCCTAACCCCCGCCAGCGGGGGACAAGGCGGAGTTAATCCGAACAAAGGGTGGTGATAATTATAGATTATTAACTTAACACGTATGCCCTTGATCCCCCTTTTCCAAAGGGGGAGAGTTTAAGTCCCCCTCTTTGGCAAAGAGGGGGCAGTGGAGATTTTCAGGTGAAAAACTTCAAATCCGGTCATTACATTCAGCAAGAACGTTATAAGAGCTTTCAGCCTAACCGTATTAACCGCGCCTGGGTGCTGGACAACATGGAGTTGATTCAGTTGCTCGGACAGGCAGACCGGGAATTGGGCAGGCTGGATATGTATTCGGAGTACATCCCGAACATAGACCTGTTTATCAGTATGCATGTGCTGAAAGAGGCTACGCAATCAAGCAAGATTGAAGGCACGCAAACAAATATGGAGGAGGCCCTTCTGGAAAGGGAGGACGTTGCCCTGGGCAAAAGGGACGACTGGGAAGAGGTGCAAAACTGTGTAAAGGCTATGAATGAGGCGATTACAAAGTTGCAGACACTCCCCTTCTCCCCGCGATTGGTCCGGGAAGCCCATAAGACCCTTATGCAGGGGGTGCGCGGCAAGCACAAACAGCCGGGGGAATTCAGGCGCAGCCAAAACTGGATCGGCGGGGCGACTATCAACGATGCCGTTTTTGTGCCTCCTGTACATACTTCCATCGGAGAGCTTATGGGGGATATCGGGCAGTTTCTGCATAACGATAAGCAGTATTTCCCGGAATTGTTAAAAATTGCCCTGGTACACTACCAGTTCGAAACTATCCACCCCTTTCTGGATGGAAATGGACGTGTGGGAAGGCTGATTATTCCATTATATCTTGTCAGCAAGGGGATATTGAAAAAGCCGGTTTTGTACCTGTCGGACTTCTTCGAGCGCAACCGCATGCATTACTATGACAATCTGATGCGAGTGAGAGAGAAGAACGATCTGTTGCAATGGTTCAGGTTTTTTCTTGTCGGAATCATCGAGACCGCAAAAAGCAGTATTGCTACTTTTGACAATATCCTCAAGCTGCAAAAGCAAGTGGATAGTCAGATACAGTCACTGGGCAGCAGGACGGCAAACGCCCAAAAGGTACTCAATTATCTTTATCAGCATCCGATGATTGATGCCGCCAAGGTGGGAAAGGTGGCGAATATATCGCCAGCGTCAGCTTACAAACTGATTGCAGACTTGGAACAGTTCGGGATACTTAAGGAGATCACCGGCGGCAAGAGGGGCAAGACGTATGTATTTAATGCCTATTTGCATTTGTTCAAATAACAGGGGATAAATTAGGTTTTGTTTTGCACGGCAAAACAAAACGACTTTTTCTTGTAGCGCCGAACCCTTGTGGTCGGCCAATGGCGGGGGATAAACCCCCGCGCTACGAGATCGCTTTGAAATTCCTATACATTAAATTATGCAGGCACCTGCCGTTGGACAAATAGAACGTAAAACCCAAAACCGCGTGGTTGCTTTGGTCCAAAAGGAACTGAGCTATCGCTACCTCGGCAATTGGGAAGAACGGGAAGGCAACAGCAACATTGAAGAAGAAATTCTAGCGGCCTATCTCACCAAGAAAAGATACAGCCAAAACCTGATTGGCAAGGCATTGTATGAACTTGGCAAAGTTGCCAACGACCAAAGTAAAACCCTTTTTGATGTAAACAAGGAAGTTTATACCCTGCTTCGCTACGGCGTGAATGTTCAGCCGGAAATGGGGCAGAACAAAGAAACGGTCTGGCTGATTGACTGGAAAAACCCGCAAGAAAATGACTTTGCCATTGCCGAAGAGGTAACGGTAAAGGGCATTCACAATAAACGTCCCGATATTGTGCTTTATGTCAACGGTATTGCTCTGGGCGTTTTAGAACTCAAGCGAAGTACCGTCTCCATTACCGAAGGCATCCGGCAAAACCTGGATAACCAGAAACACATTTTTATAAAGCCATTTTTCTCAACGGTGCAGTATGTAATGGCGGGGAACGATATTGAAGGCATTGCCTACGGAGCCATTGAAACCAAAGAGAAATACTTTATGAAGTGGAAAGAGGTAAGCGAAGAACTGAATAAGAACGATGCTTATTTATTGAAGCTTACAAAGCCCCTCAGAGAAAAATCCGCCAAAGTTGATTATGCGCTTGATAAGAACATCATTGAACTGCTGAACAAAGAACGGTTTATTGAACTGCTTCATGATTTCATTGTGTATGACAGGGGCATTAAAAAACTATGCAGGCATAACCAATATTTTGCCGTAAAAGCCTCACAAGAGCATGTAAGAAAACGGGAAGGCGGTATCATTTGGAACACACAAGGAAGTGGAAAGAGCTTAATAATGGTGTGGCTTACTAAATGGATTCGGGAAAATGTTGAAAATGCCCGTGTGCTGATAATAACCGACCGGGAAGAGCTGGACGAGCAGATTGAGAAGGTCTACAACGGAGTTTCGGAAAAGATATATAGAACAAAAAGCGGAAAGGATTTAGTCAACAAGCTCAATGATAATGCACCGTGGCTGTTGTGCTCTTTAGTCCATAAATTTGGCGGTAAAGAAGAAGGCGATGTAGATGCATATCTGAAAGAACTGAAAGGCAGTCTGCCGGCAGACTTTAAAGCCAAAGACGATATTTTCGTCTTTGTGGACGAATGCCACCGGACACAATCGGGCAAACTGCACGATGCCATGAAAACCCTATTGCCCAATGCCATGTTTATTGGTTTTACAGGAACGCCCTTGCTGAAAAAGGACAAGGAAACCAGTCTGGAGGTTTTTGGAAAATATATTCACACCTACAAATTTGACGAAGCGGTAAGCGATAAAGTGGTGCTGGATTTGCGCTATGAAGCAAGAGATATAGAGCAAAATATTTCCTCACTGGGGAAGATTGACGAATGGTTTGAATTAAAAACCCGTGGTCTTACTGAATTTGCCAAAACAGAACTGAAACAGAAATGGGGAACTTTAAAAAAAGTATTCAGTTCTAAATCCCGTCTGGAAAAAATCGTCATTGACATAATGATGGACATGGAAAAAAAGGAACGGCTGCAAAACGGCAGAGGCAATGCCCTTTTGGTTTCTGATAGCATTTATAATGCCTGCAGATATTATGAACTGTTTCAAAAGGCCGGGCTTAAAAACTGCGCTATCATCACATCTTTCGTTCCATCAACTACGGACATAAAGGGAGAAGAAACAGGCGAAGGATATACCGAAAAGTTGCAGCGATACGAGATTTACAAAAAGATGCTTGCCAATTATTTTAATGAAGATGGCGAAGAGGCATTAAATAAGGTCGGGCAATTTGAAAAGGAAGTAAAGGCAAAATTCGTTGATGAACCTGCGCAAATGAAATTGCTGATAGTTGTAGGTAAACTGCTTACGGGCTTCGATGCACCGCCTGCAACCTACCTATACATTGACAAAGAAATGAAAGATCACGGTTTGTTTCAGGCAATCTGCCGTGTAAACCGTTTGGATGGTGAAGATAAAGATTACGGATATATCATTGATTACAAGGATTTGTTTGACAGCTTGAAAAGTACCTTTAAGGACTACACATCAGGCGCCTTTGATGCCTATGATAAATCGGATGTGGAAGGCCTGCTAAAAGACCGCTTGAAAAAAGGTAGAGAACGGCTGGACGAGGCGCTGGAGACCATAAAGGCATTATGCGAAACAGTAGAACCGCCTAAAGATACCTTGGCTCATATCCGTTATTTCTGCGGTAAGAATACCGAAAATCCTGATGAGTTAAAAGACACCGAACCAAGACGTGTTTCATTATACAAGTTCACTATTGCGCTCATCCGGGCTTATGCCAACGTAGCCGATGAAATGAAGGAAGCAGGATATTCAGAAAAAGAAACCGGGCAAATCAAAAACGACATCAAGCATTTTGAAAACCTGCGTAAAGAAATTCAGTTGGCTAGCGGCGACTACATTGACTTGAAGCAATACGAACCTGCCATGCGGCATTTGATTGACAGCTACATTGGAGCAGAAGAGAGCAGGGTGCTTTCATCATTTGATGATATGAGTTTGGTTGATTTGTTGGTTGATAAAGGAAAGGATGCCATTAAAGACCTTCCGAAAAATATCAGGAGCGACAAAGATGCAATGGCAGAAACCATTGAAAACAATCTGAGAAGGGTGATCATTGAAGAAAGCCCAACCAACCCGATGTATTATGAGAAAATGAGCGTGCTTTTGGACGAGTTGATTAAAATGAGAAAGGAAGCAACAAAGGAGTATGAGGAATATTTGCAGAAAATTGTAGCACTGACTAAGAGGGTTAGAAAGCCAAACACCTCAACGGAATATCCAGATTCAATAAATACCAATGCAAAAAGAGCCTTGTATGACAACCTTAACAAGAATGAGGCATTGGCAAATGAATTAGACCAAAATATCCTGGCTTCCAAAAGAGACCGTTGGAGAGATACGAAAATCAAACTCAAAGAAGTGGAGTTAGTAGTTAAAGAAGATTTAGAGCAATATGGCATAACAGAAAAAAGTGAGATGCAGCGAATTTTTGACCTGGTGAAAAATCAAAAAGATTATTAATATGGATCATATTACTATCAGTAATATAAAAATTGATGTTGTCCGCAAAGACATAAAAAACATACATCTTGCAGTCTATCCGCCAACAGGCCGGGTTCGTATTGCTGCGCCTTTACAGGTGAATGAAGATGCTGTCAGATTGTTTGCCAGTTCAAAATTGGGTTGGATTAAAAAAAATCAACGCAAGTTTGAAGGACAGGAAAGACTATCGCCAAGAGAATATAAAAACAGGGAAAGCCATTACTTTCAAGGCAAAAGGTATTTGCTCAATGTGATAGAAGCTGACGCCCCACCTAAAGTGGTTTTGCGCAGCAAAACATACATTGACCTTTATGTAAGACCTGAAACGTCCATTGCTAAACGCCACGAAATAATGAACGAGTGGTATCGTGTCCAATTAAAGAAGCAAATACCTGCATTGATCGAAAAGTGGGAAAACAAAATGAATATTTCTTTGAAGGACTGTCGGGTCAAACTGATGAAAACAAAATGGGGTTCATGTAACAGTGAGAGAAAGCGAATATGGGTAAACCTTGAGTTAGCCAGGAAACCCATTCATTGTCTGGAATATATTATTGTGCATGAAATGACCCACCTGCTTGAACACCACCACAATGACAGATTTCTTGCATACATGGAAAGCTATTTACCAAACTGGAAACAGATAAAAACGGAATTGAATACATTGCCGGTTAGTCATGCCGATTGGAAGTATGAATTGAATCTCATAGAACAGATATAATGCTAACAATCCCTTAATTTTCGTGTTAAAACAGGAAACCAGCCCACATTCAAGGACTTATAATTTTAATCTTTTTCACCTTTGTAACTTAAGCTCAAATTTTTTATAATGTTAGCATATTTATGCTCAGGAAATTCAAACTTGCTATAAAGTCAGAAAGACGCCTGGTATTTTCTTTGTGCCTTTGTGTCTTCGTGGCAAAAGTCGCCGGAGGAAGAAATTGATACGCTTTTGTATCAATAAATCCTGTTTATTGAGGGAAAATGTATGTCAGATAAAAATGTAATGGTTGTTGAAGACAATGAAAAAAACAGAAAACTCATGCGCGTGATACTCAAGGCAAAAGGGTATGGCGTGATTGAGGCAACGACAGGCGAGGAGGCTCTGGCCATCTTAAAAAACCAGAAACCTGATATTATCCTCATGGATATTCAACTCCCGGGAATAGATGGCCTTACCCTTATAAAACAGATCAAAGGAGCCGTAGTTACAAAAGACATCCCCATCATTGCCGTGACGGCTTACGCCATGAAGGGCGATGAGCAAAAGATATTGGACACAGGTTGCGATGCTTACATGAGCAAACCTATTAATACGCAGGAATTACCACTCATTGTGGAAAAATATATAAAGAAAAATGATTAAGGCATGGATAAGGTAAAAATTCTGATAGCAGACGATATTAAACAAAATGTGAAATTATTACGGGTGATATTAGCGGCATCCGGATACGATATTATTGAGGCCTACGATGGTGAAGAGGCATTGGAAAAATTGAAGACAGAGCATCCCGACTTAATCTTGCTCGACGTTATGATGCCAAAACTTACGGGATATGATGTATGCAAGAAGATTCGTGCCGATGAGAAGACAAAAGACATACCGGTCATTATGATCACCGCCTTGCATGAGATGGACGACCGGATCAAGGGAATTGAAGCAGGCGCTAATGACTTTATCAGCAAACCATTTAACAAGGCGGAACTGCTTGCAAGGGTAAAATCGCTTGCCAGCGTGCGACAGGTCGTCAAAAAGGACGAGACATCAGTATTAGACTCGATATTATCCAGTCTTGCAGAGGGCGTGATTGTTACCGATGGGCAATGGAAAATTAAGAATATCAATCAGACTGCACAGGAGCTTCTGGACATTCACGAAACGGATATAAAAGACACCGACCTCCTTACCTGTTTATCGAGAATGAAATTGTCAATGCCAATTGACGCCGTTATTAATTCTCCTGAAAAGACGACCGATTTTCAGCTCACGTCATCAAACTCCCAGCATACGTTGTGCTCAAATGCAAGGATGACAAAGATGTTTGATGAAAAGGGTAACCTGACCGGCGCTACGTTGATATTAAAAAAGTGAAAATATCATGCGATAGGAGCCACCACGCTGAAAGGAGTCAGGGTCAGGTCTTTATTCTTGCTGTTTGTGTTTGAAAGCCGGGTTGGGTTGAGACACGAACTCAAACGGCTTTTCGCTATAAAGTCCGATATAAGACATATTCAACCCAATACAGAAAAGCTTAATACTCTCTTTCGCTGCGTATTAACGGATATATTTTAATATCCCTTCCTTAAATCCAACCGGCTGAATATCGAAATATTCAAAGAACGGTCTTTCATCGCACGTATTACCTTCAATGAGCATGGTGATTTGCTCTTTCGTAACAGGAAAAAATGGCAACCAGTCAAACATCTCTGCCATGATATTCATAATAAATACTGGAATATGAAGCTTGTGCGGCGGCACACACAGCGCCTCCGCTATGATGTCAATGAGCTGATTCAACGAAATTTTTTCTGGTCCGCCTACTTCAAATATTTTACCTATGGTATCGCTTTTTTCTACGGATTTCACAAAACCCAGGGACACATTTTCCACGGATACCGGCTGCATTTGATATTTCCCGTTTCCTACAACGGGCACAAATTGTTGAATCCTGAGCATTTTGGCAAACATATTGACAAACTTATCTTCCGGACCAAATATGATCGAAGGACGAAAAATGGTGTAATCAAGCCCGTTGCTTCGGATATACTCCTCTGCGTGGAATTTGGTTAGTTGGTACCGGGTTTTTCCATGAGCACGCGCGCCAAGAGCGCTCATCTGAATAAACCGGTTGACTCCCTGCGAACGGGCTGCATTGACGAGGTTCACCGTGCCTTCGTAATGCATCTTTTTAAAGGTAATTCCCTTCAACGGGTATTCCCTGATAATACCAACGAGGTTGATTACCGCATCGCATCCCTTTAATTTACCCTCCAGACTTCTGGCATTGGTAATGTCCCCATCTACTATTTCAACGCCATTTTTGTACTGTGAGATCTTTGATTCAGAACCTTTACGAACGAGACAACGAACCCGATGATTCTCATTAAGCAGATCCTTCAATATCTGCTTTCCCACAAAACCCGTGCTGCCGGTTAAAAAAATGTTCATTTGGCGACTCCTGTCCAAATAACTAAGAAAAATTATGATTGGTAATTAAGGAATTAAAATGCAAATATTTTTATCATAAATTATGCAAAAACCTCTTCATTTCTTCAAAAACAACTTCTTTTTTATCTTTAATACACCGTGTTACAGGCAAAGATTCAAGGAAAATGCGTCCGTACGGCTTGGTAACCACCCTTCTGTCAAAAATAATCACCACTCCACGGTCATCACGACTGCGGATAAGGCGTCCGAATCCCTGTTTAAATTTGATGACAGCCATGGGTAAGGAATAGTCATAAAAAGAATTGCCTCCAGCCCTTTCTATAGCTTCTGTCCGTGCCTCAATAATCGGCTCTGTGGGCACTTTAAAGGGCAGGCGGGTAAGGATAACACATTCCAGCGCATCACCCTTCACATCAATTCCTTCCCAGAAGCTGTCCGTGGCAAAGAGGACGGACGTCTTGTCTTTTTTAAAGGTTTCGAGAAGGTTGTGGCGATTATCCGTTCCCTGCTTTAAACAAGTATAGCCTATATGGGTAACAGTTGGCTGTAATCTCTGATAGACCTTATCAAGAAGACTATACGATGTGAAAAGAATCAATGCGCGTCCGTCTGAAATTTTTATCGTTTCTAAAATACTTTCCTCAATGGCCGGCACATATCCCGGCTCGTTGGGTTCTGAAATGTCCGTGGGAATGCCGATAATTACCTGTCTGTTATAGTCAAAAGGGGAACCTAATATTAATTCCGAGAGACGGTCTTTGGGTAAAAGGTTCAGGCCTACGCTTTCTTTCAAAAAGGTAAAGTTTTTGTTTATTGCGAGTGTGGCCGACGTCAATATGATGGTATGGTAATTATCATATAAACAAGATTTCAAACCTTCTGAAATGGAGAGTGGCGCTGTATAAAGTCGAACCGAAGGACTATCCTTATACCTTTTGATCTCTATCCATTTACAGTACTGCTCATCGTCTGTTATAAAAGAGGCAATATCATTTGCCGCCATAGTTAAGCGTATTCTGCACGATACAATGTCTATCAGTATAGACGAAAGCATATCCTGCGACTTTTTCGATAGTTCCCCGATATCATCAAGGAGTTTCTTGAGGAGCGCGGAAAATTTGTTGATGTCCACACTGAGCGTATTGAGATTATTTGCAATAACGCCCTGCCATACATCTGAGGAGGCAAATTGTGAAGTAATGCGGAGTTTTGTTTCCTCCTCCTTTTGAAATCCCTTGTTATTGCCTTTACTTGAGACGTTTTGTTGTGCCAGATGGTCACTCAATGTATGAGAAATAACTTCAAAAATCTCCTGTACGGCGTCATGGAGACATTGCCGTGCATCCAGGATTTTGGTATTAATATTTTCTATAATTATTGTTGAAAGAGATGTGTCATGCACAGAAGTTACTTCATTGAGTTTATTTTTCAGGTACTGCAAAAGTCCTTTTTTGGAATCCTTGAGGTTGACTAATCTGCCCAGGAGCTTTGTTATCCTGAGTCGCGAGACCATATTGCTCAGATTTGACGTTGCCACGTCTTCCAGATGATGCGCCTCGTCAATAATGATCCTCTTGAATGGCGGCAGGATTGCGACAGTATCGTATCCCTTTGTTTCCTCACGCACGACCAGGTCGGCCATGAGGAGGTAATGGTTTATTACCAGCACATCGGCGCTGGCCGCATTCCTCCGTGCAATATAAAAAAAGCACTCATGATAAAACCGGCACTTTAACCGGGTACACTGGTCTGCCTCTGATTGTATTGCCTCCCAGACGTCATCCTGGGGAATAAAATTGAGGTCTGCCTTGCTCCCATCGGGCGTCTTTACCGCCCACTCTGTCAGGTCGTTCAACTGCCTTCGGTCTTTTTCGTCAATCAGGGCGCTGCCTTCAGAGCGCACATGAGAGACCTTTCTCAAACAGACATAATTGTTTCTTCCTTTTACCAGAACACTTTTAAAATTGAGACCGCAGCACTTCCTGATAAGGGGAATGTCCTTTTCAATCAACTGTTCCTGGAGGTTTATCGTGTGCGTAGATATTACTACCCGTTCCTTATTTTTCAGACTCCAGAACACGGCAGGAAGCAGATATGCAAGGGATTTCCCCGTTCCCGTTCCCGCCTCAATTATGGCGATCTTGTCATGGTTAAAGGCGTTAACCACGGATTGCAACATCTCGACCTGCTGTTTGCGATGCTCGTATGAGGACAGGTGTTGTGAAAAATTTCCACCGGGAAGAAATTGTTGAGAGATTTCCTTGAAATCAAGCTCTTCGTATTCCCTCTGTTTCTGGACTTTCACCACGGGATATATGTGTTCTACACCATTGTCTATGATATAGAAACCGACACCCAGCGAACCCATGGTTGCTGCAATTTCAATATCCGCTTCGGATGGAGACAGGACGCCATCAGGGTGGTTATGGATAATTACTTCGCCGCATTTTGCCTCTTTAATAATGGCAGGGACGGCATGTTTATTCCCCATGGCAAGCACATCAACTTCGACCACCTGGAGTTCATCATCGAGTCTGCCTATCATGAACACCTCATTCCCGCCGGCTTTTTCAATGGCATCTCTGATAGAGGAGAGGGCATCAGGCATTATAAAATCTTTGGCTGGAAAATTTGTCGTTTTCACGGTTGTAATATTTTATTCATTTCCATTCAAACAAATATTTTTCGTTTTATTGTAACAGTTTAGCCCACCACAGCGAACACCGGGATCGCAGAGGATGTGATAGAGGATAAACGGAAATAGTATGCAAATTCCCCCATTCCCTTTATTTCCCTGCGTTCTCTGCGCCCTCTGTGGTGAACTATTACAATTAAATCAAATTATGCACATTATACAATTAAAATCATAGTATATCGTTTCAGAAAAAAGAATACCGTGCACATGTCATTGCGAGGAACGGAGTGACGAAGCAATCTCCCGGATTACAAAGACCTAAGATTGCTTCACTATCGTTTGCAATGACAACAAATCTTCATGAAAACGCTACAATAGTTCATCGGTGGGTGTTATCAAGCACGGTCGGGGGACGGCTCCCGACTCGCATTATTTTCTTGATGCAGGTTATTTTTATGTCTTTGAAGGCGGAGTTGACCACAGGCAGCGTGGATGTCGTCTCCCTTTTTTTTTCGGCGGGTTACAATAAGGCCATGTCTTTCTAAGGTATTACAGAACATATCGATTGTTTCCTCAGAAGGTGTTTTCCAGTTAAATTCTTCAACAGGATTTACGGGAAGGATGTTAATGTTGCACTGGATGCCCTTGAGTAGCAGGGCCAATGTCTCGGCGTCGCGTTTTGATGTATTAACGCCGTCAATCAAGACATACTCGAAGCTGATATCCCGGTGGGTAACCTTAAAATACTCCTGAGCCGCAGCAATGACATTCCTGATACCGGTCTTTGTGTTCGATGGCACTATCTTTGTGCGGGTAACATCATCAGACGCATGGAGGGATATTGCGAGGTTTACCTGGAGTCCTTCCTGCGCTAACCGGCGGATACCGTCGATAATGCCAACGGTTGAAATGGTGATATTTCGTATCCCAATTCCCAAACCCCATGCTGCATTTAAAATCCTGATAGCCTTAACGACATTATCATAGTTCATAAGTGGTTCACCAATACCCATGAAAACAATATTGGTAAGGCGCTCATCTGTCGGGAGATGATTCCTTACGTGGAGTACCTGTTCGACAATCTCACCCGTCGTAAGGTTTCTCTGTAAACCCAGGAGACCGCTTGCACAGAACCGGCAGCCCATTGCGCAACCTACCTGTGTCGAGATACATACCGTAATCCTTTTTCCTTCGCGCAACAAGACAGATTCAATGACATTCTCATCGAACAGATGAATGAGAAATTTTTCCGTTCCATCCGCAGTTTCTGTAATAGAGTCGACGCGGGTCTGAAAGACGTGGTATTTTTCTGCGCATCGCCTGCGAAAATCTTTCGATAGATTGGACATCTGGTCAAACGATGTTGCCCGTTTCTCATAAATCCAGGAAAGCATCTGTTCTGCCCTGTAGGCCGGTTCGCCCATTGACACGCAGAGGGCTTCTAACTCAGTCAAGGTCATATTAGTAATAGACAAAATCTCTGTTTTTTGCATAATCAAAACACACTGTTTAAGTTTGTAGTATTTTCCTTTGCATACTTTGCGCCTCTGCGTGAACGATTACCTGCCAAAATCCAATGAAGAAATATCGCCGTCGTCACGCGCCTTGAATCAAGGGTGAATTAGACAGTTTTTTCCAGGGAACAATCGTAACGGTGCCGCTGGCCAGTTCACGGTCTCCGCCATACACAAGCCAGGCCGGTCGATCATTTGTCCCCGACAATGCGGCCCACTTTGTCAGGCTGTTCATAAAATCCGATGCAATCGTCTGTCCTGATTTGATCTCAACCGGCCTCAGTTCTTCCCCTTCTTCAAGAAGCAAATCAATCTCCAGTCCCTTGCTATCGCGCCAGAAGAAGAGGTTAGGCTGCATTCCTTTATTGAAACGCGCCTTCAGGAGTTCCGTTACCACCAGCGTCTCAAACAGGGCTCCACGCTGAGCGTGGAAGGAAATCTGCGCCGGTTCCCTGATTCCAATCAGCCATGCCGCCAGTCCAGTGTCGCAAAAATACAGCTTGGGCGTCTTGATGAGGCGTTTGTTGAAGTTGCGGTGGTGGGGACGGAGCAGGTAGATGATATAGCTCGTCTCCAGCACTGATATCCAGGAGGCTGCCGTGTTATGGGTGATGCCGCAGTCCGAGGCAAGGGCTGAAAGGTTAAGCAACTGGCCGGTGCGAGCTGCACACATCTTCACAAATCGCTGAAAGGCAGACAGGTCGCGGACATTCACCAGTTGGCGCACGTCGCGCTCTATATACGTTGTCATATACCCCGCAAACCAGTCGCCGGGTATAATTTTACGGTCATACAGCGGTGGATACTGCCCCCGAAACAGCAGATCATCGAGATCGGCGGGAAGCCGCCCGGCCGCATTCAACTCGCTGATCGAGAAGGGGAGTAATTGCACCAGTCCCACCCTGCCCGCGAGGGACTGGCTTATGCCGGATAAAAGGCCGAACTGCTGCGAGCCGGTCAACACGAACATGCCAGGCCGCATGTTCGCATCAACATGCGTCTGAAGATATGAGAATATCCGGGGAACTCGCTGCGCCTCGTCCAGAACAGCGCCTTTGGGGTATCCCGATAAAAGACCTCGAGGATCGGACTCGGCCAGTCCTCGTATATCAGGGTCTTCCATCGATAGGTAGGGTTTGCCGGGAAAGGCCATTCTGACAAGCGTTGTCTTGCCTGCCTGACGAGGCCCGGTAATGGCAACAATGGGAAACCCGCGAGCCAGGCGTTTTAAGGCATCATGAGATTCTCTTTCGATCATAACGGCATATTAGTATATTGGGAACAAATTGTCAATTCAATTTACAAAGTGTGAAAAGAAGGCAGGGTGTGTTTACCCCGGCTCACAGACAGTCTGAAGAAACACAGTGGATTAGATAATAAGAGGATTGGGGAAGTATTTGGTGTAAGTTTAAGCGCAATAACAAAGGCCTCCCTGCAAATAAGCGAACAATTGAAAACACAAAGAAGACTTCAAGAAGCGACTGCCCTAACTTTAAATTCTATATTCAAGGTCTG
>JAHFOW010000058.1 GCA_023261465.1 Planctomycetota bacterium
TAATTTTCGCACAAAAAACAAAACGCCGACGGAAATCATTACGATAATGAACGCAAGGCCGCGCAATATGCTTGTCCCGCGGGTACCCTGCATTATCCTTAAGACAACATATACCACCATATAGATAAGGAAGATTTCACCCAGAGACCTCCCCACCATCCAGATGGACACATTATTAAATAATTCAGTTAATCGTTCAAACATCAGCTTTTTATAATTTCATCACACACTTTTACGATATGAACAGCCTCACGGACATCATGGACGCGCACAATATGCGCGCCGTTCATGACAGCAACCGCAAGGGTTGCAAGGGTTCCGTACAGACGTTCCTGAACGGGGAGTCCCAAAATTTTACCGATAAATTCTTTCCGTGAAGTGCCAATCAGAATGGGGAATCCCATATTTTTGAATTCCCTTAGCCTCTTTAAGATTTGCAGATTATGTTGCATGGTCTTGCCAAACCCAATACCAGGATCCACGATAATTTTTTTTTCATCAATACCGGCATTTATTGCAATGGAAATTGATTTCTTTAAGTTAGACATTATTTCAGGTAATATATCATTTTTATACACCGGTTGATTTTGCATCGTTTTTGGTATGCCTTTTTTGTGCATGATAACAACAGGCACATGAGCGCGGGCAAGAACCTTTGCCATATTTTTATCAGTACTCAGTCCGCCTATATCATTTACAATCGACGCACCGGCATCAATCGCCCTTTCCGCTACTTTCGACTTATATGTGTCAACGGAAACAGGCAACTTGATATGTTTCGATAATTCTTTTATAACGGGGATTACCCTTTTTATTTCTTCTGCTTCTGATACAGGATGTGCGCCAGGTCTTGTAGACTCACCGCCAATGTCGATGATGTCTGCGCCTTCGTCCACCATTTTTTGCGCATGGTCGAGTGCGCTTTCTATCGCAGTATATCGCTCGCCATCATAAAACGAATCCGGGGTGACATTCAAAATCCCCATGACATACGTCTTACTTCCCAGATGTAATACACCGTGTAGATAAGGCACATCGAAGATGTCCCTTTTAAAGCTAACCGTAATGTTTTCCGTAAACTCCATCTCGAAATATCATTCCTGGTTTGCCTGACGCAATCTCCCGGAGAGAAAGGATTGCTTCGTTTCGCTCGCAATGACAAAGGGGACTGTGTTACGGCTTTGTTGCATTATATTCCATGTGTTCCCTTTCCACGCCAAAATGGCCGGATTACCAATCCTCTTCCATTGCAGCAACAATACTTTGCGCCACTCTTACAAACGATTCTTCACCGGCCGAATCCAATGTCTCAAACCTGCGAACAATAAATTCCGCCGGAGCTGTAATATTTTTCCGGTCAACAATAGCCCTTCCGGTGCGTTTGTCAACCCACCGAATGTCTATCCCAACCGAAACCCGGCTTTCAACAATATTATCCCTCGTATCTTCGATCAATACATTTTCATCAACTCTGGTAATCTTACCAAACAGAATCGAATCAGCTTCATCTTTATCTACTATGTCAAGACGCGTCCTGAGCAAAATTTGGTCGCGGATTGCTTTGGTAAGCTCAAACTCATAGCCCCGCCGAAAGGTATCATTTTCGAAAATGGGTATATAAATACTTCTCACATTTGTACGGAGTAATGATTTTGAGGAATAACCGCAACTTGCCAGACTAACACAAAATAAGGTTAACATGACAGAAACTATGCACAGAGTGTATTTACATTTCATAGTTGTATATTATTTACTAAATTAGGTTTTGTTTTGCACGGCAAAACAAAACGACTTTTTCTTGTAGCGCCGAACCCTTGTGGTCGGCCAATGGCGGAGGATAAACCGCCCGCGCTACGATTTGTATTGAAATTCCTGAATATTATTTTATAGCCTCAATCATCCTTAAAAATTCAATTCTTTCCTGCGCCCTTTCTGCCCAGAGTGTACCAGGGTAGTCAATGATAACGTATTCAAAATACATAGCGGCAGATTGAGGTTTCTTACGTCTGATGTAAAATTCACCGATATTAAACTCCCGTTCTGCCTCAATGATTCTTATCTCTGCGATCATTCTTTGCGCATCATCCACATGTACTCCATGCGGGTTTGATGCCAGATACTCTTCAAATCCCTCCCGTGCGCTCACCAGGAGACCGTAATTACGTTCCTGCTGCTTTTCGTGGTAAACTTTGGTAAGGGGCACCCGGTACTGGACATAAGGCACCCATTCATTTTTGGGATAATTCTCCAAAAATTTTTCATACGCATCAAGGGCTTCTTCATATTGTTCAAGCTTAAAATAACAATCTGCAATCTTCACCTGCGCCTCCGGGGCAATGGGACCCAGGTGATGCTTTTCTATGATCTTCTCGAATACCTTTATGGCAGCCTCTTCATCCGTATCCATCTGTGCAATACCGATCTGATACTCCCTTTCTAATATCTCTCGTGTTCTTTTTGTTCCCGGAAATTTTTTGAGGACGTTCTCATACGCCTGTAATGCCCTCTTATAATCGTTGTTGAGAAAATACGCCCATCCAATATTAATTTGAGAAGCCTCGGCATATTCAGACCGAGGGTCAGTTTTAACAATCGCCTCAAATTCCTTGACAGCGCTAATATATTTCTGTTCTACGAGGAGCGAAAGCGCATATTTATACCGTTGCTCTGAGGTAGTAACGGCTGATGAGGGTGGTTCCATCCAGCCCGTTTCCTTATTCCACACCCATTTCCCGTAAGAAACCGATGATAGCATACTTAGCATACTTACAACGGGAATTAAATGTCTTATTTTTAACATAATCTGACAACGAAAAAAATCATTAAACCGTAAGGTACTTCCAGGAATTTAATTCCTTATTTAAGAGTGATTTTATATAGTATCTCAGCATCTTTTCTATTTCAACACAAATAGATAATTGTATTTTAACACGGTCAAGTCTCTGCGTCTGAATGTTTAATAATCGTCCCGCGATGAGCACAGCGCCGGCGGGAATCATAATACCGCTCCTCAATTTCCCCTGACACATCCCACACAATATTCCACCTTCCCGCGCGCTAAAGTATACGTGTAATATCTTATGAATACCCGTTTTGCAATTTACGCAACATTCCCATTCCGGCAAATAACCAAGATTGCTGAGCATTTTTATTTCAAATGTTAATAACCAAAGTATTGCATCATTACTTCCCGATATCCCCGTAAGAGCATTGATAAAATTGTCAAAAAGTTGTTCGCTGGGATCACTCTCCTCGGTAAATTCACCGATAAGTTCGGCCATACATGACGCCTTATAAAATTTATCAAGATTATTTCTTAACATCGGATAATTGTCATGCACCGTAGCTTCGGTAAGGGTGTAAAGATGCGTATGCTCTTTTTTTATAAAAAGAATGTGATACCATGTTAAAAGATCAATTGCCTTCGAACCACTTTTGCCCGATGTGCGTTTAAAACCCTTTGCAATGGTGCGTATCTTTCCGTAGTCGCGGGTGTAGAAAGTAATTATCTGACTGGAATCACTATAGTCTATCCTTCCCAGTGAAATTGCTTCTGTTTTGAGAATGGACATAGTTATGATGTAACTAAATTAGGTTGCCAAAAGCAACGACTCATATAGCCGCATGGATTTAGAGCTTGTGTAAAAAATTAATCATCGTGTTCTCACAAAGCCGGAGCTTTGGCAACAATTATGTTCCCAAACAGAGTTTGGGAACGAGCCGGTAAGTTTGAAATTCCTATATATCAAAATTTTACACGGGCACGGGGACGTTATAACCGAAATGCAGGAGCAGTTCCCGTTCTCTTTGATGCATCTTTTTTGCCTCCTTTTTTTGTTTATCATCATACCCAAGCAGATGTAAAAGCCCATGGATTACATAAAGAGCAATTTCCCCTTCAGCTTCATATCCGTGCTTCTGCGATACTTCGGTAGCCTTTTCAGCCGAAATAATAATTTCACCGTTAATAGCGTTTGAGGTGGAAGATTCGTGGTAAGGAAAGCTGATTACATCGGTAGCGTAATTATGACGCAGAAAGGTTTTATTAATTTCTTTTATCTTCTTGTTATCAGTAAAAACAATATTGATCTCTGCATCTTTACCTTCTATTTTCAGAATCCCCTGTACGAGATTTTTAATCTTTTTTTTGTTGATAGCACAGAGTCTTTGCGTATTAATGATTTCCAGTTTACACCTCATACGCATCAACAATATCCTGAACCAGTTTATGGCGGATAATATCTGCTTTCGTCAGATAAACAAGCGCAATGTTTGCAATATTTATCAGCCGTTCCTGCGCATCGATCAGACCAGACAACTCTCCCGATGGCAGATCAACCTGGGTAATGTCTCCTGTCACAACCACCTTTGACCGCACACCAAGTCTGGTAAGGAAAGTTTTCATTTGCTTTACGGTGCAATTTTGCGCCTCATCGAGGATGATAAAGGCATCGCCCAACGTCCTTCCCCGCATATAGGCAAGAGGCAATATCTCAATAATATCACTCTCCAGATATTTCTTTACGTGCCCAACATCCATCATATCTGCCATAGCATCATAAAGCGGACGCAAATAAGGATTCACCTTTGCCTTTATGTCGCCGGGCAAGTATCCAAGCTTTTCTCCTGCTTCAACTGCCGGACGGGCAAGGATAATCCTCTTTACCCGTGCAATCTTCAATAAAGACAATGCCATGGCAAGGGCCAGATAAGTCTTCCCTGTTCCCGCCGGGCCGATACAGAAAACCAGGTCATTTTTTTTAATCGCCTCAATATATTTAACCTGCCCTTCCGTTTTTGGTTTTATAAAAGCGTTTTTTTGAAAAACATTTATCGAATAATCAACATCCCCCTGCTCTTCACACTTTACATCAATAATAGTTTGCTCAACATCCTCAAGGTCTAATCGTCCCGTCGTACGAACAATTTCTAATAACTTATTTAATACTTCTATGGTTATATCTACCTGTGTTTTTTCACCTTCGAGTTTTAGTAAACCACGGCGGGCTACCATCTGAACCTGAAATGCATCACGAACAAGCCGAAGATGACGGTCATGGCTGCCGTATAAAATAGACGCCTCATAATCATTTTCAAGAACGACCGTATTCTGATACGGCGACGATTCCTGGTAATATTCCTTGGCTGCCTCCTGTCTCCTCATTTTAACCTTTTCATTCATATATTAACTAATTGAAAATATGTCAAAAAATAATATGCAACAGGCATACTCACCAGTAAACAATCAATAACATCCAGAATCCCTCCAAAGGCGGGCACTAACTGGCCGGAGTCCTTCACATTTGCATCCCTCTTGAGCAACGATTCGGCTAAATCTCCCAACAGGGCAAAAAGACCAACAACAAATCCAAACAAAACCGACCACCACAAACTCATTACCCTGATAGATGGAATGAGATTAAAAATTACGGCAATTAAGATACTGAATACAATGGCAAAAAAAGCGCCTTCTATCGTTTTGTTGGGACTGATAACCTTTGCTAATTTGTGCCTTCCATATTTTCTCCCCAGCAAATAGCCACCAATATCACCAAATTTTGATACCAATAAAACCATAATCAGGATTGAAATACCCTGTGGGAGACAACGCAAAGAAATGGCGTAACTCAAAAGAAAAAAAATATAGATAATTCCGAAGGTCGTTACGGAGATATTTTTTATCGCATCCTTCGTGCCCCTCGTAAAGGTCTGTATCAGCAAGAGCCAGAAGACGAGTATAAGAATAATTTCCTGTCTGAAAAAATGGCAATCGGCACCGGCTGAATGCCCCCGCAAGGATAACCAATAAGACACAAACAGCCATCCGCCAATTCCAATCCCTGATATTCGGAATGGAGAAAAACCATTCTTTCCGGCAATATGGTAAAACTCATGAAGGCTCATACCGCCAGCCATAACGGCCAAGAACATGAATCCTATATCGGTAGTAAATATGGTGTCAAGAAAGAGGATACCAAAGAAGACAGCAAACATTATTATGCCAAGCGTAATTCTTGTCTGAAGTGTGCTCATTAGCCTAACCCGCCAAAACGACGTTCCCTACGTCTATAGTCATTCAACGCTATCTCAAGATGTTCTTTTCGAAATTCCGGCCAACACACCGGTGTAACCCAGAGTTCTGCGTACGATATTTCCCAGAGAAGAAAATTACTCACACGCATATCACCACCAGTCCTTATCAGCAAATCCGGGTCTGGCATGTTTTTCATATATAAATAATGCTTAAACGTTTCTTCATCAATCTCCCCGATATTCATTTTTCCATTTTTCACATCCCGTGCAATCGCTTGTGCAGCATCCACAATCTCTGCACGCCCTCCGTAATTGAGAGCGAGGCAAAGAATCATACCCGTATTCTTCCTGCTTTTTTCTATAGAAAGAGCTATTTCTTTTTGTATATCATCAGGGAGCCCTTGTATGCGCCCAATCGCCGTTAAGCGGATGTTGTTCTCCTCAACCTCTTTTCGCTCACTGATAAGGAATTCTTTGAGGAGTTTCATCAAGAACTTGATTTCCCGTTGTGGTCTTTTCCAATTTTCCTGGGAAAATGCATAGAGGGTGAGCTGTTGTATATTTTTCTTTGCACACTCACGGGTTATTTCACGGACGGAATCGACGCCTTGTTTATGCCCCCTGATCCTTGCAAATCCCTGTTGTCTCGCCCACCGTCCATTTCCATCCATAATAACAGCAATATGCGCGGGAACATGTTCCTTTTTGTTCATACCAGATTCACAACTTGATTCCGGTCCGGACCAACAGAAAGCATTTCTATTCTGACGTCTAAGATTTCTTCAAGCGTTTTAATATAATTTCTCGCCAGGGATGGAATATCCCTTATCTCGCGTAGCTGAGACGTATCTTTTTGCCAACCGGGTAATTCTTTGTATACCGGCTGGCATTCGGAAATTGCAACTAAATCGGTAGGAAACCGTTCAGTAATCTTATTGCCAATCTTGTAACCCACGCAGACCTTTATTGTTTTTTGTTCATCCAGCACGTCTAATTTCGTCAGAATAGCGCCGTCCACACCGCTTATGGTAATTGCATGTCTTACCGCAACGGCGTCAAACCAGCCGCAACGTCTCGGCCTCCCCGTAGTAGCGCCATATTCGCCGCCCTTTTTCCTGAGATATTCACCCAGTTCATCCGTAAGTTCCGAAGGAAAAGGACCGCTGCCGACCCTTGTTGTATACGATTTCACCACGCCAAGTGTCCTGTGAATCTGCCGGGGAGCAACGCCGGTACCCGTTGCCGCGCCACCAGCAATAACAGATGACGATGTAACATAAGGATACGTGCCAAAATCCACATCGAGCATTGAACCCTGGGCGCCTTCAAAAAGTATTCTTTTTTTTGCCTTTATGGCATCATCCATGAATGCAATAGTATTACAAACGAATGGCCTTATTTGTTCTGCATATTCGCTATATTCTTCATAAATATCCTTCCAGGATAACGCATCCGTATTAAACAGACGCACAAATACCTTGTTTTTTTCTTCTAAAACCTTCTTAAGCCGCTCTTTAAAATATTCCGGATGGAAGAGTTCAGACACCCGAATTCCGTTTCTGGCCATTTTATCGGCATAACAGGGACCAATTCCCCTTTTGGTAGTGCCAATCTTATCAGAGCCTTTTTCACTTTCCGAAAGTTCGTCCAGCTTTTTATGGTAAGGGAATACGAGGTGCGCCAGTTCACTCACGCGAAGGTTACTACCAACTTCAATATTTTTGCTTCTGAGTTCGGCGATTTCTTCCAATAACTGGCGGGGATCAAGGACTACTCCATTTCCAATTACACAGTGTTTGTTCTTTCTGAGGATTCCGGAAGGAATGAGATGCAATACAAACTTTTCATTATTCACAACAACGGTATGGCCTGCATTACTACCGCCCTGATAGCGAACAATTACATCAAACAGCTCGGTAAGTATATCGATAATCTTACCTTTGCCTTCATCGCCCCACTGCAATCCAACAATACAGGTATTAGAGCCTACAGGTGCATTTTCCATAGAAATTTACTGAAAATCCTCCGAATTCATTGATAAAAAAACATTCAAAAATTATAAAAAAAATGAGTGGTAAATGTCAAGGGAATACGCTTTTATGGCTTGATAATTAAGGTTTTTATAGGTTCCGTGGCACAAACAATAGAAAATAATGGCACAGTTAATGGAGTGAGAGAGGAATTAAATTTACGATTTGAGATTTGCCATCGGAGATTTGAAAATTCGTATTAATTGTGAAATGAAAAATATTCCTGAAAACAATCCAGCAAGGGAAATCATGAAAAACAGCAAGATTTCAGCATTCCTGTGCTCCTTAGCCACGAGACTTTTACCGTTTGTATTTCCTCGGATCTGTTGCTGTAATAATTGCTGATACTGACTTTTGGTTAAACCCTTTGAATCCCTGATCCCGCTGGATGTTTTCGAGGTGGCTGCCTATGGCTCCATGCCTGAGGAATGTTTCATGTTGTGAGGTGCTCATTGAGCCTCTCTCCATAAGGATGTCCAATCGCCTTTTATCCACATTCCACATTTCACCCTCCGAAAATGCCTGTTTTAAAAACTCAAAATAGGAAAATGGGGACATTACGGTTAAATTCATCTGTTTCAGGTCACGGCACAATCTTTCAAAATCATATCTCGCCGCAAGGTGATGGAGACCCGCCTGAAGGATACTCTCACCATGTAATTCCACCCAGAGCCCGACTGTTCCAAACCGATCAAGTTGCTTAAGGTCATCATGGGAAAAATCCATTGACTTCTCCTCTTTTGATAGATCGATATCGGCAAACACAACAAAATTACAATCGGGATACTCCAGCAACTGTGCGCCCCAGCCAGCTTCCTCACCTGCAAAAAATTGTTCACGGCGTGTGAATCCCAGCATATCGAGTATTTTTAAAAGTCTTGGGAAATTCCGCCGTGAAGAACGAAAGGTATGGTGGTCATGATTTCCCCACCCCAATCCAAATTTATCCTGACGCGCCTTCTGTATTCGGCCAATCCAGTTCCTTCTCTCCCAGTACATCCGTTCTGCCCTGAAAAAGGCGTCCGCCACCCGTGCCTGAGAAAGCTTTTGACACGTATCTTTGATCAATTTTTGAGTAGCATCCATACCTTCATCAAGGCTCTCAAAGCATCGTCTCCGGCAGAAAAATGCTTCTAATGTCTGCCGGTATTCCTGCGTATCATTTATCTTTTTCGGCACACGGAAACCACCATATCCCCTCCTCTCGACTGCAGAAAGGATGAAATCTGACTGCTGTGAAATGATGGCCTTTCTATATGCTCCATAAATATCCCCTTCAATCGCATTTCCCGTGCCCATTACCTGAATAAAATGGTCGAGTCTTTCCGGCTTCAAAGCTAACTCAGTGTATTGTTTTTTGCCAAGCAAAACAGGAAAGAAAATAGTGCCGGGATAAACAAAAGCACGCACGTCAGATGGTATTTCAACGTTGGTCATCTCCTGAAAACCAATATCTTTCAGGGTCTTTTCATCAACACCATTGTATGGAAAGACAACGTGATCAATCCAATCAAAAAATCGCGTCGAGGTTTCCCGTTCTATCCCGGATGCTAAGGTATGGGCAAAATCGTGATTCTTTAAAAATACGTTAACATGCTTTATTAAATAACCCTCAGCCTCCGGATGAAGTCTCCAATTGAATTTATTCAATTTTTGGTCTGGCTCTTTCATTTTTATATCTCATCTGCCCTCTAATCCGCATGAATAAAATGAAAATTCCTATGTAGTTTAAACAATTGAGAATTTACGAAGTTTGGATATGCTAAATGTTTTTATAATTAAAGTCAATGGGAATACCATTAATGCACCGCCAATCTCCTGCAATACCGTGAGATACGCATCAACAGGCGGGCAAGGGGAATAAGATGAGGCCCCAGCATAGCCTTACCTGTGGTTAACAGGGATACTACAATATCCCGATCCGGGTCTGCCCAACAGAGTATATTACTAAAACCCATGTGGCCAAACGCATGTTGGGTAAAGGGGCCATACATACCAATCGGCTTGTTTCCCAGGATCATACCAGCGCCATATCGCATGGGAATTAACACGGTACGGTCAATCTGGGGCTTTCCCGTTTCCATAATAGCATGGTGGACGGTGAGCGGATTAAAAATACGCACGCCGTCCAGTTTTCCTTTATTGAGCAGCAATTGAAAAAACCGCGACATCTCATCGGCAGTTGAAAACAGGTTGGCAGATGGGATTATTACTTTCATGAAGCGTGGATCATTAGATATACGCACCACGTCCTCCCACGACGCGCCGAGCGCACGTCTGGTCATTATGTTTAGCGGAAAATACAACGGTATACCCGTGTAATAACTAAGAGCAACACGACTGGCCTCTTCACAGGAAACCCCGTAATTGAAATAATGAAAGCCGAGTGGGTTCTGGATTGCCTCTCTCAGAAATTCCCTAATATCCTTACCGGTTACACGACGCACAATTTCTCCCAGAATGAACCCCCCTGTGATTGCGTGATAGGCCGTGCGCCGTCCACCCGGAGATTCAGGTTTTGCCCTGCATAACAACTCGATAATCGCATCATGATTGAAAATCATTTCGGGTTCTACATTCCGCGGAGGAACAGGGATACCGCCCCGATGGGAGAGGATATGGTGAATGGTGATATTTTCCTTACCGGCGGCTGCAAACTCCGGAATATAGTGGCAAACGGGATCCATAAGATGAATCAGACCACGCTCGTCCAATAAGTGAATAACCATAGCGGTGGCCGCCTTGGAGGCAGAAAAAAGACATATCGGCGTGTCAGGAGTAACCAGCGCCTTTTCTGCGCTTAGGTCATCATCGGGACCATTCCCCCTGGCATGTCCAATCGCCCGCTTGAGCACTATTTTACCCTGACGGCGCAGGCAAAAAGAGATAGCCGGATGAATACCACTGCAGTAAATATCCTCTATCCCCGCCCAAATGGCTTGTACTTCCTCACAACTCATGCCAACCTCTGCAGGATTAATCTCATCGGTTGGTTTATAGGCGGTAACGCTCGTCAGGTCGTCCGGCACCCGAATGGTTTTACAAGGAAATATCTTCAACTTTTAATTCAACCTTTATTCCAACACCCAATTGGAAATGGCATTGGTTGGAGTGATAGCCCCTGTAAAATGATGAATGCCGTCTTCCAGTTTTATCCTGTCCAGTTCATCACCGAAATAGTGGGAAGGGTTAAAGTCTTTGCCTGAAAATAAATAACAAAGATACGTTAGCGATTACGGGGATTCAGGGGGAAACTATGAAATTCCCATACATCGAACCAGGCCTTTTGCCACTTTTGTATGATCACTGACGCGGAGGCTCTATACCATTGCATCTTTAATAATGGCATTGAAATACAGGAGCATTCAACTAATACTTATTCCTTATTTTTTAAGGAGTAACTCTTTCCAAACATTTCAACGCCAAACCATTTTCCCTCAGAACCGATAATTAATCTCCCTTTCCCTGTAATAAGGATGAATAATACCAGTAACGGGAATAATATAGGTAATGCAATAAGAAAAATGGACAGGGTTACCAAAACAGCCGGTACTGATGCAGCAAAGATAACGCCAAAAAGCGGGATGATGAGCATGCTTACAATAACGAGGACACCCAGTGCAAATATTATAATTGGGGGTAAAATCATGATTGACAATGCGCCCCAAAACGACTTGGCAAAAAAACCGGAAACCTTCTTTCCACATAAAATCACCCCACTATGCATATCGTCTTGAATCATCGCATTTATGGATTCAAACGATTTTTCCGTTTCAGCCACTATCTGCTTTGTTTGTTCAACGGTCACTGTTTCATATACAGGCGTGTCTGCGGAAGCATCAGTATTCTTTTGTGATTCTGACACCTTTGTTTTCTGAAGTTCTTCAGAAGTTTCCTGTGTTTTTTTCTTTCTTTTCCATAGCGCCATATAGTATCACCCTATGAGATTGTTGTAGCCTTTCATGAGACACTTATTCTTCACACAAACTGGCAATGGCCTGAGCAGCGATAGCCTCACCACGGCCAATTGAGTCCACCCCTTCCATGGTCGTTGCCTTTATATTTACCCTGTTTGCATCTATCCGGAGACATTCAGCAATGTTCTTCTTCATTTCTAATTTTTTTGCGCCTATTTTAGGTTTTTGCGCAAGGATCATCACGTCTACGTTATTAACCCTGCAACCTTTTTCTTTCACCAGTTCAATAACTCTCGAAAGAAGCAGTTTACCGGACACCCCTTTCCATCTTGGATCGGTATCGGGAAAATGTTCACCAATGTCGCCGAGAGCCGCGGCCCCCAGGAGCGCATCACACACAGCATGGATCACTACATCGGCATCTGAATGACCAAGTAGCCCCAGGTGGTAATCAAATTCTACGCCACCCAAAATCAACTTACGATTTTCAACGAGTCTATGAATGTCGTATCCGATCCCAAAAAGCATAGTATTTTACTTCTTTTTACCTGCGAGACCCTGCGCTAATATCAACAACCTGTTTTATTCCTTTTGCCGATGACTCTTCATCGGGACTATATTGAGCTGACTGTCTATAAACTTCCGTCGCCTCAGCTTAAACCACTTTTCCGCATAAGGCCCTTAACACTTTCCAATAATGCGCTTACCTCGGATACCTGCCGCGCAATTTCTTCCCGTTCAGTCCAACGGAGGTCCCGATATGACGAAATATTATTGCTGATTTCCTCGATTACACGGTCAATCGCTTTATCAATTTCAAATTTCATAAACTCAACAAAGCGTTCGCAGATTGCATCGGTACGTTTTACAAACTCATTACGGAATGTCTTTCTCCTCTGAGGAAAGACTGCAAGACCAATAGCAGCCAAAGCGACTGAAATTCCAATTATTGCCGGAGGCGGGACAACCCATGAAAATACCATGGTACCTGCCACCCCTATACCAATCGCAAGCACCTCAATCATTGAAAAGGTGATAAAGCCACCCTGCACGACATTGTTGAGCCGCCCCGATTCCCGCTCAATGTCCAACTCCCTGAATTCCTTAGATCGGGACTTTAACGCAATTTCAATCTCATGCTTCCGGTCATCATAACGATGTTCAGCATGGCCATCAAGAATACTCCCTGCACGACGGTCATACCCCACTTCTTTTTCAATATGTTCCCTTGCCATATCCCATAATGAACGATTATTCCTTGCCACGTAATCTACCACATCGTCAATAATCCGGTCTAAATCCGTCTGCGGATTGAGAAGTCCATATACCTCTCTCTTAAACCGCTCGTCAATCTTGTCTCTTCCTACTTTCGACAAAATCACGGACTTCATAGTAACAGACGTATTCATGAAATTATCCAATTTTTCCTTCAATCGTGAAAAAACGAGATTGATTTCATCTTTATATTTCAAGGTATACTCCCGCATATCCTGTTTTTTATTTTTTAGACGGGTCTCAAATCGCTCTATACTTTTGATATCGGTATTACACTTGTTGACCTTTTCGGTAAGATTTTGCTGGAGTTCGGAAAACACACTGTATAAATATTTCAGAGGGCTAACCAATTTAAAGTCAATCTTTGTATCCAAATCTAATTTATCGAACACAAATGCCTCAACTTCCGCAATCCTGCTTTTTTCAAGAAGCGCCTGGTCGCCTTCCACCTTTGCCTTATAAGCATCCTTTGCAGAAACAGCAAGGATCTTTGGCTCAAAACCAAGTAACCGGTAGCAGTTCTTTTCGAGGAAGGTTACTATCTCCTGAAGTTCTTCGGGAGTCTTCAGGTCTATCTTGTTCAGGACAAAGAGCACCTTTCTGCCCCATTTACCCTTTAGAAATTGGAGAAATTGCCGCTCACTTTCTGTAAACGGATGATCTGCCGATGTCACAAAGAGTACAAGTTCTGCCCTGTGCACAAAACTTTCCGTAAGCGCTGCATGTTCTAAAATGATAGAGTTAGTTCCCGGTGTGTCCACCAGGGTCACATCTTTTAATGTTTCCATAGGATAGGTTGCCTGGCATAAGTGGTCACCCACTTCTTTTATTTCGATCTTATCGCCATACGTCAACAACGTAATCCGGTTGGTTGTAGGAGTAGGACCGTCGGGGAGGACATGCTCACCACACATCGCATTAATAAAACTCGACTTACCCGAGTTGTATTCACCCGCCACCAGAAGGTAAAAAGGCTCCTCCAGTTGCGTGCGCATCTCGACAACCTTTTTCTCCATATCGGAGACGCTGATACGCTCAAAGAACTTCCTGGAATTATCAAGAAGATTGACAACCTCTGGATAAATATCCCTGTGTTTCGCTTTCGTTGTTATTGTTAACATAACCCCTATTTATAACTTTTACTAAATTAAAACAATTTAATTAACGCAGTTATCAGTACCACCTGCCCATGAATAAATTTTTAACGTATCCATCATGAAATAATAGCCAGAACAGAATTACCGTAGATCGCTCTCATTCACGATTTTAAGCAAAAAATCGGGTAAACAAGAATTTTACCAGTTTTTAGAAGACAAGTCAATTTTTCTTTTATATACAAAATGCTATAGCCTCTATCTCCACGCCGGCATCCTTTGGTAACCTTGCCGCCTGCACTGCCGCTCTTGCCGGATGCTTCTGCAGGAAGAATTCCTTATAAACATCATTAATTGCAACATAATCATTCAAATCACTCATAAAGACGGTCGTCTTTACCACGTTATCCAGAGACGAACCGGCCGCTTTCAGGATGTTTTTAAGATTTTCCAGTACCTGCTTTGTCTGAAGTTTAATATCCCCCTGAATAATTTCACCCGTTGAGGGTATTATAGGTATTTGCCCCGATACAAATACAAGATTCCCAACCTTGATTGCCTGAGAGTAAGGGCCAATCGCAGATGGCGCGTTATTTGTTGAAATGACTAATTTTTCCATATTTATCCTCCAGTATAAATTTTCTTGTTATCATAGTGAACTTTCATTTTGTATATGCCGGTTTCAGGGTAGCTAAAATCCCCCGTAAAAAGCTTATCATCGTCCACATTTTTGACTGAACACGATGGGGGGAAGATATGGTACATTAAGGGAGGCAATCCATATAGT
>JAHFOW010000210.1 GCA_023261465.1 Planctomycetota bacterium
ATTTATTTATAAGGAATTTCAAACTTTCTGTTATTACCTTACCCACCCCCAACCCCCTCTCAAGAGGGGACTAAAGAAGTCCCCTCCTGGGAGGGGATTCAGGGGTGGGTATTAATCTTGTTACATAAAAAATCGCCGATGGCCTAATTTAATAAAGTGCAATATAGTTCGTTGGACACTTTAAGGAATGGGTGAAGGAATTATGTCGGGAGGATATTCGTGGCATTGTTAAGCTTGCAGGATGTAACTATGGGCTTTGGAAGGCCTTTGTTGATTGAGCATGCGAATTTGCAGATAGAACGGGGTGAAAGGGTATGCCTTCTTGGTCGCAATGGCACGGGCAAGTCTACCTTGTTAAAACTGATACATGGTGACTTGATACCGGATTCAGGTGAGATTGTCCGGCAAAAAGGGATGCATACCGCCTATCTTTCTCAGGAAATCCCCAAAGAATTATATGGCACTGTATTCGATATCATATCCGGCGGGTTTGAGGCTCCCGGTCTTTATAAGTCTGCACGAAACGCTGATCAGGAGTGGAAAAGGCATCATCAGGTCGAAAAGGTCATTTCTCAGATGCAATTAGATGCCGATGTTGAATTTAATACACTTTCCTCTGGTCTCAAACGACGGGTGTTGCTTGCCAGGGGGTTGGTATGTGACCCCGACATTCTCTTACTCGACGAGCCAACCAATCATTTAGACGTTGAATCGATCCGATGGCTGGAAGAATTTCTCCTGCGTTACGGCGGAACGATACTTTTTGTTACCCATGACCGTACGTTCCTGAAGAAACTGGCCACCCGCATTATTGAACTTGATCGGGGAAGTCTTTCCAGCTGGGCGTGCGATTATGAGACCTTTCTTGTGCGCAAACAGGCAGTCCTTGATGCTGAAGTGAGTCAGCAGGCTATTTTTGACAAGAAATTAGCACAGGAAGAGATATGGATCCGGCAGGGCATCAAGGCCCGGCGCACCAGGAATGAAGGGCGGGTACGGGCGCTGGAAGATATGCGTAAGTCCCGACAGGAGCGGCGTCAGGTTATGGGCACGGTGCGTATACAAACCCAGGAAGCCGAACGTTCCGGTGCGCTTGTGATAAAGGTTGATGATGTCACCTACGGTTACGACGCCAAACCGGTTATCAGCGATTTTTCTGCAACGATCATGAGGGGCGATAAGATCGGGATCATTGGTCCCAATGGTTCGGGCAAGACAACACTTCTGCGGCTTCTGTTAGGGGAATTGACTCCCCGGCAGGGCACGGTGCGCCATGGTACCCGTCTCAATATTACCTATTTCGACCAGCTCCGCGCTCAATTGAAAGAAAATAAATCGGTGTTTGATAACGTAGGGGACGGGAACGACATTGTTGTTATTAACGGTAAACCACGGCAGGTTATCAGTTATTTGCAGGATTTTCTGTTTTCACCTGAACGTGCACGCGTCCCAGTCAACGCCCTATCGGGTGGAGAACGCAACCGCCTCCTTTTGGCGCGGTTATTTACCAGACCGTCTAATGTCCTTGTGATGGATGAACCCACGAATGATTTGGACATAGAGACCTTAGAGCTATTAGAAGAATTGCTTTTAGACTATAAGGGTACACTCCTTTTAGTCAGCCACGACCGCTCCTTTCTTAATAATGTAGTAACCAGCACCCTTGTGTTTGAAGGGGAAGGAAAGGTCAATGAGTATATTGGCGGATATGACGATTGGCAGCGCCAGAGCGAAGCAAGACAGAAAAATATTACGGAGAAGACTCCATCGAAGGCGGAATTGGTGCGCAAACAGGACGAACGGCCCCGCAAGCGCACCTTTAAAGAACAACGCGAACTCGAAGCCTTGCCACAGCGTATTGAAACCCTGGAAGCAGAACAACAGCAACTGCATCAAGCCATGAGTGACCCCATGTTTTTCCAAAAGGGGAAGGAGGAGCTCGTAAATATCAAGGCCAGGATATCCGCCCTGGAATGTGAATTGGCTGAAGCCTATCAACGATGGGAGGTTTTGGAAAGCTTACGGGGTACGTAACCTTTTGGTCGTGCGAAATATTGATTTACACGGATAATTTAATTGCATAGGAATTTTCATTTTTTTAATGCCCGTCCGCGTGCCCCGCACGGGCAGACGGGTTTCCGGGTGGCATGATTAAAACCTCGCCTACCGACGCCACGATAAGAATTGATAGCATGGATTTATCCATGTTATCGGTTATTTTACATACTATACGCCCCAAAGGGGCAAAAAACAACATAAGAGCAAACCCTGAAAGGGTGACATAAAAAATGATAAAACCCGAACGTGGTCGTACATAATATGGCCGGGGTTTTGTTATCTTATTGTCCTTTTTTATTACGCTCTTTCAGAGCTTAAAGGTATTTTATCATTATACCCAGGGCGTCGCCCTGAGCTATCATATATAAGCCCTTTGGGCTTTTACCTAAAAGGAGTCCCATGCCTGCTTTGTTTCCATTATTGTAATATTTTTATGGCTTAACAATATATATTTTTTAAAATGATACTTGTTTTATTCTGAGATTTCCTCCGCGAACAAAATAACCAGAGAAGGATAGTTGTAGACTTCATTATGAATTATCATTTTACAAAGTCTGAACATTTGACCAAAAAGAAAGAATTTGAAAGGGTCTTTAATGAGGGAAAAGTAATCAAAAATGAGTTTGTTGTTCTTTATGTGATACGAAACGACTTTTCACATTCCCGTATAGGTCTTGTGGTGAGTAAAAAGGTGGGCAACGCCGTACGGCGTAATCGCGCCAAGCGGCTGCTCAGGGAGGTATACCGGTTGAATAAACATCTGCTTACCGTACATGTCGATATAATAGCCATACCACGGCAACCGTTTACAACTGATCTGAAGCTGTCTGATATTGAAGAAGGGTTTAGGAAATTATTGTTGAAAATGAATGGAGATTTCTGATTTTGTAACTATTGAGCCACCATCGGTTTGATTTCTGATGAATTGCTATGATTTTTAAAAGATGCGTTAAAACCTAAAAAAGTTATTGAAGTTTCCGTTTTTCATTTTGCCAGAACAATTAAAATACTTGCAATCTTCTTCCTTATTGTTTAATTTTACCTCAAAGTGAAAATATTAATTTCCTGTTATCTGCAGAGGAGAAATAACATGCGCCAATATCTTATTGCTGTATTGCTCTGTTTCACTGTATGGGCCGGACTTGACGGGGCGTGGATCTGTGCAGGCGAGCCGTCACAGCCTGCCGTCACAGCCCCGGACGTTAAAAAAATCGTTTTGTATAAACACGGCATGGGATATTTCGAAAGGCATGGAAAGATAACCGGCAATGCAACGGTTTCACTTCCATTCAAGGCAGAACAGATGAAAGATCTGCTGGCCAGTTTTTTTGTGTTAGACTTAAATGGCGGAAAAATCAATGCGGTACTTTACGATACGAAAGATCCTCTCAGCAAGCAGCTCGAAGGCATTCTGATCAACGTTCCCGAAAACAATGCCCTGAGTCAATTTCTTGTGCAACTTAAAGGGGCAAAAATCATTGTTTCAGTGGCCGGAGAAAAGATCCTCGGACGAATTCTGGGAGTAGAGCCGGTCGTGGAACAGAGTAACGACGGTCGCACCCTGCGTCAGCAATACAAGCTCGTGCTGCTAACCGATAGCGGCGCGATCAGGTCAGTGGATTTGTATTCCATCACAGAGTTTTCGTTGCAGGATGCGGCATTACAGAGGGACTTAGAGCGGTTGCTGGCAATCACCCTTGATGCAAAATACACAGACCGGAAAACCATCACCATTCAGGCCCGGGGCGATGGCGAACGCGAACTGCGTATCGGCTATCTTGTCGAGCAGCCGATTTGGAAGGCTTCGTACCGCATCCTCCTCAATGCTGACGTCAATGCTGACGCATTGTTACAAGGATGGGCATTGACGGAGAACAACACGGAAGACGATTGGAAGGACGTCGATCTCTCCTTCGTCGCAGGCAATCCGCTGTCGTATATCATGGACCTGTATTCTCCCTACTACCCGCAGCGACCAACTGTTCCGATTCCGGCCATGACGGGCCTGGCTGTGAACTGGGGCGCTGCGCCTGAAGCCACAGCGGTTGGAGGTTTTCAAAAAACCGCCGGGCTGCCAGGTGATAACAACGCCAGATATACAGCTATGGATGCGAAAAACAGACCATCCAGCCGCATGAAATCCGCAGAAAAAGCTGAAAGAGATTTCTCCGCTCCGGGTGCACCTCCTCCTGAGATAGCTGCGGAAGCCAGGCAGATGGCAGAACTGGCCGGGCAGAGCATGGCGGCAATGGCAACGGGAACAAAAGTCGGAGAGCTCTTTAGTTATCATGCCAGGGAGAAAGTATCTATCCCCCGTGGGAAAGCCGCGATGGTGCCCATCATCTCGCAAAAAGTAAAAGGCGAACGTGTGGTTTACTACAAGGGCGTATTTTCACCCAGGCCGGTCGATGCCTACGTGCTGAAAAACGATACCGATCTGACACTGGAGGCTGGCGCTATTACCTTTTTTGAGGAGTCCACTTCCCTGGGCAGCGGAATTCTTTCGCATGTATTGATCCCCGGAGCAAAGGAAATTCTGCCGTTTGCCCTCGACGCCGCTGTCACGGTGACCCCTGAGCTGCAATCCAGCCGCCAACCCGCATACAGAGGTGTCCTTGCCAACGGGTATTTAACACTCACCTCCGTCGAGATTATGACCAATACCTGGAGAATCGCCAACAAAG
>JAHFOW010000211.1 GCA_023261465.1 Planctomycetota bacterium
TTTTCCAGGAAATATCGTTCAAATATTTCAGCATAGCCCGCCGGTCAGTGAAAGCAGTTACAAAAACCAAACCAGCGGTCGATCCGGAGAACAATTCCTTCAATTCCTGCCTTCGCTTCGGATTTACAGGGCCATGACTGGTCACAGCTTCAATCAGAACGAGCCAATTCTTTTCGACATGATGCACTACAACATCGGGCATTTTCCCGTGTTCTTCTATCTCAACGCCCAATAGAGCGAGGGCGTCCGAATCGAAATATGCCCACTTTGCCTGAGTATCCCCTATATAAATAACGCAACCTCCTGGTGTAAACAGGGGACAAAAGGCATCAATGATCTCTTTAACCAAAATATTCTGTCCACCAGGGGAAAGCCTGATTTTCTGACCATTTGCCAGTCTGACAGGTAGTCGTCTCATATCCCTCTCGCGTGCATAGAGCCTTTTCAAGATCTTTGCTGTCCTCAGATATTTCTGCAAATACTTCTCCCATCCCGGCTTCCCAAAACCGCGAATCAGTTTCAGAGCGGACGGCTCGATCTGATAGACCGATTTCGGGCTATTTGTTGGCCTGGAGAGTTTATCGGGATTGGCAATAATCATGGCGGCTTGCAGAAACTGGTGGACTGTTTGGCGACGCACGGTTTCGCGAGTGTTGGGTGCATATCTTTTCCCATAGTGTTCGTGAAAGAAGTCCATCATAGGAGTAATACCCATCAGTGGATCGGTTGCATCCTCCCAGTTAGTGTCAGGCTTAAGGCCCAGCAAAGATAGGAGAGTCAGGGCTGATCGCTCGTTCTGTTGCTGTCTTGGAAAACCCAAACTATTCAGGATCGTGAGAGCTTCCTTAATTTTTTCTTCTTCTTTCTGCCCATTTGTATTTTTACTCATAGTCCTCACACTCCTTTTCTATGATGTTGTCAACAGTCTCCTGATCAGGCATTCGTTCCTTGACATAGGCGCCAAGTCGCAAAAGTTGTTCGTGTGTAGGATAGGGCATCTTTCTGAGATCAGTGGCATTAACCTGAGTGTGTCCGCTAAATAAACGAAAATACTGATCAACAATTGTGGAATTGAGGTATAGAGCAAGCCCCTTTGCCAGGTCTGCCGGTAGTCCTTTGCCCTGTCTATGGAAGTAGTTCAGGTGGTTTTCAAAACTCACATAAGGTGCATTAACCTTAAAGGGGTCATATATCGCTGCCATGACTCTTCTATGCTGTTCCTTGGATGAGAACCTTTTTGTGAGAACATAGTATCCAGCTTCCACGAAAAGATTGGACGTCTCGGATGATGACGCTATGGCGTTGGGTTTCTTTCCTGATTCGACAGGCCACTTGATAAAACCATGTTGAAAATGACACGGATAGATCAGCGGAGCTGTTCCTTGCTGAGGCCGCTGTCTTAGGTGCTCCTGTACTCTAAAATCAACGGTACGTCCTGTGGAAACGTCCAGATTAAGTTTGCTGAGTGACGATACAAAGCATTCTATTCGTCTCATTACGTCAAAACTGACGTTATCAACACCCAGATGGATAAAGGCATCTCGGTCGCCGGGCCGAACAACATGACTGTATGGGATAGATAACGTGCGTACATTGTCGAAATCACCGCCCTCGGACGCGGAGATTGTAACAGATTTCGGTTTCTCAAGTCCCCGAATGGCATGATAGATCACATTTTCCTGCAGTACGTCATCGTCGCCGAACGCCTTCTTACGCGATATGAATACATGAACGTGTCTGAGGCTCATCATACTCAGGAATGCAACACGGAATTTTTTGAAATAGGGGCCATTGCAGAAGCTTCGGGGGGTTATGGCGACCATTTGCCCCCCAGGTTCCAGAAAGCGCATCGAAAGCCATACAAAGGCGGCGTAAAGGTTCGTCACCTCAAAGCCAGCAGAATAGAGCATCCTGCTCATAGCAGTCTGACTATTGATTTTTTTGTAGGGTGGGTTCATGACGACATGGGTGAAGCGCTTGCCAGGAACGACAAAAAGGGAATTTTCCGTTTCAGCTATAGCAGAGGACACAAAATCCTCCACCCTTATGGTTCCTTGAAAAGAGACATCGCCGGCCTTACAGAGCGATTCGCACCGCTTCACGGTTTCTTCCAAATACGGAAGTATTATTCGATCTGTTTCATAAGCGACAACCTCTATAGAAAGAGGCCGATTCTTTCGCGAAATCAAAGTCTCTACACACGCAGCAAAGAGCACGCCCGTCCCTGCGCCAGGGTCCAGAATTCTTACGTCTTGCCCCTCCGTTTCAAGTATCGACGACATAAAATAGGCGATCACGGCAGGGGTCAGGAACTGACCAATCTGCGAACGGTCAGTTCTACTTATTGCAGTGTTGAATGATTTACGAACATGGTCGAACATGCTTAAGGGTTCGAGTATTATATCATTATTCTTTATTTTCATTGTATGCATCTATATTCTGTGAACCAACGCCCGCGGGAATGGATAGAGACACATCCCATTATCTGCCGCTTTTTCTTTAACCTTCCTCATAGCCTTAATCGAAACATTCTATCAAGGTTCTACGCCATTTTCTTTATGAAATTCTCGCTTCCAATAAAAACGAATTATTATTCAGGGAATTAGCCATAGAGGGCACAGAGAAAGAAAAATGGAGAACACAACAAAAACATAAAGGACACAAAGAAAGGGGGGATTGATAATTGAGGACACATCTCAATTTCTGCCGCACTATTTATCCCTCCAGCTATTGCAGCAACCCGCTGTTAGCGGTTGGGCTGCTACCTTAAGGTACAAGAAAACTGAATATTCAATTCTTTTATGAATTGAAAATCGTTTATCCATCTTACTCCCATATTGTCGCAAACGTTTGGTATTTTAATTCTTTTGGTATTGATCGCAGTTACCTTTTCTTCTTTGGTAACTACACAGGCATTTTCTTTTAGAGCATGGGCAATTACCCAAGGATCTCCCAAGGAACGTTGCTTTGTGTTATCAACAAGATATTTATGCACAGGATTTTTATCGTATATCCTTTTCAAACATTGCGTAACTGACTCGTCAATTTTATGTTTCTGAATTTCGCTTCTTTTGAGCCACTCTGCCAAATCATCTTCTGTATGTGTAATTTCCACAAAGACTATTTGTGGAAGAAAAATCATTTTATTGCGACCTAATTCATTCAACAATTTCCAATAGTCAAGGCAGAATTTTGGTGAATAGTATTTTTGCCAAGCCTGAATAAGTACGTTGGCATCTAAACAATATTTCTGAACCTGTGTGCTCATATTTCGTATAGGGAAGCTTCCAATTTTGAAAAATTATTTACCTTAGTATTCAACAAACTGCTTGCTTGTGTTGGCTCAATAATACCACCTTTAAATGCATCAAGCACGGTTTGTGTAAACAATCGGCTGTTTTTATTTAGTAGAAGCAGATAAAAGTCGGGACCGCCTTTTTGCTTTTTTTGTTTAGCTTTCTTTTCTTCCTCTCTTCGTAAAAAAGCCTGAAATTCTGTGTCTGCCTCTTTTTTTAGTTTACGATACTTATCTAAAGAAATTAGTTCCAGATTGAAAGCTCTCACCAAAAATGCAAAAGAGCTTACGCCCATTTTTTTTGATGTTTTGAAAACATTATTGCTGGAATCAAAAACGGACATTCCTAAACTGTTTATTACGCCAATGGGCATTAAGGCATTTGCGGCCACTTCATTGCAGAACAACTCAACTGGATGAAGTTTATCTTTATGTTTTAATTCCGGTTCAATCTCATTGGAAATGCCGGATTCTGCAATCCAAATATGGGCTAGTTCGTGTACAAGGGTAAAAAGCTGAGGAACATTCCAATCGTGCGAATTAACAAATATAAAGGGGGCGTATTTGTCGGCAATGGTAAACCCTTGTATTTCTTCACTATCTAACTTCAATCTTGAATGAATGAAACTGGTTCTTGAAATAAAAATCCCGTTCGATTCAGCTTTGTCAATCCATTCTTTTATTGGGTTATTAGTTAAATAGTTTAGTGGGTTAATTTGAAGCGTTTCCAGTATATCCTTCGCAACTTGCTGCGGATTGGCCTGAATGGAATATTTGTCTACAAAAGATAAGGGCTGCTCATTATTATCCTTATATACATTACTAATCCAAGTCTGCTTTTGTTGTATTTCGCGAATAATGAAAATGGATGCCGTACCAAGTGGTTTAGCTGTTTTTTTGCGAAAATCCTGCAAAGGATGAAAGTCGCGAGGGACTTCAGGTAAGAAAAAAAGTGCAAAAGGTCTTTTGTAGGCTTTCGCTAATGTTTCCGCTTGCTTAATAGTTGGTTGGCTTACGCCTTCTTCCCACTCATTTAACTTTTCAGGGGCAACAGAAACCTTTCCTGCGGCTGTCTCTAATGACATCCGGGCAGATTCTCTTGCCCATTTGAGCACATTAGGGGTAATGTCGGCTTTGTCTGCCATTTTATTTTTATACAATTATACAAAATATTATCGATATTATAATTGGCGAAATTATGGATACATCCCATTTTCTGCCACAGTGTTTCTTTGACCTTCCTCATGACTTTAATTAAAATATTCTATCAAGTATCCACTCCCATTTTCTCCATAAAATTCTTGCTACTAATGAAAATGACTTGAAAAGATTTGACCCTAGTCTCTTTTTATGTCTGTCAGCTTCAACGCCTTCTCTGGTTGATTTTTAATATCAGTCTATCACTCGTAGGGTACGAGAAAACGTTCACCGTTAAAGTG
>JAHFOW010000059.1:0-13243 GCA_023261465.1 Planctomycetota bacterium
GTTGCAACGGGAATAGCGCAATAAGTAAAAAACTTCTTCACTGAACATTTCCTCCTCAAAAGGTAATTTTTATTACCATGAAAAAATTTAAATACAATAAACATCATGCATATAATTATACACTGAATATCGATCACGACCACATTATGGAATAATTATCACCTCCATTCAAATTTATTTTATTTTTGATTCTATAAATTTTATGATAGTGTTCAAATCATTTTTTTGAAAGCAGGGAATAGGAGCATCGGTTGTCGTGCTGCTTACAATCGTCATGTGATGCTTGCATTCCTTGCCTGATGATTTAATACTGCGATCTTTACGAATCTCAACATAAGGATACCGCCAGTTTTTATAGCCTTCAACAAGCACAATATCAATCCCCTGATAATAGCAATTAATAATATCTTTTATCGTCGGTGATTTTTTGTCCAGTCTTTTTATAATTGCCAGCTTTTCCGGCGAAGATATAGAAACAACTTCCGCTCCAGCCTGATAGTGGTTGTAAGTATCTTTTCCTTCATAATCAATTTCAAAGGAAGGAATATTATACTTAATCGTCCCTACCCTATACCCTTTTCTTTTTAACAGAGGTATAAGAACCCCAATAAGGGTAGTCTTTCCCACGTTTTGTTTACCAACGATCGAGACAACGGAAATTTCCTTTGGCAATGTTTATTTTTAGACCAATCTGCGTTGAAAAAGACTTTCTGCAAAATTTTAACTTTTAATCGTAACATCTCTTTTTTTGAGAGTCAAGCACATTCCTTTGAGGCGAAATTTCAGAAATGGGTGTTTAAAAGTAAATAAATTTAGTATATAATTTTACTTAATTATGACAACCCGGAAGATTTTATAAGAGCTGAAAATGGGGAACAAATTATCCTGATTGTTTGTTAAATTTCAATTATTAAAGGTATAAAAAACGTTTTTGTGGGATATTGAACACACGTATATTTGTTATTTTTTACGCTGGAGGGGTAGATGGAATCGGACGTTAAAGAAGTTACGGAAAGGGTAAAACAAGAAAGCGATTTTGTAAATACCCTGATGTATGAGGTTGGAAAGGTAATCGTTGGACAAAAGTACTTAATCGAACGACTCCTCATAGGAATACTTTCCAATGGACATGTATTACTGGAGGGCGTACCGGGATTAGCAAAAACCATGTCAATTATGACCCTTGCAAGGGTCATACAAGCCGGTTTTCAACGAATACAATTTACACCGGATTTACTCCCTGCCGATTTACTTGGCACTCTTATCTATAATCCCAAAACGGGCGACTTTACCGTTCGAAAAGGCCCCATTTTTACGAATATTGTCCTTGCTGACGAAATCAATCGTGCCCCTGCAAAGGTACAGAGCGCATTGCTGGAGGCAATGCAGGATCGCCAGGTTACTATTGGAGATCAGACGTTTAAACTGGATGACCCCTTTCTTGTACTTGCAACCCAGAATCCCATTGAACATGAGGGTACGTACCCCTTACCCGAAGCGCAGGTTGACCGCTTTATGTTTAAACTGCATATTACTTATCCGGACAAAAAGGAAGAACGGGAGATTCTGGACCGTATGGCAATTACAAAAAAAGATTTTCAGGTAAATCCTGTGATCTCCCCCAAAGATATCTTACGCCTCCGCGCAATAGTCGATAAAATTTATATAGATGATAAAATTAAAGATTACATTATTGATATTGTATTCGCATCGCGGGACCCGAAGTCATATAACCTCAAACTGGAAGAATTCATAGAATACGGAGCTTCCCCCCGGGCAACCATTTATCTCACGCTTGCGTCCAAGGCACATGCCTTTCTCAAGGGCCGGGGGTTTGTTACCCCACAGGATGTAAAGTCCATAGGAATGGATGTGCTTCGCCATAGAATTATTTTAACCTACGAGGCAGAAGCAGAAGAGATAACCTCAGCAGAGATTGTACAAAAGATATTTGATACCGTGGAGGTACCATAATTATTTGACAAGCAGATTAAACCGCTTAAACAGATTAAGCAGTTTAAACGATTTAAACGGTTATTTAGGGGTTAATTAATCACCCCGGCGCAAATGCCATATTAACAGTATGCTATGATCCCAAAAGAAATATTAAAAAAGATTCAACAGATAGAGATTCATACCCGCCGCCTTGTCAACGAGGCATTTGTGGGCGAGTACCACAGCGTTTTTAAGGGGCGGGGTATGGAATTTGATGAAGTGCGGGAATATCAGCCAGGCGATGAAATCCGCACGATTGACTGGAACGTCACCGCTCGCATGGGCCGCCCCTTTATTAAGCGTTATGTGGAAGAGCGCGAACTAACCGTTATGCTCCTGGTGGATATGAGCGCATCGGGAAATTTTGGGTCAATCAGACATTTAAAAAATGAAGTTGCCGCGGAGATATGCGCAATCCTGGCATTTTCAGCAATAAAAAATAATGACAAGGTTGGGTTGATCATGTTCACCGACAGGGTTGAAAGATTCATCCCGCCAAAAAAGGGCACAAAACACGTATTGCGGGTCATCAGGGAACTCCTTTATTCAAAACCAACAGGCAAAGGAACCACTATCTCTATTGCCCTGGAATATTTGAACAGGATATGCCACAGGAAGGCTATTTGTTTTGTTGTCTCTGATTTTATTGATCATAACTATGGACATGCCTTACGTATTGCAAACAAAAAGCATGATATCATTGCCGTCACTGTAGTAGACCCACGGGAATGTGAACTACCGAACGTGGGTCTTATTGAATTAAAAGACGCGGAGACAAACGAGATACTTTTGGTTGATACGGCAAGCGATCAGGTAAGAAAGGAATTTCACACCTTTAATAACCAACAAAGGCAGGAACGTTCCAAGTTATTCCGGTCAATGGGTGTAGATGAAATTACGGTCAATACAGGCAGGCATTATGTAGAACCCATCATCCGTTTTTTCAGAATGAGAGAAAAGAGATATTAAATTTGAGCCTTACGATTTTTTCAATCTTGGGAAGTTTTACAGGAGAGAGAATTCCGGGCTGTTACTATCCGGCTGATATATGATAAAAAAGCACCGAATATGCAGTATACTATTGATTTTGGTAGTAGTTATATATAGACTTATATCTTTACATTCTATTGCTTTATCACAGGATACTAAAGTCGCCGGAAATACGCAGTTTGTAGAGGCATTAGCAACCGTTGATAAAAAAGAAGCGACTATTGGTGAAAAGATACAATATACCATTCGCGTAACATATAAAGATGAAATTACCCTACAAATGCCGGAACCCGGTCAACAAATGGGCGTCTTTACGGTAAAGGGAAAAGAGCGTGTTGAACGCTCCGGAAGAGAAAGGGATGGATATACTGTCATTGATCAAAGTTTTTTAGTGGATGCTTATAAAATTGGACATCAGACAATTCCTGCTTTAAAGATAAAGTACAAAGGAATTCAGGGTGAAGGTGAAATTGCCACCAACGAGGTAGTTGTTGACATCAGGGGCATTATTAAAGAAGGGGAACCACCTGCGGATATCAAAGACATCATCCCTCCTCTTGATGTGCCCATGAGTTACAAACGACTGGTTCTCTGGATTATTGCGGGAATGGGTGGGCTGTCATTAGGATGTATCATCTATGTATTCGTAAACAAGTTTAAAAACCGGCAGGAAAAACAAGAAGGGGCATTTATAAGAAAATCGCCCCATGAAATCGCATACGAACTATTAGAACAGTTATCCAGGGATGACCTGGTTGCGAAAGGTTTGGTCAAAGAATATTACTACCGTATAACAAACATCGTACGTCATTATATAGAAGACAGGTTTGGCCTGTTGGCGCCAGAACACACAACAGAAGAATTTCTCGTGGAAATGGCGCGCACGAATAAATTACACGATAACCACAAACAACTGATGGGGAAATTCCTTGAACGTTGCGACATGGTAAAATACGCAAAATATGGTCCATCAAAAACTGAAGCCGAAGAGGTATTTTCCCTTGCAAAACGGTTCATTGATGAAACCAGAGAAAGTTTACAGGAAATGGAGGTGGTTAAACTGTAACTCAATCCTTCAGGGTTGAATGCTTCCAAATAAAGATTGTTCTCAGGGCGGAAGCCTTGAGTTACATAGAGAACAAGATTATAAATCTGATTATATTCGTTTTGTACTCCGGAAATCGTTACTGAAATTTTTAATTATAATATTTATTTTCAACCTTTTATAAAAGGGTACTGACATGGTAAAAGCGCCTGAAAAATTTTTGGAAGAATATTTAAGCCGTCAGCGGGGAGTTGGCGGAAAGACTGCTCCAAAACCAATACGGGAATATTATCGTGATTTTACAGATGCAGAAATCGCAAAACTAAAACACAATGTGGAGGCGCTCTGGGGCATTTACAATACGCCGGAAATCAAAGAGATTCTGTCAAAAAAAGGAGCCATTCGTTTATTAACTATAGAAACGGCCACTACGAACATGACTCTTAGTTATGCAGATGGCGGCATTCTTATGGAATATGAATTAGACATGGGCGCCAAAAAAGAACTTGCCGGCGCCCGAATATATAAGCAGGCAGAAACATTAATCAACAGGTATTTTTCCTCTGAAAAAGGGATGGAAGACCTTCTCAAAACAACAAATGGAGCAATTCAGGCGCTGGTAGATAAACTCATGGAGAACGAGCTTTCTGAAACAGAAATCTGGAATGTTCTTTTGAAAGGGGATCACATTCATCTGTCAAATATTTAAATTTTTATGTAAGGATGCTGGTTAGTTCACATGGTCTTTCACAATCCCTTAATCCTGGTCTTGATTTTTGTTGTTCTCCCGCCGTTACTCTATGTTTACTTCCGTCGCACCGGAACAAACCAGGTTATATTCCCTTCTTTAGAAACGGTAAAGAATCTGAAGTCCTCTTTTTTTCAACGGTACAGATTTATATTAATTATACTCAGATCGCTCGTTATTATGTTGTTTATCATTGCGCTGGCGCGACCGCAACTTGGCAATGAACAAACAAAGGTCATAACGGAAGGCATAGATATTGCTCTTACCGTTGATGTTTCGGGAAGCATGCTGGCAGAAGATTTTGAAATTGGAGGCAAGAGATATAACCGCCTTTATGTAGTCAAGCAGGTGGTAAAAGACTTTATCCAGAGACGCGCCAATGACCGCATCGGGCTGGTCGTGTTTGCCGGACGCGCATATACACAATGTCCCATGACAACGGACTATGGAATGCTTCTGCGGCTTTTGGAAAAAGTTGATATTGGAATGATTGAGGATGGCACAGCGATTGGATCTGCACTTGGAGCCTCGGTAGAAAGACTGAAGAACACCAGCGCCAAGAGCAAGATAATCATCCTCTTGACAGACGGAAGAAATAACGCAGGAGAGGTTGATCCATTTACAGCCTCAGAAATAGCCAAGACCTTCGGCATCAAGATTTATACAATAGGCGCAGGTACGAAAGGTCTGGCGCCATTTCCGATGGTCGACCTCTTTGGAAACAAGGTCATGAGACAGGTAAAAATTGATATTGACGACAATGCGCTCACGGAAATCGCCAGGATCGCTGACGGAAGATATTATCGCGCAACTGATACGAAATCACTGAAGGAAATTTACGGTCTGATAGATAAACTTGAAAAAACCGAGGCAGAAGTGACCCAGTACACCGAATACAAAGAGTTGTTTCACTACTTCCTGCTCCCTGCATTGGGACTGTTACTGGCTGAATTATGTTTAACGAAAACGAGGTTCAGAAAGATTCCATGAAATACGGAAACCTCAACTATCTTTATTTACTTTTTATAATTCCCCTCTTAATCATTGGATACATCCTCGTCTTCAGAAAAAAGACCCGGGATTTAAAAAAATTTGCTTCGCTTGAATTGCTCAAAAAATGCGGGGTTTCTGTGAGCAGGAAAGGGCCGTGGTTAAAAGCCACTCTTATCATTGTTGGAATCCTCTTCGTTATATGCGCACTTATTGAGCCTAAGTGGGGATATCACTGGGAAGAGGTGGAAAAAAAGGGAATTGATATTGTGATTGCCGTGGATACCTCGCGAAGTATGCTTGCTGACGATGTAAAACCAAACCGATTGGAAGTTGCACGCAGAGAGGTGGAAGATTTATTAAAAGTATTGGAAGGCGACCGGGTTGGACTGGTCGTATTTGCCGGCACCGCTTTTACGTATTGCCCGTTAACCTCCGACTACGGCGCTTTTCGCCTTTTTTTGAATGATTTAAACACCCGTATTATTCCACTCGGAGGCACAGCAATGGCAGAAGCCATACGGCAAGGAATTGCTACCTTTGAGAAAGATTCGAGGAACCACAAGGCTATCATATTAATTACTGACGGCGAAAATCATGAAGACGACCCGCTTGCGGCTGCCAGGGAGGCAAAAGAACAAGGAATCGTTATCTATACGGTAGGCGTGGGAAAGAAGGATGGCGCCTATATTAAAATTAAGGACGAACGTGGCCAGGAGTCCTTGCTCAAAGACAGACAGGGACAGGTTATAAAATCAAGATTGGATGAAATCACCTTGAATAAAATTGCTTTGGAAACGGACGGCCTGTATACCCCCGCTTATGGCACTCAGTGGGGGTTAGAAAGAATTTACCAGGATAGCATCGCAAAATTTGAAGACACTACCTATAAGACACAACAAGTGAAAAGGTACGTGAATCGTTATCAGTTGCCCCTTTTTATTGCGACAATTCTTATTACGCTGGAGAGTTTTTTGTTTGAACGAAGAAAAGAAAAATATCAACTACGGTAAATTGAAAAATTTACCGTTATTTCCCTTAAAACGTTTTATTATGAATTGGTCAGATACATATTTTAAACCCATTTTTCTTCTGCCGGTATTTCTCAGCTGGACGTCATTAGGATGGATAGACCCCCTTGCCGATAAAATCCGCGAAGGAAATCAACGCTATCAGGATGGAAAATATAATGAGGCGCTCGACAAATATGTTAATGCACAATTAGAATCTCCGAACACGCCCCACATAGATTTCAACATTGCCGACACGCAATACAAGAGAGGCAAATATGATGAAGCTGTGCAGTCGTACGAAAAGGTGATGAAGTCGGGCAATGCTGAAATGAGAGCAAAATCAAGCTTTAATATGGGCAACACTCTCTATCGTCAGGGCAAGACACCCGAGGCGCAGGAGTCATATAAAAAAACCATTGATATTATCGATGAGTTGGAATCAAAGGGAAATAGAGACCTTGACACCCTGAAGAACAATGCCCTCTACAATTATGAATACATAGAAAAAAAGAAGGAAGAGGAACAAAAACAGCAACAGCAAAATAAGCAACAAAAAGACCAGCAGGAAAAGGAAGATAAAGACACCAGGAAAAACGAAGAACAACCGGATAAGGACAAGGACAAGAAAAAAGACAAAGAAGAATCACCGCAAAACCAGCAACAGACCAAACCTGAAGATAACCCTGAAAAAAATGAAGAAAAAAAGGAAAAAAGCCCCCGTCATTCGGAAAAGGATAAACAGAAGGAACAGCCTCAGGAACAAAAACTTCAACAACCTTCCGGTCAGAAACAGATGACAAAAGAGGAGGCCGAGCGTTTATTGGACACGTTAAATCAATCGGAAAAAGAGGCGCGGGCCATACAAAGAGAGAAACAACAAACACAGCACGGCTCTGTTGAAAAGGATTGGTGACAGGTTTCATGAATAGTTTATCACGGTATAGTTACTTTTTAGCATCCCCATGGAAGAATGAATGTTTTTTCGGTTTTAGAAAGGTTATTGTTGTATGAAAAGGTTCGTAACCATAAGTATTTTTATTATGATCGTTATTATCGTCGGATATAGGGAAAAAACGTTTGCTGAGGATATCCGATTAAGCGCAGCCGTCGACAGGAATATCTTAACCATTAACGACCAACTTCAGTTAACGTTAACTATCCACGGTACGCAGGATACCTTGCCGCCCTCTTTCCCCAATATTGATGGATTTACCTTACTCTACGGGCCAAAAATTTCTGCCGAAACACGGATAGTAAATAATAATGTTTCTGTGAGCAAAGGATACACGTATGTACTACAGCCACATGCAAATGGCAAATTCACGATCGGCCCTTCAACGGTGGAATACAAGGGAAAGACCTACTCCTCACAGCCCGTAACGGTAGAGGTAACCCACGCAAAAACGACCACAGAGGCGCAACAGCCCGATCTGGATAAACTGATTTTTGTCGAGCTGAGCACAGACAAGAATGAAGCGTATTTATATGAACAGGTTATACTATCATTTAAATTCTATTTCCAAAAGAGGCTGCCGATCAGCGACATAGATTACGTACCGCCAGCCACAAAAAACTTTATGGAAGAAAAACTGGGTGACCAGAGACAGTACGAAGAGGTGAGGGATGGCATTATGTACAACGTCCTCGAATTACGTTCAGCGCTTTTTCCCATTGTCTCCGGAGACCTCGCGATATCACAGGCAACCATAAAATGCAACTTAATCCTTCAGCAACGGCGGAACCGGCAAAACACATCGTCTGATAATTTTTTCGATGACTCGTTTTTTGACGACTTTTTCAACAGGGGACAGAAAATCTACCCGGTCGAAAAGACAACTCGCTCAATTGTTTTAAAGGTGAAACCACTGCCAGAACAGGGAAAACCAAAATATTTTCGCGGCGCTGTGGGTACATTTAACATGGAGGTATCGACGAAATCACAGCAGGTAAAAACTGGCGACCCGCTTACCCTCTCCATGTCGCTCTATGGCGAGGGAAATATTCAGACAATTAGTGAACCCGTTCTTGTATTAAATAATGAAAATGACTTTAAACTGTATCCCGCTGAAGCGGTCACGCAAATCACCAATCGGGAAGAAACGATTCGGGGTAGAAAGGTATTTGACAAAGTAATTGAACCTCAAAAAGCAACTTTGAAAAGCACACCGGCAATTGTATTTAGCTTTTTTGATCCTGGCGAAGGACAATACAAAACCATTACCAAAGAACCAATTCCCATTGTTGTTGAGTCTGGCGAACAGGAAATGCCCATCCAGTTAACGCAGTCTCCTGTGAATATGGCGTCGAAACAGCAGGCACAACTCATAACTCAGGATATTTTACCCATTATGGCCAATCTCTCTTCGTTGCGGAATCAGAGAGATACTATTTTTAAAAATCCTATTCTTCTGGCGTGTCTTTCCATTCCGGCAATTACCGTTCTGGCGTCCTTTTTCATCACACAACAGAAGAAAAGATTACAAACCGATGTTGAATATGCGCGGAAAAGACGAGCTCATGGCGCAGCAAAAAAGAAACTTGCATTCGTAAAATCCGTCCTTTCCGGCGATTCGCCAGCCGAATTCTACAACTCCCTTTCCAGGGCTATGGCAGATTACCTGGCCGATAAATGCAATGTCTCTGCCGCAAGCGCCACGGGCGACAGTATAAGCCATTTGTTAAGACATCAGGAAGTTAATGAAGATATTATTGCTGAGATTACTCATTTTATTAACGATTTAGACTACAGGCGCTTTTCAAAAGATGCAGGGACAGGCGAAGAGATGCGCCATTCCTTAGACCTTGCGGAACAACTAATCGCGAAACTAGAAAGGCAGTTATCATGAAGGACAGAGTCTTGTTTTTTGTTTTCTGTATAATTTCCCTCTCTCTATCTGACAATGCCATTGCATCCGCTCCGTCCCGGAATGAAGTTATAAAATTATTTACTGATGCAAATGAACAATATCTCCAGGCTGCAAAGCTTATCGCTGCAAACGATAACAAGGCGGCAAGCCAAAAACTCGAAGAGGCGGCATTACAATACGAAACTATGTTGACGCAAGGATTCAAAAATGGACAGATATATTACAATCTGGCAAACACCTATTATCGTCAGGGATCGCTGGGAAAAGCAGTGGTAAATTACCGCAGGGCTCAGCGTCTTATGCCGAGGAATGACGAAATTGATGCCAACCTAAGACTAGTTAAAAATTCCACCGAAGATAAAGAATTATCTCAGGGAACCCCAAAGGCAATCCAGAGAATATTCTTCTGGTTTTTTCTGCTTAATCAGAATGAACTGACTATAGTGGCAATATCCCTCTATGTGATATTAATGATACTCCTCTGCCTGATGATTATTTTGAAATACCCATGGCTTAAAAGAATTCTCATAGGATTTTCGGCTGGTTTGTCTATTGCAATAGTATCCCTGGGTATTAAGCACTATGAGGAACATGGCGTAAACCAGGGAGTGATTATTACTGAAAAATGCCAGGTTCGATACGGTCCTGGCGAGGAGTATGAACCAAAATTTGAAATACACAGCGGCGCAGAATGTATCGTAGAAGGCGAAAAAGATGACTGGTACAGGGTATATGTAAATATAGTCGTAAAGCAGGATACCGGATCGAAGGCGGGAGTGGAAGAAAAGGTGAGTAACGACATCAGAAGGGGCTGGTTGCAAAAAAAATGTGTAGATATAATTTAGGAAAATATCCAGCGTTGTCCGGTTAGGAAATTGCGTACTACTTCTATTGCATTCATACGCAATTGCTTAACCGGACAACGCTGGCATTTCTCAAATCCTTACCGAAGCTGAAGGAGACTGACCTTTTACCTTCGATTCTCGTCCGTAAGGAGATATTTCACGCAACCTTCGAATGATAGGCGGAAGATACTCAATAATATAATCTACTTCTTCCTGCGTGTTATAGCGGCTCAAACTCAGTCTTACGGAGCCGTGTACTGCGGTAAAAGGAACACCCATAGCCCTGAGCACATGTGATGGTTCGAGAGAACCCGATGTACACGCTGAACCTGATGATGCGCAAATACCCTTCTCGTTCAGAAGTAGCAAGATTGCCTCCCCTTCCACATATTCAAAACTCAAATTGGTTGTATTGGGGAGTCGGTTGATCTTGTGTCCATTTACCCGGGCATCCGGCGCTTTTTTGAGTATTTCGTTTTCCAGTTTATCCCTCAATTGCTTCACCTGCCCATGTTCCGCATTCATGTATTTTTTTACCAATTCACATGCCTTCCCAAGACCGATAATGGAAGGGACATTTTCAGTGCCGCCACGCCGGTTTCTTTCCTGATGTCCCCCGATAACAAAAGGAGCAAAAGTAATGCCTTTTCTGATATACAAAGCGCCCACACCTTTCGGGGCATGCAATTTATGACCGGAGAGGGTTAATAAATCAATCGTGCTTTTTGAGAGATTTAACGGTATCTTACCCACTGCCTGCACAGCATCGGTGTGCAAAATAGAGCCCTTCTGCTTAACAATATTGCCAATTTCTTCAATAGGAAAGATGACCCCCGTCTCATTATTTGCATACATAATTGAAACGATGGCAGTATCTTCCCTTACTGCATCGGTTAGTTCATTCAAATCCAGCATCCCGCTGCTATCCACACCCAATTCCGTTACATGGTATCCGTTTTGAGCGAGGTATTTACCCAGGTTGTAAACGGCAGGATGCTCCACCCGCGAGGTCACAATGTGCCTTTTGTGGGGATTTGCCCGTAGTATTCCCCATATCGCCGCATTATCACTTTCCGTGCCGCAACTGGTAAACACAATCTCTGATGGATCGGCGCCGAGAATGTCTGCTACCTGTTGCCTTGCAATCTCAATATTTCCGGCTACCTGACCACCGAAGGAATGCATGCTGGAAGGATTTCCATAATACCGGGTAAAATAAGGCACCATGGCCTCCACAACTTCCGGGGCAACCATGGTCGTGGCATTATTATCAGCATACACAACCTTCATTGGGGCACCTCCTCTACGATAATCGTATCCGTAACAAACTCCCTTAATTTCGCCTCTACCGTGGATTTTAAAGTAACCTTCGAACTGGGGCATTCCACGCAGCTTCCCCTGAGAGAAACCATGACACGGTCACCGTCTATATCTATCAATTCCATATCTCCTCCATCAGATTGAAGAGCCGGGCGAATATCCCTTTCTATCGTTTCCTGGATTAACTTCATCTTTTGAATGTTCGTCAATTTTTTTGCGGGCTTTCTGGCCATTTCAAGCATAGCCTTTTCTTTTTCTTTATGCCATACTTCATCGATAATTGCCTGGATTTGTGGATGGCATGAGCGGCATCCGCCCCCGGCTTTGCAATAATTGGTAACCTGTTCAATCGTCGTTAATTTGTGTTCTCTCACCTCATGGGCAATCTTTGTGTCGGTTACACCAAAACACTTGCAAACAATAGTCCCTTCAATATCAGGCTTCTCGATTCTCATCCCCCTATAATTTGCAATTGCAGACTCCAGGGCTTCTCGTCCCATAACCGAACAGTGCATCTTTTGTTCAGGTAAACCATCGAGATATTTGGCAATATCGTTATCGGTAATCTTGTTGGCATCATTCAGTGTTTTTCCCATGATCATCTCTGTTAGAGCGCTTGCTGATGCGATGGCGCTTCCACACCCAAACGTCTCGAACTTTACATCTACAATCCGTTCAGAACTATCCAATTTAAGCATCAACTTTAACGCATCACCGCACGCCAGACTGCCTACCTCACCCACAGCATCGGGGTTTTTGATTTCCCCCACATTCCTTGGATGAAGGAAATGGTCTTTTACCTTTTCAGAATAATCCCACACGCCTTATTCCTTTCGTCAATAAATGTTTATAATGAATAACAACATCAATAATATTCGTTCTGGATTACAATGTCAAGCATTGCCTGTCTCGATGGTATTGCCGTGTAAAAACTTCGTAACAATATGACAGAGAGAAAAGATACCTTGACAAGTATGGGTTTGGGTTTTACAATCATAAATTATTACAGTTTAAAGAATTAGAGCATGGAGGAATCGTAAATGGCTACTTTAAAAGATCGGGTTATCAACCTTGAACGGGTGCTTGAAGAATATATCAGGAACGTTGGCAATGCCCAGATACAAACGGAAAAGGAACTCCGGGAATTTAAAGAAGAGATGCGGGAGTTTAAGGATGAGATGCTGGAATTTAAAAATGAGATGGGGGAATTCAAGGATGAGATGCGTGTATTCAAGGGTGAGATGACTACGTTTAAAGACGGGATGCAAGAGGATAGAAATAAATTTTTCAGACAATTGGGCGATATAGCAAACAGAATGGGCACGATTGTTGAAGACATCGTTGCTCCCAATATTCCGGCAATTGCCAGGAACCATTTTGGGTGTAAGGACATGGAATTTTTCGGTCTGAGAATAACGAAGAGACATTCA
>JAHFOW010000059.1:13343-15061 GCA_023261465.1 Planctomycetota bacterium
ATATCCTGAACCCTCCCGGACAGATGGCGCTCGCGTAAATGTTTGGGAACTTAAATGTTTGTTGTAGGGGCGAAGCATTTGCTGTTCAGAATACAAGACCATATACAAACGAACACCAGCAAATACTTCGCTTCTGCCTGTGACCACAAATAAAGTTGCCAAATGCCTGATTTAACCAAATAATATAAAGGATACCTATGGATATAAACATTAAGATTGGAACTGTAGAAAAAGAACCTGCCGATATTTTAGTTTTTCATCTCTACGAAGAGACGAATACCCTGAGTGATGCGCTCAAATATTGTGATAAAAGTTTGAATAACGCCATCACTGAATTAATAAAGAAAAAGGAATTCACCGCAAAACCCGGGAAAACAGTTGTCCTCCCTACATACGGAAAGATACTCGCCAGGCGTGTCATGCTGGTAGGACTGGGAGCGAAAAAAAATATAAACACAGACAAAATAAGACAGGCGGCCGGCACTACAGCCTGTACGGTGCGTGATATGGGTATAAGCGGATTTACCACCGTTATGGAATCCCTGGAAGCCCCACCATCTGCATCAAGCGACTGGTATCAGGCTTATGGAGAAGGTTGTTTCCTGTCGCTGTATAAATTTCAACGTTACAAATATACTCCACCTGAAGAAAAAAAGGAACTCCAGACGTGTACACTCCTTTTATCAAATAAAGAGGAATCAAAATCTGCCCGGGATGCTGTAAAGAACGCACACATTATTACCGATGCTGTTTATCTTGTCCGCAACCTGGTTAATACGCCGTCGCAGGATAAGACCCCTTCCATTTTGGCGGATACTGCAAAAAGACTGGCCAGCGCGGCCGGTATTCAATGTAAGGTCTTATCAAAACCGGAGCTTGAAAAGCTCGGTATGGGCGGTCTGCTTGGCGTATCTCAGGGTAGTGTACAATCCCCTAAATTTATCATTCTCGAATACAATGCACGCGCTAAAAATCAGGATACCATTGTATTGGTGGGAAAGGGAATTACCTTCGACTCCGGCGGTATTTGCATAAAGCCGGGGAAGGACATGGACCAGATGAAGAGTGATATGTCCGGAGCTGCTGCTGTGATGGGGGCTATGAAGGCCATTTCCCAAATGGGGCTTCCTCAGCGCGTCGTTGGCCTCATGCCATGCACGGAAAATATGCCCAGCGGTTCTGCCATAAAACCCGGCGATATTGTTAAATTTTATTCCGGTAAGACTGCAGAAGTTGCAAATACCGATGCAGAAGGCCGTCTTATCCTTGCAGATGCGCTGGGATATGCAGAGAAATACAAACCTACGGCTGTCGTTGATTTGGCAACCCTAACGGGTTCTTGCGTGGTTGCCCTCGGCACTGTTGTTACAGGTATGCTGGGCAACAACGAAGAGTTGAAAAAACGGGTCAAACTCGCCGGCGAAAAATCATGGGAAAGGGTCTGGGAGCTTCCGCTCTGGGAAGAATACCAGGAACAAATCAAAAGCGACATTGCGGATATTAAAAATATCGGTGGTCAATACGCAGGGGCAATAACTGCCGCCTGTTTTTTGAGTAAGTTTACTGAGAAATACCCCTGGGTACACCTTGATATCGCGGGAACGGCATACAGCGAAAAAAATAACGCCTATATCCAGAAAGGCGCCACAGGTATCGGGGTTCGCCTCCTGATACAGTTAATCAGAGATTGGACGCAGTTTCCCGCAGGCTAATCGTAT
>JAHFOW010000212.1 GCA_023261465.1 Planctomycetota bacterium
GCCGAAGAGAAGAAAGAATTAAAATCTCTTACACTCCTTTTGTCAGATAAAAAAGCATTGGCATCCACCCGCATGGCTGTTAAGCACGGACAAATCATTGCAGATGCCGTTTGCTTTACACGCGACCTGATTAATACCCCACCGCAGGACAAGGCGCCTGCTGTTCTGGCTGACACTGCTAAAAAACTAGCACGGGAGCTTGATATTCAATGTAAGGTATTATCAAAACCAGAACTTCAAAAACTCGGCATGGGCGGCCTGCTGGGTGTTTCGCAAGGCAGTAACCAGCCTCCTAAATTTATCATATTAGATTATAACCCCAATGTTAAAAATCAGGATACAATTGTGCTGGTTGGAAAAGGACTTACCTTTGATTCAGGAGGCATTTGTCTAAAGCCAGCCAAAGATATGGACCAAATGAAGTGTGACATGTCCGGCGGCGCCGCCGTAATGGGTGCAATAAAAGCTATATCCAAAATGAACTTGCCACAACATGTGGTAGGTCTCATTCCTTGCACAGAAAACATGCCCGGCGGTTCAGCAATTAAACCCGGAGACATCATTAAATTTCATTCTGGTAAAACTGCCGAGGTTGCAAATACAGACGCCGAAGGCCGCCTGATTCTGGCTGATGCCCTGGCGTATGCAGAAAAATATAAACCAAGCGCTGTGATTGACCTTGCGACTCTCACCGGCTCCTGTATAATTGCCCTCGGTACTTTTGCTACCGGCATGTTGGGAAATAATGAAGAACTGAAAAAAAGAATCAGAATCTCAGGAGAAAAATCATGGGAAAGGGTCTGGGAACTCCCTCTCTGGGAAGAATATCAGGAACAAATCAAGAGTGACATTGCAGATATCAAAAATATCGGCGGTCCTTATGCAGGCGCTATAACAGCCGCATGCTTCTTAAGTAAATTCACAGAAAAATATCCATGGGCACACCTTGATATTGCAGGCACATCATGGTGCGATAAAAACGGCGCCTATACCCAAAAAGGCGCTACAGGCGTCGGGGTTCGATTGCTTGTACAGTTAGTTCAAAAATGGACTCGATTCCCACACAAGAATACACCCTAACTGCTCGCTGCAGAATAAAGATGGAGAATGTCCCTGTCTCTAATCCGATTCCCCCTGCTCTACGTTTCTTCTTGTCTTCTTGATGAGAAATGGAAACATTAAATAATATGACTTCAAATGGTTACAACCACAATAATGTCATTGCCATCCGCGGCGCAAGGGAACACAATCTAAAAGGAATTAATATTGACATCCCGCGCGATTGTCTCGTTGTTATTACTGGCATCAGTGGTTCGGGAAAATCGTCCCTTGCATTTGACACGATTTATGCAGAAGGCCAGCGCCGTTATATTGAAAGCCTTTCTTCTTACGCAAGACAATTTTTAGATCAAATACAAAAGCCCGACGTAGAACTCATTGAGGGCATTCCGCCCACTATTGCCATTGAACAACGCACCTGCCCGCCCAGTCCGCGCTCGACAGTAGCAACTATTACTGAAATCTATGACTATTTGCGCCTATTGTATGCAAAGGCCGGCACTCCACATTGTTATCAATGTAATTGCATCATCTCCCGGCAAACCATTGACCAAATGGCACAAAGAATAATGGGACTCCCCCAAAAAACCAGAATTATGCTTCTTGCGCCGCTCGTTAAAGGGAAAAAAGGCGAACATCGCGACATATTTCAATCAATATTGCAAAAGGGTTTTGTGCGTGCCCGTGTTAACAACGTCATTGTTGACCTTAAAGCCATACCAAAACTAGCACGATACAAAACTCACGAAATTGATGTGGTTGTAGACCGATTAATCATAAAAGACGATATACAATCGCGCCTGTACGATTCCATTGCAACCTGCCTTGAATTAGGGGAAGGGGTTATGCTGGTAAGTCGGGAACGTGGAAAATCATGGGCCGACGATATACTCAGCGAGCGATACGCCTGCCCCAATTGCGGGATGGGCTACGAAGAGCTGTCGCCGCGCATGTTCTCATTCAACAGCCCTTACGGCGCCTGTACAAATTGTGACGGACTTGGAAACACCCTTGCTTTCGACCCCGAACTGATCGTTCCAGATAAACACCTTAGCATCAAAAACGGCGCTATTGACGCCTGGCAAAATTGGGGATCCCTAACTCAATCGCTATATAATAATCAAATTAAGGCGTTTGTTAAAATGTTTTCTGTTTCTGCCAACATGCCTTTTATAAAACTACCCAAAGAAGACTCGGAAGCCCTGCTATTTGGCACAAAGGGCTTTGAAGGAGTAATACCTAACCTAAAACGTATATATGAAAAAACAGATAGCGAACGTATCCTGAAGAGACTTTCCAGCTATATGAGTTACAGAACTTGCTCTTCCTGTAAAGGCGCAAGATTGCGGCCAGAATCGCTTTCGGTAAAAATAAATAAAAAATCAATTCACGAGATAATGAATCTAGCCGTAGAAGACGCCCTTCATTTTTTCAAAACCTTAAAATTTGAAAGTCGGCATGCAATCATTTCCAGGCAAATCCTAAAAGAAATTAATAACAGGCTCTGCTTTATGATGGACGTCGGATTGCACTATTTAACGCTTGGACGCAGCAGCGACACCCTTTCCGGAGGAGAGGCACAAAGGACGCGCCTTGCAACACAAGTAGGCTCGGGACTTGTTGGAGTATGTTATGTGCTTGACGAACCCACAATAGGACTACACCCAAGAGATAACGAACGGCTCCTTCAAACTCTAATCACATTGCGAAACAACGGAAACACGGTTATTATTATAGAACACGATGAGTATACTATTCGTCATGCAGATTATATTATTGACCTGGGTCCTGGAGCTGGCGAAAGGGGAGGCAGTATCGTTGCACATGGCACACTAAAAGAAATTGCCAACAACCCCAACTCGCTGACCGGACAATATATCAACCAGACTTTCAAAATTGAACTCCCTGTCAAAAGAAGAAATATTAATCTTAAACACTCTGTCGAAATAATTGGCGCCAGCGCTAATAATCTAAAATCAATCAACGTCACAATTCCCCTTAAAACCTTCTGCTGTGTTACCGGCGTATCTGGCTCTGGCAAGAGCACGCTGATTAACGACATTCTTCACCGCGCCCTTGCCAGGGCGCTTTATGGCAGTCAATATCCGCCGGGAAAACATGATAAGGTACTTGGCATTACGCATATAGACAAAGTCATAGAAATTGACCAATCTCCAATAGGGCGCACCCCGCGCTCGAATCCTGCTACATACACAAGAGCATTTGATCTAATTCGTTCCCTCTTTGCACAGACTGCTGAGGCAAAAATTCGCGGCTACACGGCAAGCAGATACAGTTTCAATATTAAAAGCGGACGATGCGAGGATTGCAAAGGACAAGGCATTAAAAAAGTGGAAATGCATTTTCTGCCTGATATGCACGTAGTATGTGAAGAATGTAAGGGGAAAAGATACAACAAACCAACGCTGGAAGTCGCTTACAAAGACAAAAACATTGCGGACGTTCTGGACATGCGTATTGACGAGGCGCATAAATTCTTCAAAAACATTCCAGGAATTGAACGCATTTTAAGGACGCTGAATGACGTCGGGCTGGGATATATAAAATTGGGGCAATCCAGCACCTCTTTGTCCGGCGGCGAGGCGCAAAGAATAAAACTAGCCACCGAACTCTCAAGACAGTCAACTGGAAAAACTCTTTATATCCTGGACGAACCTACTACAGGCTTGCATTTTGCCGATATACAACAGCTTCTAAAAATATTACACCGTCTTGTTGACATGGGCAATACCGTGCTGGTAATAGAGCACAACATGGAAGTTATAAAAACTGCGGATTACATCATTGATCTAGGTCCGGAAGGCGGTTTAAAAGGAGGCAGGGTTGTGGCGGCAGGAACTCCTGAACAAATTGCAAAAAACGTACGCTCCTATACAGGAAAGTTCTTAAAAAAACTTCTCAAATACTCAAATTGTAAAAACTGTTAATAAAAATCTGTTGGCTGGCTGGTATCTGCTTTTCTCAGCCTCCAGCTTCCAACTTCCAGCCTCTGTCTTTCTTCATTCCGCTGCGTCAGAAGATACGCGTAATAATTCATCCAGCGTCGTTTCCCCTCTTCTAACCGAGTCGAGTCCGTCTTCATACAGGGTTTTTGTTCCCCTTTTTATTGCTTCTTTCATTATCTCACCCGAATCCTTATGCGCAAGAATGAGCCTTCGTATGGCATCGTCCACAAATAAAAATTCAGCAATACACTTCCTCCCTTTGAATCCTGTATTGTTACAATCATCACATCCTCTGGATTTGTATAGCGGCTCTCCTTCTTTTAATCCTGCCGTTTTGCGCACATCTTCCGGCGGTATATATGTTTCACGGCATTTCCCGCAAATTTTTCGCACCAATCGCTGGGCAAGAACGCCAATTACACACGAGGAAATCAGATAATCCTCCATGCCCATATCCATCAAACGGGTAAAAGCTGATGCCGAATCGTTCGTGTGGAGCGTCGAAAAAACAAGATGTCCTGTCAAGGATGCCTGTACGGCAATTGACGCCGTCTCCTTGTCTCTGATTTCTCCAATAAGAATAACATCTGGATCATGTCTTAAAATAGAACGCAATCCAGAGGCAAAGGTCAAATTAATCTGAGGATTCACCTGAATCTG
>JAHFOW010000060.1 GCA_023261465.1 Planctomycetota bacterium
CTTGAGAAAGAAATACTTATTTCTGACAAAAGTCTAGCGTCAAATTTTAAGAAATAATTTTAGCAAGCATAAAACCGCTCTGATACTTTTCAAAAAAACTGCGTTTTCGTTCAGACACTATATACTGTTTATGCATGAGTTATAAGGATAAATTCGAAAACAAATTTGCATTATTTCCAAAGCAGTCTTTCCGCCTGTCCGAGCAGGTAACAGAGAATATGCGCGGGGATTTTCAGAAATTGGATTTGTTCACCGGATTTATCCTTTAATCCCTTAAATGTTATGACTCCAAAATCGCTATCAAGTTTTGTTACCCAATATGCGCGTTTGACCTTTTTTTCAAAATACTAAATTGTTACAGCTTTTCAAGTTCATTGATGTTTCTGACGTTATATATTCAAACTATATCTTGTACTAATACAATGGTTTCGCTGGATAAATACGCCATTTTTGGGAGGGGTGTTTATAAAACTCCGTTTTGATACCACAAAACGGCTCTGTCCGTGCAAGCAGTATGGATTGGTCTTTTCCTGAGAGTTTTTCAAACTGTTGCGCATATGAAATATTTTCTTTAAGCTGTTCAATGCTGTCCATACCAGAAACCGAGGTGCTTATGGACTGACTCCAGGCATAATACAAGCACTCTTTTATGGTTGCCACTTTATCTTCCAGTAATACTCCATTTGCCGTTGTTTTCATGGCGAGGATTCCTATGTCATACTTTACGGCTTCCGGAATGACGAGTTGAATAAAACTCAAATAATGAGGATCCACAAGATTTACCGGCATCTGCACGGTTTCAAGGAGACTATGGTATTTTTGAATGACGTTCGCAAGTACATCTGGATTCCGATGTCCGGTAAATCCCAAATAACGTATCTTTCCTTCTTTTTTGGCCTTGATTGCTACCTCAATAGCCCCGCCCTGGTTAAAGATGGATTCAACATCCTCCAGCGTTTGCAGATCATGAAATTGCCATAAATCAAGATAATCAGTTTGTAATCGCCGGAGGCTTTCGTGTAATTCTTTGGAAGCTGTGACCCTATCTCGTGCCCGCGTTTTTGTCATGATAAATCCCCTCTCACGTCTATCTTTGAGCGCTTTTCCAAGTCTCATCTCGCTGTCACCATCATTGTAAGACCATGCAGAATCAAAGAAATTAACCCCTTCATCAAGAGCGGCATGTATCATTCGGATGGCATAATTTTCATCTTTCATTCGACCGATATGATAACCTCCAACACAAAGTATAGAAACCATTGCTTCGGTTTTTCCCAAACGACGTTTTGGTACATATCCCCTTTTTCTTACTTCTGAGAGTGAAGATACATTTTCTCCGGGAAACATCGTATGTATACTTTCCGGAAAGTTTAAACCAAAGGCAACTGCAAAAGAACCTTTGAGAAAATCTCTGCGATTGGTAAGTTTATCGTTTTTAAGCGTCATTTTAAGAATTTTGATTCTTACCTATATGCAATAACGTTGGGGGGCTGGTGTCAGGTCTTTATTCTTGCTGTTAAGACCTGACACCAACAACCTGCATAGCCATTGAAAAAGTCTCCGTTATTCCCGCAAATTCATTAAATAATCCTTCATTGCCTCTGCCTGCTCATCTGGTGTGCCAGGGATGTAATCCTGAAATTCACCATCTCTGAAAAATTTGGGCATCTTTGTGCCGGGTTGGATGGATTGCGGGTCGAGCAGCCATCTCTTTATCCAATCAGGCTTCAATCGCCTCCTGGCAAGCATGAGGTCGGGCGCCCAGCCTGTCTTGTCGCCTTCAGGCATTTTTTCGCCTTTTACATGACACAATGCGCAATTAACATCCCTGGACTCAAACAGCCTCTTAGCCGATGACAGATAGCCCGGCGATTTTATCTCTTTGCTCTCCACATACCACTTCTGTGTTTCGGTTATATACTCATACGGATACTCTTCATCTTCTTTCACAGTAAAAAATCTGGCAAGTCCGGTTGCTTCATCTGCCGGCAGGCTAAACGTTGGCATCTTTATATCCAGCCACGGTCTCAGGTCAAAGGGTTCCTTTAAGAACTCAAATGCCCATTCGCATTGCACCTTTTTTCCCTCTCCATACAATAGTGGTGGAGCAAATACCCGCGCCTCTTCGGGTATTAATCCATCATTTTCTACATGATATTCTATTATCGAAGGCGCTATATCACCTTCCGCAGCCCTTTTTTTGTCTAATATCTGTTTTTCATCCAACAACACCGTTTCGCCGGCCTTATGTCCTAACTTTTCGTTATCCTCCCAGAGTTGAAAATACACACTGGCATCCTCTTCCAACTTTATCATCCCCACCGCTTCAATGTTTCCGGTAAGATGCAATCTGTCCAGATCAAACTGATGACATCCAGTGCAATTGTACTTCCCGATGAGTCTCTTTCCCTCTGTTATGGCCTGTTCCCGTTCCGTTAATTTATGGGTATACTTTTCAGGAAGTTTCTCTTCCCGCAATCCGGTTAATAAAACGATCAACGATTCTCTTTCTTCCTCAGTTAGCCCAAAGTCAGGCATTTTCAAACGATCTTCAGGTTTTTTGTACTTCCCCTCATCAAATTGTCTCGGATCGTGCAGCTTCGCCCTTAACCAACCACGCCTTGCCTCTCCCACATTTTCCGTGAAATGCTTAAGACCTGCCGCACTTAATATCTTCTTCTCCAGAAGACCAAAATCAAATAGTTGGACAGGCTTGGACCCTATGGCCGATAACTCCGTTCCTATTTTACCGAGTCCTTCCATCCCTTTTATCTCGTGACATCCATAACACCCGTATCTTTTAATCAGCGCCTCTCCCCTGCTTGCCTTTTCCGTATCCTCCAACCATTCCACTCCTGTTAAACCTTCCTGAGTAACATCCTTGCCTGTTTTGGTTGTCAGATATCCGGCAATGAGATGCGCCTTTTCTTGATTCAGTCTGAAGTTTGGCATACGGGTGTGGGGTTCCTTGCCTTTGGGGTTCATGATCCAATCAACCAGATACCCATAGTTTATCTTTTCCCCAATGCGTGCCAGATTAGGAGCAAACCCGCGCAGAGCATCATTCGCATAACTGTGACACGCCATGCATCCCACCTGCTTAAAAATAAAATCTCCCTGAGATAATTGCTCACCACTCAATGCAACCATCTCACCGGTAATGGTTTTTTCGTCGGCATGTTGCCATAAGTAGGCAGCTATAGCCTGAGATTCTTCTTCTGATAATCTGAAATTGGGCATGCGTGTTGTTGGTCTAAAGGCCTTAGGGTCTTTTATCCATGCTGTAAGCCAGTCAGACTTGACTTTATTCTTTATATTTCTGAGGCCCGGCCCTATCATTCTGTTCTTATCCTCTCCAAAGCCTGCCGTTTCGTGGCATCCATGACAACCGAGCTCATCGAAAAGCCTCCTGCCCTGCCAGAGTATATCCCCGCCTTTTACCTCCTTGCCCTCATTATGGCACTTTAAGCATGAACCCTGTGCTGTTTTACCCCTATTGATTGGTGTGAGCCAGTACTCAACCTCACCATGTGCCTCTTTTACCCCGGATGTGGCAATGCCTTGCCCTTCGTGACACAACACGCAACCAAATTTTTCAGGCGGGTGATTCCCTAAATATAATTCACGATCGGGATGGCTTGCGTACGGTTGTACTGTTGACACGACTTCTGCCTTATTTATGCCCACATGGCATGACATACACCGGTCAACAATGTTCAAATCTTCCATGTAAGTCTGATATACTTGCAAACCCGGGCGTGTTTTCCTGAAACCCATGAGCTGTGTCTTGTATTTTTCCAAACCGGCCGTATAGGCGTCTAACTCTTCAGTATAGGTATCGATGTCGCGCTTTAGTTCATTCAATCGTGTTTTTACCGGCGTGAGTTTCTCTTCTACATCCTTCATCTGTAAGGCATACATCTTTCCTTTTTCTTCGTGTTCCCGAATCTCATTCCTGATCTGTTCAATATGTTCACTCTGTGCCTTTCCAAAGAGATATTCCTTCTCCATCAGTTCATTCCGCGTGACGATGGACTTGAATCTTACGGCCTCTAATTCTTTCTCTAATGTCTTTTGCACTTCAGACAATTTTCTGTATTCTGCCTGTACCTCAGGTTTTTTGAAATTTCCCACTGCATGATTCAGATTATGCCTTGTTTCCTCATATTTCTTCTGGACTTCCGGGCTTTCAAAAACTGCACGTTCCCTCTCGTAATCCTGTTTAATCCTGGCGTATTCGAGTTGATAAAACTGTTTCTGATAATGCTTCCAAGGCCGCCGGTCAAAGGTTTCATTCACAACCGCCCATAGGGTAACAGCGGCGAGAATGAAGCCGAGTATGACAAAGTGAACAAGGTAAGATTTTTCTTCTTCTTTCATATATTAAACCACGGCGTTACCCACAGGTATTTGATGTGGAATACAAATCTCAAAAACACCTTTATAGGCAGCGCCATCATAGACATGAACAGAAATGACACCATGAAATATCTGATAAAGCCCAGTTTTTCTAACGCCACACTTTTCCTTGCCTTCATAAAACGATAGGGAATTGTTATACCTATAAAATAGTAACCAATCACGACTGCGCCGCCGATAAAAAATCCTAAGGGCGATTTTGAATTAACTCCGATAAAGCTCGTCAGGTCGTAGTTTGTTTCAGCCACGATCCGGTGGAGATCCCATTCCTGCCATGGCCAGAACCAGAGCCAGCCAGGCCCACGCATAAAGACTCCAACGATAATCAGTAATATCCACAGAAAATGAAATCCAAAGCAAAAGGTAAGCATGGCAAACTTCCGTTCCCTGAAGGTGTAATACCCATTGCCTTTTGGATTAAAATCTATATACGGAATGGCCATGAGCCCAATAATGATAAGCACAGGGATAGCGACTCCGGCAATCCATGGATCAAAATAAACAAGCATTTCCTGAAGTCCCAGGAAATACCACGGCGCCTTTGCCGGATTTGGAGTCATGGTTGGGTCTGAAAGTTCCTCCAACGGTGCATCAAGCAGGATAGACCAGACAATCAGGATGATTGTACAAATGATAGCCGCTAAGAACTCTTTCCTCAATAAATACGGCCATGTCGGTATTTCATTATCGGTTATTTCGGCATCCTTTTCCTTTGCAAGCGTGGGGCCTTTAATAAATGCCAGTGCCCGGTATCTGCCTTTATCTTTTTGTTCTTCTGGTTTATTATCTGCTTTTTTCATTTTTATTTTTTTTCAATGAGTTTCGACGGTATCCATCGTCCGTTTGTATCCTTCTTGTACCTTGATTTTTCAATGATATCCTCAAGCGTTTCCAACTTTTCCGATTTCTCAAAGAATAACTTTACGGCGGTCTTTAGCATGCCTTCACATGTTCAGTGGTTTTTCAACTATTTCTTTGACAATATCACTCACGCTTTTACCTTTGAAAAGCTGTTTTTTAATCTTTGTATAATCACCGTAGCCGGATTCATACTGTAATAAAAAACGGGTTGCATTGACTAACCCAAGACTTTTAACAAGCGCTTTCCATCCAGCCTCCCTTAGGGTAGTACCTGTTAACGTTTTTTGTTGAATCTTAGACATTTTTAAGCACCTCCTCAATAATAAAATCTATTGGATTGCATACTTTCATTTTAAACAACTCCTTAACTTTTCTCACTTTTTTTATAATACCATCATCGCAGGTAAGAAAATACTCAGCGCCTCCAAACTCAGCATATGAAAGATGCAATGCATCAATAGGGTCAATCCCTATATTTTCCAGAAACAAAGCCTTCTTTTTGGTCGAATCATTTAACCTTATAAATTTCGAGGCAATAGCTAAATAACTTGAAATTCGTTCTCTACGTTCATCAAAGGGATTTTGATTGTTTTCATACAATAATGCTGATGAACTTATGATTATTATAGTTCCAGCTACGGCTTTTTCCAATATAGAGAGGAATGCCTCTGTTTCAAGCCGTATCCGCGTTTGGTTCTGATCATCAAATGGTCTGTTGTAAACGCTGGTATCAAGATAAACTTTTACTTTTTCCTTCCGCATCTAAATACCTCCATTACTCCTCCTGCATCGTTCCCAAATATATCAAACACCCCCTTACATCAAATGAAAGCGGATGTTTATCCTTAATATAGAGGATTGGAAAGCACGATCTCTGATGTCTGGAATTCTGTATCCCTATCCCTGTTTATTCTTCTGAATAAGCGAAACGCCTCATGGTTATGGCATTCACGGGACACCGTTTAACACACAATCCGCAACGGATACATTTCTCTTCATTGATAACCATAGCGGCGTCCCAATCGTCTGAAACAACACTTTCATCGTGGATCGCATTTGTTGCCTCAATATTTTCACGGGATACCATAGAGATACAATTGTACGGACAGACATCAATACAGCCGCCACATAATATGCACTTCTCATCAATAAATATATTATAGTGGCAGAGCAGGCAGCGTCCCGCCTCTTTGCATGTATTTTCCCTGGAAAGACCCTGCTCAACTTCTGCGTTAATATTCCATCGGTTATTGATGGGAAGGGCATCTTGTCTTTGTCTTGGTATCGACTCATAATCAGCCATTCTCTCCAAAGGAGCACGGTCTTTATAATAAAATGTGTATTCTTTCTTTTCCTGATCAGCTAAAAATGTATGTATCGCCTTTGCAGCCTTTCTGCCGTCTGCTATTACCTCAATTACATTCCTGGGACCCGTAACACAATCTCCACCAGCAAATACGCCCTTTCTTGTGGTCATGAAATTCTCCCGATTTATAGTGGGCATTCCCCAGTGATTGATCTTTATCCCAAATTTATCAGACAAAAATCCTACGTCCGGAGATTGTCCAATAGCAGCAATTACCATGTCGACAGATATGATAAAATTGCTCCCTTCAATGGGTATTGGACGACAACGTCCCTTGTCGTCTGGTTCACCCAGCCTGTTTTTTATACACTCCAGATGAGTTACCTGTTTGTCATGTCCGCCCATTATCTTCACCGGAGAAGTTAAGTAGTTTATTTTTATACCTTCCTCCCCTGCCATCCTTACCTCTATTTCTCCGGCAGGCATTTCCGCCAAGGTCCTCCGGTAAATAAGAGAAACCTCTTTTGCGCCCAGCCTGAGTGAGGAACGCGCACAGTCTATAGCAGTAAAACCACCCCCAATAACCGCTACTTTTTCGGGAACAACATGTACCTTTCCGAGATTAGTGTCTTTCATAAAGGTAACGCCATGCATCACCCCAGCCAGGCCTTCACCGGGAATTTCAAGCAACTGCGATTTGTGTGCCCCTGCAGCAATGTACACGGCATTATATTTTTTTAGGAGTTCGTCAAATTTGTCATGGGTATCTACAGGACTATTCAGTCGGATGTCAACCCCAAGTTCCTTTATCCAATTCACGACATCATCTATCGGGCTTCGGGGCAACCGGTAAGGAGGAATCCCCACCGTTAACATCCCACCCGCAACAGGCAGGGCTTCATAGATAACGACATCATGTCCCTTAACTGCCAAATCATGCGCTGCTGCAAGACCCGATGGTCCCGAGCCTATAATTGCAACACAATACCCTGTCTTTGTAAGGGTTAATGGTTTTTGTGGAAATTTTTTCGTTGCGAAATCTGCAGCGCTCCTCTTGAGCGCACATATTGAAATAGGCTTGTCAATGGTACCACGGCGACATGCCGTTTCACAGGGATGCGTACATACTCTGCCGAGGATGTGAGGAAAAAGGTTTGCCATGAAATTGAGCCGCAACGAACCATCAAAGTCTCCCTCAATGATGCGTTCTATATAGTTCATGGCAGGCGTATTCACAGGACATGCGTACTGGCAATTGATATTTTCCCTGAACCAATGGTCATCAGCCTTAACTATGGTATAGTTCATGAGAGACTATTCTCCATTTTTGCCCCGTCTCCGTTTTATCTGTTTGTCGTTTTTAAATGCCTGTGCAAAGGTAATCCCTGTAAAGAACAACAACAGAATTATTAAACCAACTATGGGGATATTATCAGCCCTTGTTATAATTGCCCAGATATTTTCCATGTTAAAATTCTACAAATCAGGTTATATTCTTTCACGAGTTACAAATAAATAAATCTTTAAAGTGGTCCGGAAATACCCCCGTCCTTGCGAATTCTCCAAAAATGAACCATCATAAATACGCTGATAATGAGGGGCAGCCCTATACAATGCCATACGTAAGCCCTTAACAAGGCATTGCCGCCTACCAGAGAACCACCCAAAAGCGCAAATCGAATATCATTATGAGCAGTCATTCCGAGTTGTTCTCCAAAAGGACCTTCGTGTCCTAGTAACGGAGTTGAGCGGGCCATATTCGTGCCAACAGTTACTGCCCAAAATCCCAGTTGATCCCACGTAAGCAGGTAACCGGTAAAACTTAAAAGGAGGGTAATCACGAGCAGGACAACGCCCACACACCAGTTAAACTCCCTCGGTGGTTTATAAGAACCGGTTACAAATACACGAAACATATGAAACCATACCGTTATGACCATGAGATGGGCGCTCCATCTGTGAAGATTTCTCAAAAGCGCCCCAAAAGGTACCTGATATTTTAAATCTTTTATATCCCAATATGCATCATGAACGGTAGGACGATAGTAAAACATCAGTAATACACCCGTAAACGTCAGCACCAGAAACAGAAAGAAACTAATACCCCCCATACACCAGGTATATTTTAATTGGGGCGCATGTCTCTTTACCTTTGCCGGATGCACATGCATAAATACGTTTGATACGACCTTGAGCATGCGATTCTTTGGGGTGTCAGCAAAGGTATGCCTGAAGACAGACTTCCAGACCTGAGAATTTGCCGTCAGTTCCCTGAGTATGCCAAACAATCCCTTTTCTTTCAGCATATTTCTGTATTTTACGAAAATATTTTCACCTGCTTTATTTTTCATTTTTACACCTTTAAGAATGCGCCTGTTTTATCCCATTCACCACGTTCTCCCCTATACCTGACACCCTCATCAACGACTATCTGACCACCTTCGTCCAGTGCAACCCTGAATCGCTCCAGCGGTCTTGGCGCTGGACCTTCTATATTAATTCCATCTGGTGTAAACCCGCTCCCGTGACACGGACACTTAAATTTACCTTCGGCTGCAAGCCAATTAGGGGTGCACCCCAGATGCGTACATTTCGCCTCGATTACATACAGTTTATCTGCCTCTCTGACTATCCATATCCTGAATTGTTTTTTAAACCGTTCGCTTACTCCTGGCGTATATTGAAAAGGGTATCCAATTTTATACCTTGTTGGCGGCTCAAAGAGGGTTCTGGGAAAGAAGAACCTGATCATTGAACCTAAAACCGTTGTGAGGAATATGCCAATAAAACCCCACCCGAAACAAGAAAGTAATTTCCGGCGATTTATTATAATATTTTTGTTTTTCGTTACTTCTAACATAATTCGTTTGAATTTACATCTTGTCAATGTGCCCAGCGTAGCAAAGCTGTAACCAAATTTCGTTTAACAACGTAGATTGCAAAAAACTTTCTCAAAATAATTTTACACGATAATATTATAAAATAACCGTAAAATCCCAAAATATTCTATCAATATTCTGGACATAAAATTAAATTATTCTAACTATAGTTTGCATGTCAAGGGAAATATGGGAGGCGGCCCATTTTACTCTTGACTTAATAACATATTTTATGATAAATGTAAAATAAGAGAAATTTTCATAATAGTCGTGTAATAAAAGACCGCACTGCGACGGGTGTAGTTCATATTAGTTATTTGCTAGCCTGACGTTATTACACACAAGGGAAAACATGGAGATATTTTATATTTTACACATCGAAAGGAGGAGAGAGTATGTCTGTTAAATTTAAATATTTTTTGATGACTTTGCTTCTTGCATTTCTTCCATTAGTATCTAGTGGATGTTTTTTTTGCGAGTGGTACGAAGAATTTTGTTTTGATTTAACATATCCACTTGAACCAGGAAAAGAATTCCCCTTATATGACATAGTGGCAAAAAATCAGTATGTGCTGCCAGCGGGAATTGTGAGTTTTTTGGGCCAATTAAACAACATGTCTGCCTCTTATCCAAAACGGTTCTCTCTCATTTGCAGCCACTTTAATGCAAGTGGAGACCTGGTTGACAAAAAGACATGGCCTTTAAATGTAAACAAAACTTCTGGCAGAATTCGAAAAAAAACATTTAACCTTGACGAAGTGCTTATAAACGCTAATGATAGGTTGTCTTTATCTGTTAAATCTCCAACGGGGCTTCTTCCCAGTAGCCTTACGCTCAGTGCGGAATACAAGAAAATGTAGAATGGTGTTTAGTGCTAAAGGTTTATCGTTGAAATCACATACGGGAGCAGGTTTCCAGCCTGCTCCCGTATTTTTTTTACTATAAGGCAAGCGTATAAATAAAAAACCCTCTTAATTTTTTTGAGTTTATGCGCAGGCTCTGTAACCAGATGTTTCGGTGAATTCTTCTTCAATCATAGTCTCTGATCATACTTCTTCGTTGACATATTTGTAATGGATTTATTGGTTATGCTTTTGCTGAAAGATTTCATTATTGAAAACATACACAAAAAGGGCAAAATCACCTTTGCCGAGTTTATGCAAATAGCGCTTTACCACCCACAGTATGGCTATTACAACTCAGATAAAGAGCGCATTGGAAAATCAGGCGATTACTATACCAGCCCCACCGTCCACAAGATATTCGGGGAATTGATTGCAAAACAACTGGAAGAGATGTGGCGGATTATGGGAGAAAGGAAATTCACGATTGTTGAGATGGGCGCCAACAGGGGATGGATGTGTTATGACATTTTCCGGCACGCGCAAAAAGAGTATCCGGCATTTTATGAACATTTACACTACATTATCGTGGAATCTAATCCTTGTGTAAGAGAAAAACAAAGGCTGCTTTTAGAATCTCTCCATCTTATTCCAGACAAGAAGGTTTCGTGGCATGCTTATGCAGAACACGGATTTTCTTTCGATGCAATTCAGGGATGTTTTCTCTCAAATGAGTTTGTTGACGCCTTACCGGTACATCGGATTAAAATAAATAAAGGCATTTTAAAAGAAATCTATGTGGGTTATAATGATAAAGAATTCATTGAAATTGAAGACGGGGTATCAACGCAGGAATTAAAAAATCTTCTCAAATATTATCAAATACATCATCTGAAAGAAAACCAGGGGTATGAAATAAATCTAAACGCCATTCAGTGGCTCAAACATGTTTCAGAAAAATTACACAAAGGATTTATCATTACCATTGATTACGGCGATACGTTTGATGGAATATATCGGGGAAACAATAGTAACGGAACTTTACGGTGTTTTTATCGTCATACGGTAAATCAGGACTATTACGAACACCCAGGCGAACAAGACATCACTGCCCATGTGGATTTCACCAGCCTGATGAATGCGGGAAAAACATGTGGACTTAAAAAGACAGGTTTTGCCAAACAATCCCATTTCTTAATTGCCCTGGGCATCCTTGAAAGGTTAAATAATGATATTGATACCGTACTCAAGGCAAAGAATCTTCTTCATCCGGAAGGGATGGGCACAATATTCAAAGTATTAGTACAACACAAAAATATTAGTAATCCACATTTAACCGGTTTAAGGCCGTTACACTCAATAACAATTTAAATGGTAATTACCTCAGTGAAATTCCGTGATTACCCTGGTAACATAAACATAAATTTTTAAAAGGGGGGTATTTGTGAAGATAAACCAGACAACAGAACCTTCGTCCATTATGGAAGTACTCCTGGAGGCAATAAAGAGGGAACAGGAGTCGTATGATTACTACTATCGTGCAGCGTTACAAGCTGCAAAACCCGCCACACGGAAGATGTTGTTAACCCTTGCAGAATGGGAAAATGGACACATTGAAGAACTTACAAACCATGTATTAGAACTTAAGGCACAGATGGAAATTGACCGGGCTATTACCGGTGGATTATAAGCTTTTACTTTTGAATTTCGAATTTTCAAGAGGTATGTAATGGAAATTAAGCGAGAAGATTTACTGAATTTATATTATTACCTCAAATTTACACGGCGATTGGAAGACCGCATTACATCACTCTATCACCAGGGAAAGATATTAGGCGGCGTATGGACGAGTAATGGCATGGAGGCGATTTCCGTTGGCTACAGTTACGCCCTCGAAAAAAACGATATTGCAGCCCCCTATTTTAGAGATATTGGGGTTTTTCTTGTCCGTGGTATTACGGCAAAACGTATCATGGCTCATTACCTGGGTAAAAAGACGGGCGTTTCCGGCGGTAGAGAAGGAAATGTGCACATGGGGGATTTGAATTTCGGCATCTTTGGCTTCCCCAGCCATCTGGCAGATAATTATCCTGTAGGAACAGGCGCCGCGCTTGCCTTTAAAATACGAGGAGAAAAAAGGGTTGTAGCCGCATGTACCGGAGATGGGGGAACGAGCCGTGGCGATTTTCATGAGGCAATGAACTTTGCTGCGGTGAGAAAATTACCCATCGTATTTATTTGCAATAACAACCAATATGCATATTCTACTCCTGTCAGATTTCAAATGGCAATCAGAAACGTGGCGGAACGCGCCCTGGCCTATGGCATGAACAGCAAGACCGTGGATGGAAACAACGTTGTAGAAGTATACAAAACCGCAAGAGAGGCGTGCGAGATTGCACGAAACGGCGGCGGTCCAACATTTATCGAATGTAAGACCATGCGCATGCACGGCCATTCTGAACACGACAGCGCAAAATATGTCCCAAAAGAACTTCTTGAAGAATGGAAGAAAAAAGACCCCATTCTCACTATGGAAAAGTATCTTCTGGAAAATTCTTTTGCCAAAAAAGACGAACTGGATGGTATCGACTTACGGGCAAAAAAGGAAATTGAAGATGCAGAGAAATTTGCAGAAGAAAGCCCATACCCTGACCCTGGCGAATGCTTTAAAGGAGTTTATGCAACACCCATTGAAGCAACGTAAAATCTCTTTAAAGAATTATGTTGTTGCGCTTAATATTTGGTAACTGTTTTGCCTTACGAAATACAGGGATGTTAACTTTTATGCCCGAAGGGCAGACAGTGTATAGCAGGGGGTGAAGCCCCCTGAAGATGAATAATAAATTGGTTAGCCCTGAAAGGGCGCAAGGAATTCGCGTGGTTGGCACATTTTTCTCAACAAACATGGCATCGAATACGATGAAAATTATATTTGGAAATAAGGAGATGTCCTTTCGCCCCTTTGGGGCTTGTTGTTTTTGTTATTCAAGATCAGGGGGCTACAACCCCCTGCTATATCCTGACGGCCTTTCAGGCCTAAATCTTGAAGCCAGGCTAAGTTTCATTTTACTGAGAATTTTCAAAAACTAAATTATTACTAAATATCTATGGTAGGAGCCGTCTCCTGACGGCGATGGACATACCCACTGGCGAGCAAGCTCCTGTCGCCAACAGGAGTTGGCTCCTACCAAAAACTTTGAATTTCCTGTACATTACATTTGGCCTTACGGCGACTTTAACAATGCACACGTAGAGACGCAAGACTTCGTCGGGAACTCATTCGAACGATTTTGCGTCTCTACCATTTATTACAATCACCAGGAGAATATGGTATGAAAGAAATTACCTATCTGGAAGCAATTAAGGAGGCATTAGACGAAGAAATGACACGCGACCCGAGCGTGTTCGTTTTAGGCGAGGATGTTGGGGCTTACGGTGGGGCATTTCGGGTAACTGAAGGCCTCTATGAAAAATACGGCGATTGGCGCATTCTGGATACCCCCCTATCGGAATCCGGTTTTACCGGCGCCGCTATCGGCGCTGCCCTGGTGGGCATGAGACCTGTTGTCGAAATGCAATTTGCTGATTTCATCTCCTGCGCATTTGATCAACTGGTAAACGTGGCGGCAAAAAACCATTACCGGTGGGGAGCGCCAACACCCATTGTTGTACGTGCGCCTTATGGTGGAAATATCCATGGCGGACCGTATCATTCGCAAAATATAGAAGGGTTCTTTTTTAACGTACCCGGGATTAAGATTGTAGCGCCTGCTACTGCATACGATGCGAAGGGATTATTAAAAGCCGCTATTCGTGATAATGACCCTGTTATCTATTGTGAACACAAATATCTCTATCGACGTATCAAGGACACCATTCCTGAAGAAGATTACATAGTACCTATCGGAAAGGCGCGTATTGCTTTGGAAGGCAGCGATGTGTCAGTTATTACCTATGGCGCAATGGTTCATACAGCGATTGAAGCTGCGCGCTCACTTAAAGATAACGGCATTTCATGTGAAATCGTAGACCTGAGAACAATCTTACCTTTAGACAAAAAAACCATTATTGACACGGTAAAGAAGACGAATAAGGTAGTAATTTTACATGAACAAACGAAAACGGGCGGCGTGGGAGCCGAGGTTTCTGCCCTGATTAGCGAATATTGTTTTGATTATCTGGACGGTCCCATTATTCGTGTCGCTGCCCCTGATACCCCCGTGCCCTTTAGCGCCCAGATGGAAGAGGTCTTTATTCCACAGGCAAAGGATGTTATTGCTGCAGTAGAAAAGTTGATGCGCTATTAAATATAAAAACATTGGTATCAGTTACAAACATTGTAACAACTGAGTTTTTTTGAAAAATCAAGAAATTAATAGAAAATGACAACGTTGCCCCAGGCGGGGTAATCTGTTTGTAGAAATAAATGCAAAAAATATAAAGGAAGCTCCGGAGGAGCGGCCTGTTTGTATTCGTTGAAGAAAGAGGTCACGCCTACGGAGTTCAATACATTATTCGTGTTCAATTCCACAAACAGCCGACTCCGACGGAGCCGATGGAAAAAATACATCTCACAGAATC
>JAHFOW010000213.1 GCA_023261465.1 Planctomycetota bacterium
CATTTTTGTTCCTTATACTTTTTTTGCCTGCCATTTACTTTGTAACGAAGAACTGAGAATGGAGATCGAAGAAAGGAAGCTGTCCAAGACGAAACTAAAAAACTTGAAGCGCTGTTTTCAAAAATAAAAGACCTCGCGTACTTTTGCGACAGACAAGGAAATATTGTGGGAGTTATGGGTATTGCCCGTGACATTACCGGGCGCAAACGGATGGAGGAGTCTCTGTTAACCCGACTTTCTCAATTCGCACCAAAAAATGATTATTTTTGGGCATTTAACGCCAGGAAACCATTGATTTTAAAGGGATGTTTTTTCAAAACGGCTTGTAGTGCCGACCTACCCTATTGACGTATTCACGGGAAACTGAGAAAATATTTGCATGTTTTTACGAGAAAATCACGGACGAAGGATGGGAAAACACACAGGTATTGGAGCGTTGTAGAGAACTGTCGGGCCAGCGGAAGAAGAGTGGTACAGCGGCAAGTTCTCTACCTGGGAGAACTCAATGATAACCAACGGGCGGGACTTTGGACTGGTTCGTGTCTCTATCCCAAATCCGCAAGAACCGGTGAATGGGCATACCTTCCATTTCAGCCTGGATCGTGAACGGTTGCGGCGAACGTTGCGGCGTGAGGGACGTTATCTGCTTCGTTCAAACATGCAGGCCGCTTCGCCTGAAACCGTTGGGAATCTTATCTGCTTTTGACCCGCATTGAACAAGCATTTAAGTATTTGAAGGGGTCTCTTTCTATCCGTCCAAGGTTTATGCTTCAGGACAGATAGGTCTGTAGTGCCGACCTTTTAAGACGACCCCTTGTATTTACTGGCTTAGCGGCTTGTCTACCCCTCGAATTGCGAAGGTCGGGTTAAGTAATATGTCCACCCAATATTCCTTTAAGCAGCAAAAAAGCACCACCACATCTTTCTTGCTAATCAAGTCTGACAATTCTATTACTTCAATGTGAAAGTTCGAAAAACTTTTCGTTAGCATTTCAATCACACTAGCATTGATGTGTGAAAAATCTCCCCATTTAATGAAGGCAAGTTTTTGGTTACTATGCATAAGTCAATTTTCCTCTTATAAATCTTCCTACCTTCTTAAAACATTTACAAACACAGTCATCGATGTTGAGTTTCGTTCCTCAACCCATCCACATAACTATTAAACTCGTTTATTTCAAAGGTTTGATTAGTAAAAGAAGTTCGCATCTTTTTGTCTTTATTCTACAATTGATTGTATTATTTGCTACACCTGCTTACCACCAGACATGAATTATTTCCCTCGTAATCCAGGGTATTTATCATTGCATGTTGAATTTCTTTATTGACGGGTTTTTCAAGGATGATGTTCAGTTTGATTTCCGGATCTCTTTGTTTGTGATTGATAATGTGGGGTATTTGGCCTGTATTCATGGACATGATGGTTGAAATGAGTTGGGCGCTACCCGCCGTTCCGTATGATTCGCCGATATTTGATTTAATTGCAGAAATGGGGATATGACTATTCCCGGTAAATAAGGCTTGTATAGCCCCTGCTTCAACAATATCCTGTACCTTGCTTCCATTTGCGTTTGCGCTTATCAAATCAATATTTTCTTTTTTTGTCCCTGCCTCTTCAAGTGCATGTATCATTGCATTTGCAGAACGGCGGGTTCTTTCATCCCTGGAGTAATCCCTACCTCCGACAAAGGTGCTTCCGAAACCTTTTATTTCTGCATAAATGTGAGCGCCCCGGTCTATGGCATGTTGAAGTTCCTCAAGAATAACTACATAGCTGCCCTCCGCCATGACAAATCCGTTTCTTTCCTTATCAAAGGGCAAACTCGCCTCCGCTTTACCATCCAGGCCAGAAAGGAGTCCTCGAATATAAAATATTAGATATAAATCGATGGAAATCTGCTCAACACCGCCGGCAACAATGACCTTTGCCAAATCCTGCCGGATCATATTGAAGGCATCGCCAATGGCGTCCGTACTCGAAGTAAAACCTGACGATACGGTACGGGCAAGTCCTTTTATCTTAAATATAACAGATACATAATTAATAGAAGAATTCAGGGCAACGTCATAACTAAGCATAGGTGACAATTCAGATGGGTTACCTCGGATAATTTCAAAGAAATAATCCGTTGTTTCTGAGAAATTGCCCAGTGATGAGCCAATAACTATCCCCATCTTCTCTGACAGAGAACCATCTGTAGGAAGCTTTGCGTCGTCGATGGCCATCTTTGCGGCAGAACCCAGGAATCTGGTTCCTTTGTTTAAATATTTCAAACCCTTCGTGCCAAGGTATACTTCTGGCATTAAGTTCCTGACTTCTCCGCCAGACTTACATTTATAGGAAGAAAGGTCGATAGCGGTTATGGGTGATATGCCGGATTTCCCGCTTACAAGACCATTCCAGAAATCCACTTTTGTACACCCAAGGGGAGAAACAATACCAATTCCCGTAATAACAACTCGCTTTTTCATAGAAATTTAACCACAAATGAGTAATTTTAATATCGTAAATTGAGTTTATTATAAGCCGTGTTTACGTTTAGAGTTTGCTAAATATCGTTGTGGCGTTGTTGCCGCCAAAGGCAAAAGAGTTATTGAGGACATGATTTACCTTTATTTCCCGCGACTTGTTTGGCACATAATCAAGATCGCATTCAGGGTCAGTGGTTTCGTAATTTATCGTTGGTGGTAATATCCCCTGTCTGATGGCTAAGCAACAAATGACCGACTCTACGGCGCTTGCGGCCCCCATGAGATGGCCAATCATCGACTTCGTTGAACTGCATGGAATCTTATAAGCACGTTCACCAAATACACGCTTTATAGCCGTCGTTTCTGTTTTGTCGTTATGCGGCGTTCCCGTACCGTGCGCATTAATGTAACCGATCTCAGCAGGAGAAAGATTTGCCATCTTTAACGCATCGCTCATGCATTTTACTGCTCCGTCACCTTCAGGATGGGGCGCAGTCATGTGAAATCCGTCACAGCTTAAACCATAGCCTGACATCTCTGCAATAATTGATGCGCCACGCCTCTTTGCAAATTCATACCGCTCCATGATCAGAATGCCAGCGCCTTCCCCGATCATAAGTCCCTGACGGTTTTTATCAAAGGGCTGGCAGCGTTCAGGAGCAAGCGCCTTGAGATTGTGAAAATGGGTAAATTCTGTTTGAGGGATCATATCTCCCCCACCGACCATAACTACATCCAGTTTGTTTGATGCCAGCAGGTCATAAGCCCAGGCAATAGCATGATTGCCGGAAGAACAGGCATTCAGGAAGATCATTGATAGTCCTTCAAAATCGAAACATCGGGCAAGAATATTTGTTATAGAATTAGGGGGATAAACGGCGGCAACGATTTTATCAAAACCGTTGTCTTTTTTTGAGGTGTCTTTTCTTAAAAGTCTTTCAAAAGGAGTCAATTCGGCCGCAAGCGTTCCAATGGCAACACCAAATCGTTCCCTGTTAAATTTCTTGTCATTTAATAAACCGCTTTCCTGGAGCGCTTCGCGGGCTGCATAGTAAACATATTTGTGGATGGTATTTTCCTGAATCTGGTTCTCTAATTCTACATCCAGAGAAAAATTCTTTACCTCACACGAACGGTGTACCTTATACTTGGAGGTATCGAATGATTTCATCTCATTGGCACCATTTCTGCCGTGTATAAAGGATTCCCAACTTTCCCTGATACCAATCCCAACGGGCGTGACTAATCCTAATCCGGTAACGACGACTTTTGGCATATATTTTATTATTTAGTTTCGTTTATTATAACCATATCATCAATTGGCGATAACGCAAACTCTCTGCTTTAGACTTATCTTTCAAATTTCTTTTCGTAATTCTTGTCCGAAAAGGTTCAGTACTTGAGATGAGAGAGTATTGATTTTATTTACAATATTGCTTCAACCTGCGTTAATGCTGCCTTTTTCCCTGTTTTTCTTGATTTATTGTATCGCCTGAGCATTTCATCATAATATCCGGATGTCTGAAGCTCTTTTAAATTCTGAATCAGGTGTTGATACACACTCTGCCAATCCAGATTGACCCGGAATGCAAACATGGCTGCATTCATATTTTCTTTAAGCACCTCTTTAGCATTCTGAAACCTTTGTCGTAATACATCCGTAGAATATATCCTATCGTATAAATATTGGAACCCATCTATAAGCTCCTGAAGAGACATATTCTTAAGAATATAGGTGAGGTGGTGAGATGTGTAATATTTCCAATCTTCAGGGAAATTTGTCCTGAAAAGCCGCCCATCTCCGTTCAATCTGTGATAAAGCGGTGTGTTGATAAATGGACACAAAATACCGCACGTCATGACATCCACATGGGAATTTAAAACAAAGTCTGCAACCTGTATAAAGGTATCCGGGGTATCTGCGTCATTTCCAAACACCATTGTCCCCCATACTGCCAGGCCATGTTTACGGATATTAGCTATGGCCTCGAAATATTTTTCTATAGAAATGCGGAGGTTCACATTCTTATTCATTGTCTTAAGCGCCTCTTCGTTGATGGATTCAATCCCAATCAATACCCCCACGCACCCGCTCTTCATCATGTATTCAAGGGTTTCGTCGTCCTCATAAATATTAAGTGAGGTAAAACCAAACCAATTCTGATAAATACCCCTTTCTA
>JAHFOW010000214.1 GCA_023261465.1 Planctomycetota bacterium
CCAGGCTATCATGCAAGATAATGCTTAGAAGCACAATCTCGTTAAAAGCGGGAATAAGGAAGTAAATACACAGAAGAGCTGGACAGGTGGTTTCTCCACTTCCCAGCTCTTCGTGTTTTAACTGTTTTTTTAAGAAATGTTTATAGAATGGGAATGGTTTTGATTTCTAAAATATGCTTGACAAGAATATACATGCAGGTATAATGAGAACGTTTATTCTTGTTTTGCGGTGTATATTTTTAACTTATGATTGCCAACTTATATATCAGTGAAGGGGGGTGGTTTGGTTAAGTTAGTAGTTTTGTATTTTATTAGTGCTTATCTATGACTTTGATGTGCTTTTTAAAAGCCATGGGTGTTACAATGATTAAAAGCGCGTGTTTCGTAAGAAAGGAGAAAAGTTAATGCTTGAAGTTTTAAAGAAGCCATTATCCAGATTTGCAGGAGTAGCGTCTGCAATAGCAGGTGTTGCATTATTAACGTGTACATTGGGTAGTGGGAATGTAATGGCAGAGGGACCTACGTTTCAGGATGTAGCTTCACAGGTATTTGGTCAGCCAGTTGGTCCTGATAACGATGGAACGTTGTATGTGTTCGGTTTGACGGCAAAATATACTTCACCTCAGTATGTACAAGGGTGGGGACCTTATAAGTCATTTTTGAAATTCTTGCCTTCGATTCGCTGGTATGATCCTGTCCACTATTGGACAAACGGTAGTCAGAATGAAGGGGTATTTAAGAATGAAGAATGCGTTCTTTGTCACACTGTTCAGACTCCAACAATTGTAAAAGATTGGAAGAAGAGCGCACATGGAAACCTGGAGATCAGAAGGGGTCTTGGTATAAAAGCGAAAGATGGAAAGCCGGTTGAAGGTGTTGTTGGCTGTGATGTATGTCATGGCAATGACCATCAGAAACTTTTTATGCCCACCTATAAGAATTGTGGTGAGTGTCATCCAAAAGAGACGGCAGAGCACAGGGCTGGCGGATTAGGTTCGCATACCCACGCATTTACGGTAAACGTATTAGAGTTCTCCTGGCATGTAGGAAAACCAGCTGAAGAAGTTGCGGGCTGTGCGGAGTGCCATGCTATTGCAGAGAACAGATGTGATGGTTGCCATACAAGGCACGTATTTAGTCCTGCCGAGGCAAGAAAACCAACCGCCTGCAGGTTCTGCCATATGGGTGTTGATCACGATGAATGGGCGATGTATAACACATCCATTCATGGCTGTTTATATGAGGCCGAATCAGCAACGATGGACTGGAGCAAGCCCGTAAAGAAGGGTAATTACAGAGTTCCAACCTGCGCTTATTGCCATATGCAGGATGGAAATCACAACCCACAACAGTACGGCACTATCTATAGCGATATGGGTATGTTCGAAGTTGACCGTGGCGCTCCAAAGCACAAAGCAAAGAGGGACGCCTGGATAAAGAAGTGTCAGGATTGTCATTCTCCAAGGTTTGCTGCTGATAAACTCAAGGAAATGGACGATGGTGTCAGGTTGAGCTTCACGAAATGGAGAGAAGCTGCGGCAGTTATCGTAGGTTGCTTCCTCGATGGTGTTGTTGATCCTATGCCTGAGGGTTCACCTCCAGACTGGTATGGACACTATACATTTAGCTTACTGCCAGGTGGAGACCCAAGGTTCTATGCAACTTCTAACCTTGAGCGTCTTGGTCTTGAGATCATCTGTTATTTAATCGGTAATACATATAAGGCTTTGGCTCACATGAGCATGTACAATGCAACATATGGAAATGGTGGTGCATTTGAAACCGATAGGCGATTGATTGAGCTTAAGACGGAAGCTGCTAAATTAAGAAGGTTTGCTGCGATCGAGAAGAAGATTGGTCTTGAGCACAAATCAGAAGCGTTCTGGCAGCATGGCGAGTACTCAGACCTTCTTCCGGGTTGGATAAGGAAGCCAGGCGACGTAGATGTTGAATGGTTTAAGAGGACTGATATTCCTCACCGTGCAAATGCAGATGCTGGTGTAGAAGTACATCACTAATCTGTGCATCTGGTATAAATAACCAGATTTAGTTAAAATAAACGATGAGGGTAGCAGAGCTTTTTGCTACCCTCATTGTGTTTATAAGTTTAATTTTTAAACAATAATTATAGTAATTGAGGTGGTATAGGTATGGCTACGACAACGGTAAAACAAAAATTTTTGACTTATGACTATTCAGAGACAAAGAGTTTACCAGATAAAATGGGGCATTTCGGGCGCTTTGGTGGAAAGTTTGTTCCCGAAACAATAATGCCTGCGTTGGATCAGTTGGAAAAGGCTTATCTAGAGGCAAAAAATGATCCGGCATTTAATACTGAGTTGGAGTATTACTTGAGGGAATATGTTGGGCGTCCCTCAAAGCTTTATTATGCGGAGAGATTGACGAAAAAACTTGGTGGCGCAAAGATATACCTGAAGCGGGAAGACCTGAATCATACGGGCGCCCACAAGATTAACAATACCATCGGTCAAATTCTCCTCGCAAGAAGAATGGGCAAGAAGAGAATAATTGCAGAAACCGGAGCTGGTCAGCATGGTGTGGCTACGGCAACAGCCGCTGCGATGTTTGGCATAGAATGTAATGTTTATATGGGTGAAGAAGACATGAGACGGCAGGCATTGAATGTCTTCAGAATGAAGCTGCTTGGGGCAAAAGTTATTCCTGTTACAAGCGGTTCCAAAACATTAAAGGACGCTACGAATGAGGCATTCAGGGATTGGATGGCTTCAGTGAGGCATACACACTACATTTTAGGTTCTGTTGTTGGTCCACACCCGTATCCAATGATGGTAAGAGATTTCCAGTTGGTGATTGGCGAGGAAGCCAAAAGACAAATAATGGAAAAAGAGAGTAGATTGCCAGATTATCTCATTGCTTGCGTTGGCGGTGGAAGTAATTCAATGGGATTATTCTATCCATTTATTGAAGATAAAGATGTAAAAATGATAGGTGTTGAAGCAGGTGGAGTTGGAACTGGTATTGGCCAGCACGCCTCGACGCTAACGAGCGGGTCGGTTGGTATTTTGCACGGAAGTGCAAGCTATGTGTTACAGGACGAGGATGGTCAAACTTTGCCTGTGCATTCAATTTCGGCAGGATTAGATTACCCTGGAGTCGGCCCTGAACATAGTTATCTAAAAGATATTGGAAGGGCGCAATATGTATCGATTACCGATGACGAGGCAGTTAATGCGTTTCAGGAGTGCGCACGGTTAGAAGGCATCATTCCCGCTCTTGAGGCGTCACATGCCCTTGCGTATACCGCGAAATTTGCGCCAACTTTAGGCAAAGACGAAATAATTATTGTGTGTCTGTCGGGTAGTGGTGACAAGGATTCCTTTGAGGTTGCAAAAAAGCTTGGATATAAAATTTAGGACTGGCAAACTTTGATGAACAGAATTGATAAAAAATTTACGGAATTAAAAAGCAAAAATAAATCCGCCTTTATACCATTTATTACCGCCGGTGACCCTGACCTGCAAACGACAAAGGCGCTAATTTTGGAATTTGAGAAAAGGGGTGCCGATATTATTGAACTCGGCATCCCTTTTTCTGATCCCATTGCAGATGGGCCTATAATACAGGCATCTTATTACAGGGCTTTGACGAGAGGTATAAAAGTTGCCCAGATTTTAGATATGGTTACTGAATTACGAAAGATATCTGATATCCCTATTGTTTCGATGGTGTCTTACAGCATTGTGTTTAAAGGGGGATGTGAAAATTTTGTTGAAAAGGCATGTAATGCCGGACTTGACGGCTTAACGATTCCTGATTTACCCGTTGAGGAAAATGCTGAGATTTTTGAAACGGCAAGAAAAAATGATTTCAAGATCGTTTGTTTTATAGCACCCACAACAACAGAACAACGTATGGCGTTAATAACGCAAAGGTCGCAGGGTTTTTTATATTATATTTCTGTTGTGGGTATAACGGGAATTCGCGACAAACTCCCGGATGATGTGGTTCAAAATATTGATAAGCTCAAGCAAATGACCAAGACTCCTATCGCTGTTGGTTTTGGTGTTTCCACGCCTTCGCATGCAAGGATGATAGGAAAGATGGCTGATGGTGTTATTGTGGGAAGCGCTATAATTAAAGAAATTGAAAGTCACATAGGCGAGCCTGTAGAAAAAATGACGATGCATGTTGGTGGATTTGTAGGACAATTGGTTTTCGGTGCGAAAGATCATGGCTGATGCGATGAATCTAAAGTATGTACATTAAAATAGTAACAGTACATAGTTTGTGGAAATTGAAAATAATTAACTTTTGTATTGACTTCAAGAGTGGAATAAGTATAATAATTTATCCAAAAATATAAAGCTTTTTTGGTACTACTTACGTCGTGAAAAAGTAAGTAATTTTTATAGTTATTTATATTACATGAAAATTTTGAAAGGGGGTGGTCTGCAAGAGTCAACGGTGGGGTTATTTTATTTATGTAACGCAATCGACTGACGATTGTGGCGTAAGGATTATGAGAAGGGAGGAGAATTTAAAGTATCATGCATAATTTTTTAAAAGTAACATTAGCATCAGCTTTAATAGGGTGTGCAACTCTGGGTGTAGTTTCCGGTGTTGCAATGAAAGAATCAAAGGCCGTAGAAATTATAACGCATTGGGTGC
>JAHFOW010000215.1 GCA_023261465.1 Planctomycetota bacterium
CTCTCAACCCGAACAAAAAGGTGAAATGGAAAGTACTATACAACAACCTTCCAAAGAATCAGAGAGAAGCTTAACTGCCATTTCCACAAGGAAACCTATGTTGCTATGGCTTATTACCTGCTATTCTTGTGCCTGTTATAAGTGGTATCGCTGTGTCCATCATTTTATTTTTACCACCTAAATTTGTAAAAATTATTTCTGAAGAATCTGTAAATTCTATGCTCAAGGAAAAAGGTTTTTTTGATTCGTATTGGAATAAAAACGCACTGGGATTTGCGAATGACTTTGTTCTGCAGCATGATGGCAAGGTTGTGTATGACCGTGCAAGTGGTCTCATGTGGCAGCAATCCGGTTCTGATGAATATATGTCATATAGGGTAGCCAGGGGTACATAGAGCGCTTGAACCGTGAACAATTTGCCGGTTACAGCGATTGGCGATTGCCCACCCTTGAAGAGGCCATGTCGCTGATGGAGCCAACAAAAAAGAACGGTTATACGTATATTGATCCTTTATTTGACATTAAACAATCGCCGATTTGGACGTCAGATGGTTATAGCGCTTCGCGCGCCTGGGTTGTCGATTTCGACTACGGTCATTGCGACGACGACACCGCCCCCTACGCCAACTACAGCAGCCTCAGCGGCTACTATTATTGTGTGCGTGCCGTTCGCTGAGGACAATCATGGATTATTTGATGATTTGAATTATTTGATTATTTCATCTCGAAAATTTACCGAGAGGCGTACTTTTTGTGATTATTTTCTTTTTCCCGCGAAGCGGACTAAAATTTTTTAAAAATTAGGGTTTTTTTGGCGCAGTTTGAACATTTGCCTATGTATAAAAAGGCTTATGATCTCACGTTGTATTTTGAAAACATCGTGCGTAATTTCAGCCGTTACCATAAATGTTGGCGCGGAGCTCCGTAAATTATCACGTGAGTCATTACAGCTTATCCGGCGTGCAAATAACAGTTCAAACAAAGCGCTGATGCCGGAATAAGAGACTGCGAATTATTCTATCATGATTGACAAACACAAGCTGACTTGTGTACAATAAAACCACTTATACTTTACACAAGCAATCTTGGCGCTATTTTATGTTACATAAAAATGCACCCATTTATACCCAAAATACTTCCGCTACAAGATGTGAATTGGGAGTCACTTATCCCCTTAATCGGAAAAGCAAACCGGTCTCTTGCCCATTATGACGGCGTTCTTTACGGCGTCCCAAATTCAGATGTCCTGCTTTCACCACTAACAACACAGGAGGCTGTGCTCTCTTCCAGAATCGAGGGTACCCAGGCAACGCTTGGGGAGGTACTCAGGTTTGAGGCTGGTGAGGAACCTGAGCAGGAATCGCGCAGGCTTGATATCCATGAAATCATGAACTACCGGCGTGCATTACGTCATGCAGAATTGGCATTGCAAAAAAAGCCCTTTAATCTCAACCTGATCCTTGAGATACATGGCATCCTGCTTGATAGTGTACGCGGGAAAGACAAGGGGTGTGGGCGGTTTCGTACAACACAGAATTGGATAGGCCCGCCGGGAAGTCCTATCGAGCGGGCTGAATTTGTACCACCAGACCCACTCCAAGTAAAGGAATATCTCTATAACTGGGAGAAATACTACCATGCCGACCGTCCGGATCCTCTCGTACAGCTTGCCATTGTTCATGCACAGTTCGAGATCATACACCCTTTTCTTGATGGAAACGGAAGGATCGGCCGCATACTCTTTCCCATATTCCTTCACGAGAAAAAGCTGCTTTCTCGCCCTATGTTTTATCTTTCTGCCTATCTCGAAGAACATAGGGATGAGTATATTACCCGCTTACGTGCCATTGGTCAACAGGATGATGCATGGAATCAGTGGATCAGATTTTTTCTCACAGCGCTCGATGAACAGGCGCGGCAAAACACCTCCAAAGCAAGGGCAATTATAGATCTATACGAAAAGCTGAAGGTACGTGTAATTGAACTTACTCATTCGCAGTACGCGGTACCCCTTCTTGACCAGATCTTTGAGCGGCCATTTTTTCAGAGTACGCATCTGCTGTTCCCCGCAGACCCAAAGCCAAGCCGCCAGTCGCTTGCCAGCTTACTGCGGACGCTTCGGGAGTCCGGCATTTTAAAGGTCATACGGAAAAGCCGTGGCAGGCGCGCTCAGATACTGGCGCTGGTAGAACTTATCAATCTCTGCGAAGGGAAAGAGATTGTATAAGATGGTTTATAAATTAAAATGAGGTGAAATATGTGGAATATGAATGGTTTAAAAAGGAGTGGAAATGGTGTCAAACCTTGACAGGTCATCCGAGAATGTGGAGATCAAAGGAAAAGAGTAAATTAGTAAATTTTTAATTTGATAACGACCTCATTTCTCCCATTCTTTTCTTTTCCATCCCAATAGCATATCGGTGTACTCGCCGTGTTTCCAGAAGGGATATGCGGTGTGTTTGATGCCAAGTTTCTCTATAATTTTTCGCATTAAGTGGTTTTGACCAGTCCCAGGTCTGCCCTTCGCCCTGATAGACCATGCCGTGATACGATTGCAGGTACATCTCATATTTGTACTGCTCAGGTCCGGAATGACACACGCCGCAACTGGTGGGTTTTTCGCTTCCGCCGCAGAGAACCGGTGGCGCGTATGGCATCCGTCGCATCGGTTTTCGGCAATGGCGTGGCAGGCAAGGCAGGCGGTTGTTTCTTCGGCGGGCTTCTCCATCTGACACCCCTGATCCACCAGTTCCAGATGATATGCATGGGCATGGGAACCCCGGTCGCCTTCACGGTGCCCTTTGAGCTGCTTCCCGTAGCATTCACCGCAGTAGAATAAAGTATATTCATGCTTGTTATGTTCCGGAAAATAATCTTTCCCGTTCATTCCCATACTTTGCAACTAACATTTGCACTTGATTTATCCCATTAATCAATGTTTGCTTTGCCGTTTTTATCATCAAAAAGGAATGCATTTGTCATAATGCACAAATAAATACTTCATTGGATGTACAATATCAAGGAAATTTTTAGGAAATACGGTGGAACACGAACAAATGCTGTTGACAATTTAATATGCCGTCCATATCATTTGGTTATATAAGAAATACGTTATGAACAGTAACATGGTCTTTATAAAACAGTACATAAGAAGTACTCACTTCAATTGTTCGATTAACCAAAATTAAGGAGGGCACATGCTTAAAATGAAATTTACCGGAATTACCTGTTTACTGGCATTTATCGTAATTAACGCTGCGACGCTTGCAGTTACTGCCGCAGATGAATCACAGCGGCAAATAGGGTATGGCCGTGGCGGAAGGATGCAGGGTGGATCTGTATCTGAACGTTCAAAAGAACCTATCCAGCCAATTCCTATGAGCTTTGACTGGAACAGCGCAAAGATAGAATTAGGAAAGAAATTGTTTTTTGAACCACGATTGTCCAAATCCGGCTGGATCACGTGTAATTCCTGTCATAACCTCTCTACTGGCGGCGCTGATAATTTGCCGACCTCTATCGGACATAAATGGATGCTTGGCCCGATAAATTCACCTACTGTCCTCAATGCAAAATTCAATCTGGCACAATTTTGGGATGGCCGTGCAAAAGACTTGAAAGAGCAGGCAAAAGGCCCTATTGCTAATCCTATGGAAATGGCTTCAAATCATGAACTTGCCGTGAATGTTTTACAATCAATACCGGCATATATGCAGTGGTTTAAAGAGGTATACGGAGAGGGAAATATTACCATTGATAATGTTGCTGACGCTATTGCGGCATTTGAAGAGACGCTAACCACGCCAAACTCAAGATTTGATGCGTGGCTAAATGGCTATGATGACAAAATTTCAGAACCGGAGAAACAAGGATACGATCTCTTCAAGGATAAAGGTTGTATAATCTGCCATAACGGTTTTGGTATTGGAGGAAACTCTTTTCAGAAATTTGGCGTTGCAAAACCATACGAAAAAGACACGCAGACCCTTGGCAGATACAACGTAACAAAGGATGAAAAAGATAAATACGTGTTCAAAGTGCCACTGCTGAGGAATATTGAGCTGACGGCGCCCTATTTTCACGATGCCAGTACCTGGAGTCTGCGTGAGGCGGTAAATACCATGTCAGAATATCAACTGGGAGTTATACTTCCCGATGCGGAAAAAGACAAAATTGTTGCGTTTCTCAAAACCTTAACCGGAGATCAACCTTCCATTATTTTTCCAACACTGCCGCCATCAAATGAAAATACTCCGAAACCGAATAGGAATTAATTGTGTGCTGTTTATATTCAGGATGATAACAGGCGCCTAACCGGCATTACACTCTGTTTACTCGTGCCTTGTAATCCTGAAAACAGTTGTGTCGGTTGGGTGGAGGCACAAAACCAAACATACCGGGATACTTAGATTATACTTGTTGGGTTTTACTTACGCGCAGCGCCGAGTAGATGGGGAGACTTATGTCTCCCTCGCCCCCTAAGTACTGAGGCGTAATTAAAATAACATATCAAGGTAGATATATTACAACACTAGTGTCCGGATGTTTAATTCTCAATTTGTTGTAAATGTAATAATATACAAACGATACGAACAAAAATGGGCGTAATCGATTTGAAATTCAAAGTATACAATAGCCATTCTCTATTTC
>JAHFOW010000061.1 GCA_023261465.1 Planctomycetota bacterium
CACAAGGTCTTTGCGGCGGATTTATTCCCACAACCAATCAATGCCGTCCCCTTGCCGGTTGGCTCAGGTGCGCGGGCGCTTGGACAAGGCGGCGCATTTATCGCCGTTGCCGATGATGCAACCGCCGCCTCATGGAATCCCGGTGGTTTAACGCAATTGGAACGACCGGAATTTTCTATTGTCGGTTCATTCTTATTAACTCGGCAAGATTTTGACAACAATGCTCAATATTCCTTTGATGACCAAACCGTATCCCGCGGCGACCTTAATTACGCAAGCTTTGTATACCCATTTAAAATTTTTGGAAAAAACCTTGTCACCTCACTCAATTACCAGCAAGTGTATGATTTCCACAATAATTTGGGTTATAAAGCGCACTATAATGGAACACAACAATCAAATACTTATGATGCAACATACGATGTTAACTTCGAATCAAAAGGAGGTATTGGCGCCCTGACCCCAGCCATCGCCATGCAGGTCTTGCCAAAACTATCATTTGGCGTATCGGTAAATGTATATACGGATGAGTTTTTTGGGAATTATGCCTGGAAACAAGTTGAAAAGGGATTTGGCAATGTTACTATCAATAAAGGCACTTCCGGAGAACACACCTATTCCGATAATTATGTCCATAAAGATACGTTTAAAAACTTTCAGGCGGCAAACGTTACTATTGGTATGCTCTGGGACGTATGGGAAAAAGACGATAAATGCCTTAACTTTGGTGCTGTATTTAAAACTCCTTTTGAAGCCAATGTAGACCGTAAACCTTCTGAAGGATCCAGAATTCATTACGAAATAGACTATCCTATGTCATTTGGCATGGGTTTATGTTTCCGGTACAATGATGCTTTGTCCATGTCTACGGATGCAACATGGACGGACTGGTCAGAATACATCACGAAAGATGAAAACGGTGTGAAAACCCGTCCCTTTGGCCGAGGAATATCAGAAGATGTAAATGTTGATGATACATACACAATCAGATGCGGTAGCGAATACTTATTATTTCAAAAATCATTCATTATCCCTTTAAGAGGCGGACTCTTTTATGAACCGCGCCCCTCGCTCAATAACCCGGTGGATGTTTATGGCGTGAGCGTTGGAAGCGGCATAACATTTCAGAGGTTCAGCCTAGACGCCGCTTATCAATTCAGGTGGGCAACCGATGGCAATGGAGAGGATTTAGGTCTATCAGGATCACATTTTGGTCTTGAGGAACATCTGTTTCTTGCATCTGTTATTGTATATTTTTAGTTTTCATAAAAAACAAGGCATAGACAGCTTTTCTGTCTATGCCTTATACCTTACAACATAATTTCTTTAGACCTCATTTTAATGAGGCTTTTTGTATCTTTATCGAGCCAGGTGTACCTTTCCTTTTTAAGGGCATAGATGAGAACAAAACACCCACTCCATAAAACAATCTGCTCGATCAAGGACAACTCCAACTTATAGCAATGTTTTATTGATTTGCCCTAAACCTTATGTAAATATATTTTACCACTACGTTATTATTAACTGTTATCGAGTGTGAATTTTAGAAGAATAATAAGGAGTGTATCGCCCGCAGGATAAACGGGAATTTCCTTATCTGCATATAAATCAAAAACCCATTCTGAACTACAATTTAGTAATAACCATCAACCCCAACTCCCATAGCAAATGCTAAAAATCCCAACGTCTTTTAAAACTTTCTCCTGTGAAATAAATGAGTTAAAATACTAACACTCATTTTGTTATGTGCTATAAAATAGATAGTTTTTACCCAAGATTCATCAACATTGCCGGCTTTTCTAAATTAATTTACACCAGTGTAGTCACTGCAGGCTATCTATTTTATCGTTCAAAACAAAGCTCTTCCATTGAGAAATACATTTATGCGTTCAACCTTTTTTTCGCATGTCAATTTCTCTATATACTGGATTATTACTAGGAACTGATATCCCGGATATACTTTTAGAATAAAACCCACCTGCCCTAGCATACAAAGTATAGGTACCGTACGCAAGATTAGTTATTTGGTAATAACCATCATCCGTAGTAGTATGATAATTAGGGGATCCATAACCTGAATTTATTGAAACATCCGCACCGTTGATACCTACGTAAGTTAGATCATCTAGTACATAACCCCATATTGATGCCATAATTTCTCCTTTTTTGATAAATGAACATATTAAAATAAATTACGGTTTCTTTTGATAATTTTTCAAAATTATTACGCCTTCATAAATATCTCATGAATGCTGACATTATGGGGATTCCTGTCTATTTTTTGCCCCTTTATTGTATCTAGTAAAACAATATCTTGAACATATGTGCCGCTTTCGTCAATACTTATGTAATACCTCTTAACATCATATTTCAATGGTGGTGCTGGTGGTTCTACTACTGGTACTTCTTCAGCTAAAATACAATATACACCAGACGGAACGTTGTTAGCACATATTACATATAAACCATCATTGTTAGATTTTACATCAATTTGGTTCATTATTGGATCTTTTGTTGGAATACCATTAACATCACGATCCGGCAAATCATTTACCGTTTTTATTTTAAATACCCTAATTGTAATATCTTTTATTTTTATGTGACCATGAAAATAACGATCGTGTACAAATCCTTTAATAATGAAACTGACATCATTTGTTCTAACATCAACTAGATCTACCATAATTCCTCATTCCTCCTTTTCAAAAGAGATTAGTATTGGCAAAGATATAATTAATTAGCACATATATCTCGTAATGCTCAATTTACATGCTTACTATAGTTTGTCTTGTGGCCCGCTAATACAATCAGTAACATAACCAGTCAGCTTACATGTCCTCACAACTTCACCACCAATTTTTCGTATATAGGTACCTTTACACTTAAAGCACGTATTCTCCTCACAATCTAAAAAAGTGAGTTTAAAAATAACGTCCGCCTTTCCGTCTGTGTCGCAGTCGAGCCACGCAGCATATTCATTTTGTGATATCTTCTGTCTGAGAAAAACACATCCAGAAAAAATTGTATCAAGATTGCTTTTTCCAATACTATCGAAAGACATATCATCAAGTGACCTACCTAGACAATTTTTCGGACAATCCGCAATGATAGAATAACATTTATTTGCATAGCAGGGCGGCGCCTTTTTTACCTCATCTGCTGTTGCTTTATTAAGCGCTATAACGCCGGTGGAAAATAAAAAAGACGCACTTAGTATGACTGTACAAAAGAATTGTTTTACCATGCATTCTCTCCTTTCAATGATATAAAATAATTTTAACAATTTTTAAAGGAGGAATGACTGAAGCTGAAGTTACGGGCAAGCCACAGTAAACCCATAATTCTCATGGATTCTGATGGAAAGATTCCTTCTCTGTCGCCTGCAATGACAGGCAAGACAAGACTTTTCCCACAGACTCTTTAATTCCCCCCCAACCCAAACACCGGTTCCCACCCGAGAAATGACGTACTTCAAAATATGAAATTGCTCCACATTTCTTTCTCTTTTTGCCTCACCATTATTCACATTTTACCTTTGCAGAAACATTACACTCATAAAATGTGACAATAAACACAGAGCAAGAAAAAGACCATAAACCAAAAAAAGCAGCACTATTTGACAATATGTCGTAACTATTTATTCAAGTCGCTAGTTAAAGCAACTAAAAGAAAATACTAAAATCATAAGGGTCTATCTAAACTCACGAAAAAGTGTAACATAGTACATAGATGTAACATTACACTTGTGTAACATGTTACACTTTTTCACAAAATTTATGAAAGGGTTTGAAATGTATAAAATATACCTTACCAATTTTTTTATATCAGGTGTTTTAAAGTAGATTTGTAACGTTGTACTTTTATTCGGCTGCATTATATACTCTATTTCAAAATTGATTGCAAGAAAAAAACAAATTCTTTAAAACAAGCAATTTGGCCTGTAAAAGGGATTTGCCGATAAGACACCTTTCAGAAAAATCCTTGCAATTCACAATTTTTAATAAGATAATGCACATCAAATTAAATTCAATTTAATGCATAATGACTTTTTATTCCTTTGCAGTTCAATGAAAAACCTCGTATGGAATCAAATGAAATCAAAGGCGATTTTCTACATATCTATCCTTGTCTTCACAAACACAATTACCAACCAAATCCCTTTTGCACAATCTGAACCTGCACCACCGAGTATTAATGCAATCCCGCTTCCTGTTGGTTCAGGCGCAAGGGCTTTGGGGATGGGCGGGGCTTTTATTGCCGTAGCGGACGATGCGACTGCTGCGTCCTGGAATCCGGGCGGTTTGACACAATTGGAAAGGCCTGAGCTTTCCGTAGTAGGTTCTTTCTTATCAACACAGCAGGATTTTTTCACAGACAATCCAAATGTCCAGTTTGCGGACGAATCAGCAGTATCGCGAGGAGATTTGAATTATGTCAGTGTCGCATATCCTTTCAGGTTATTCGGAAAGAACCTTGTCGCTGCATTGAATTATAAGCAGGTTTACGACTTCCATGTGAATTTAGACTATACGGTTACAACCGATTACAAAGACCATCCCCAGCATGATGTCGAAAAATCTGATTTTGAGTCAAAAGGGGGGGTGGGCGCACTCACCCCTGCAATTTCTCTCCAGGTCACACCCAAACTGTCTCTGGGTATGGCGGTAAATGTCTATACAGACGAATTTTTTGGTAACTACGCATGGAAACAAATAACCCACGGAACGAGAAATGGCACGATTGGGGGAAGAGATTACTCCAGTACCTCTATTGATGAAAGGACATTCAAGAATTTTCAGGCAGTGAATGTTACAACAGGGTTGCTCTGGAATGTGTGGGAAAAAGAACGGAAGAGTCTCACTTTTGGCGCCGTTTACAATACTCCTTATACGGCAAATGTAGACCGTATCATAGATTTTCAATCATTTTCTTCAGATGCAAGTAATTTAGACAAACCATTCCATGATCGAAGACACTTTAAGGTAGATTATCCCATGTCCTTCGGAGCCGGTTTTAATTTTCGTTGTAATGATGCTTTATCATTTTCAGCGGATGTAACGTGGACTGACTGGTCTGAGTTTAAACAAAAGGACAATGAAGGAATTAAATCTCGCCCGATAGGAGAAGCATCAGTACAGAGAGACATCAGCGATACGTACACAGTAAGATATGGAACTGAATACTTACTATTCAGGAAAAGCGAAGTTATCCCTCTCCGTGGGGGACTTTTTTATGAACCACGTCCATCCTTAAACAGCCCTACAGATGTGTTCGGATTTAGCGTGGGAAGCGGTATTACGTTTCAAAGATTTAGCATTGATGGCGCATACCAATTCCGATGGTCAAATGATGGGGAAGGCGAGGATTTTGGGAAATTACTCCAAAAACCACAATTTGACCTCAATGAACACCTGTTTCTCGCGTCTATAATTGTTTACTTTTAATTTATTGCGGCAATTTAGTTTTTTAAAAATATTCTATGCTGTTGAAGCGTCAAAGATTGCGGCTCTGCCCGTTACTTGTTAACAAAACCATCCAGCGCACATTCCCTAATAATGCCACCTTGTTCGTCTATATAAGTTAATTTTCCGTTAACTTTCCCACAGGAATCCTCTCCACAACTTTTAAAATTTAAAACAAAGATTAAATCAGGTTTGTCGTCATTCGTGCGATCAACTTTTGCAAAATATTTATTTTTAGATTTTCTCTGCTTACCAATAAATTTACCGCCTAAAATTGCATCGAGATCACTGTTGCCTTTACTATCAAAAAATATATCAATATAACGTTGAAAACAAAGATCCGGATAATCAATAGTTATTCCATAACTCTTATTTTCATAACACCGTGTTGTTGCCTCTCTTTCTTGTGCAAGGGCATGGGTAGCTGAATCGCCGGAAATTCCTGAGCCGGAAGTCTTATCTGTAACTCTTCCGTTAATATTTCCCGGATTATTCACAGGTTGTTGATTCGTTAAAGATTGTGGTTCTGACGAACAAACTACAACAAAACCATCCAACCCGCATTTTCGAAGAATTCCACCTTTTTGGTCCATGTAAGTTAATTTTCCATTAACTTTCCCACAAGAACTATCCCCACAATCGCTAAAAGTTAATGCAACAATACAATCAGGTTTATGGTCCTTATTTAAATCAATTTTTGCAAAATATTTGTTTTTATATTCTTTCTGCTTACCGATAAATTTGCCGCCAGTATATGTAACAAAATTACTGTTGCCCTCACTATCAAAAGATATATTGGCAGCACCTTGAAAACAAAGATCCGGATAATCAATGGTTATCACATAACACTTATTTGCATAACACCATGTTGTTGTTTCATTTTCCTGAGCAAAGGCACTGTCCGAAAAGGTAAACATCCATAAACTAAAATAAATAACAGCCACGAAAAACACGAAAAAATCTTTTTTTATTCTATTAAATTGAAACATAACCACCACCCCTGCATATTTATTTGATCACATACAAGCCCCTTATAATCCCCATAAAAAAGGATGACAGGGATCACTATACAACCATTGTTTTTAAAGTTCACAAACTTCGGGTTAAGTAGCCGCAGACGTTAGCCAGCGCAAACTGAAGTCTGCGACTACCACCAAAAACGCACAAAAAATGAAAATTTCTATGCAATTGAATTACGGCAACGGAGGCTTTTTTACTAATGGGAAGTTTGTCGTGCCAGGCGGTACAGTAACAGGCACCCATCCGGACGAGTAATAACCACTTGCCGTAGCCTGTACTGAAAAATTACCGGCAATGTGGTCCTTTGTGTAATACCCATTACTATCCGTGTTGACAGAGACACTTGCGGTACTCGTAACTGTGGCGCCTGAAATTCCGTTACCCGTGCTACTATCTGTTACCCTTCCATTAATATTCGGCATACATCCTCCTTTAAAGACAAAATTAAAAATCAATTGAAATTTGCCATAAAGTCCTTTTATTTATTAGCATATTCTATATTTAATTACAAGAAAATATTGATATTCATTAATTTACCGAAGCCAAAAATATCACTAGAATTTTATGAAAATTAGTGCTAAACTCATGAGCTTAAATATACGCATAGATTAAATTAGTTCTTCGGCGACTTTTTATTGTAGCGCAGATCTGATAAGCCGTTTAAACCGTTTAAACCGTTTAAACCATTTAAACGGCTTAATCTGAGCAAATGGTTATAGGATAAACTATCCGCGCTACGATTTGTATTGAATTTCCAAACTTTAAAAGGATTATTGTTCGTGACCGAAGAAAAAACCCGAAAACGCAAAGGGATTGTGCATATTAATCACGACTACTGCAAACGCTGCGGTATTTGTGTGAATTTTTGTCCGGTAAAAAACCTGGAAATTCGCCAGCAAAAATTGATGGAGTTGGAACATTGCATTGCATGCAGGATGTGCGAGCGATACTGCCCAGATATTGCCATAGAAATTGAGGAGATCGATGCCAAAACAGTTGTTACAGGGTAATCAGGCCATCGCATTGGCGGCTGAGGTTGCAGGGTTAAAATTCTTTGCGGGCTATCCCATCACACCGGCTTCTGAGATCATCCACGAACTGGTCAATAAAAAGCATATAAAAACCCTTCAAATGGAAGACGAGATCGCTTCCATAAACGCCGTTATGGGCGCTTCACTTGCAGGAGTTAAGGCAATGACCGCCACGTCGGGACCGGGATTCTCCCTGATGCAGGAAAGCATCGGCCACGCCCACATGATGGAGGTGCCAATAGTAATTGTAAACGTTCAAAGGGTAGGTCCAAGCACCGGCATGCCTACCTTGCCGGCACAGGGAGATGTGATACAATGCATACATGGCAGTCATGGCGATTATTTTCCCATCGTTTTTTACCCCAATTCTGTTGCAGAACTCTATCAATACACGATCGCGGCCTTCAATGCCGCGGAGGAATCGCTAAGTCCCGTTATCCTCCTCAGCGACGGTTATATTAGTCATCTGTATGAAACAATCACCCCTCACAGAGACTTCGAGATTAAGCATCGCACGAGCCCTCCTCTGGGCGCCAGTAACCGGCATTTTACCGGACTATCACACGAAGGCTCAATACCGAAGACATCCGATATCGATAACTACCGGCGGCTTATAAGCCGTTTTCAGGAAAAGCAACAGTTAACGGCACAACGATATAATTACTATGAATATCTGGAATGCGGCAAGGAAACTGACATACTCCTCATATCATACGGGGCGCTTTCCAGGGTGGCCTATTATTTCAAAAATGATTTTTCGCTCTACCGCCCTATTCGCATGTTCCCTGTGGTTGAAGAAATCAAGATCATTGCGCCGAAGTATAAACGAATCATCATGATGGAAATGAATACCGGGCAGTATGTCCGCGAGATTGAACGCCTGTTACGCAGAGAGATTGAGTTTATACCAATCCTTGGCGGCCGCATCGACCTGCAGGAAATAAAACAAAAATTAAGAGAGGAAAAATAATGGCAGAAGACCTTAAGGACAAGGCCAATGGCGGTGGATAAACCCCATACGTATTAAGTTAAGTGGTTTTTGGGGTAGCATAGACAAACGGAGTTTGTCCGTACCTTCTTGCAAACTATAACAGCTTAAATCTTGCGGGTTCGGGTGATGATTATCCCCCGCTGGCGGGGGCAGGGGGTGGAAATTGGAAGGCCAACACGATGGACAATTACTCTCCGGGCACTAGACAAAAGAGGAAGTGTTGCAGAGTTAAAATGGTGATAAGTACACGGAGAGAACGGATGGTAGGCACATTTTGAGAAGTCCTGTCCACCCCCTAACCCCCGCCAGCGGGGGACAAAGCGGAGTTAATCCGAATAAGGGGCTGATGGTAATTATAGATTCTTAACTTAACACGTATGGGATAAAGGGGGAGTCAATACACGGTTAAATTGATCTGTCATTTTAAGTTAACGCCTATGAGATAAACCTCCATGCTACGAGATCATTTGAAATAAATATAAATTTATGAACCAGAATACCAGCTTTAAACGTTATCTGAAAATGGATCTGCTGCCCACGCCATGGTGTCCCGGCTGTGGAAATGGCATTGTCCTGAAAACCATCTGCCAGGCATTTGATGAACTCAACCTGCCGAAAAACGGCACGGTCGTTGTTTCCGGCATTGGCTGTTCAGGCAGGAGCGCAGGCTACTTTGACCTCGATTCTGTGCATACAGCGCACGGAAGGGCTATTCCCGTAGCCGAGGGCATTAAGTATGCCATTGATGCCCTGAATGTGATTGTGGCGAGCGGAGACGGCGATTTGCTCGGTATTGGCGGTAACCATTTATTACATGCCATACGACGGAATACCAATATTACCGTTGTTTGCTATGCAAATGAGACCTATGGTATGACGGGAGGCCAGGTCTCACCCACGACGCCTCATAATATTAAGACGCTGACCACACCCAACGGCAATCCGGATTATCCCCTTGATGTACAATTTCTCTTTAAACACAGCGGGTGTTATTTTGCCCGTTCAACCGTTTATCACTTAAATCACCTGAAGAAGTGCATTGTGGAGGCGTTGAAGTTTCAGGGATTCTCTTTCGTTGAAGCAAGGACGATGTGTATTGTTAATTATGGACGCCGTCTGGGATACAAAAACTCAAACGAAATGCTCCTGCACTATAAGGAATTTTACAAAATAAACGATGATGCAGGAGAACTGGCGCCGAATGAAATCGGGATTATAAAAACAAACACTCTCATCAAATCGTAAATTTTATTCTTCCTCATATTTCCCAATCGTCCTGTACCTGTGATACCGCCTTTCAAGAAGTTTATCAATGGGAATTGTCTTCAATTCTTCAAGATATTTTACGATGTGTGATTTCAGCGTACATACCGTAGCCCTGGGATCCTTGTGGGCAGCGCCAATGGGTTCCTGTATTATCTCATCCGCAATGCCAAACCTCAACAAATCCTTCGCCGTCAGTTGCAACGCCTTTGCTGCCTCCGGCGCGTTTTCGCCATTTTTCCACAAGATAGCAGCGCATCCTTCGGGCGATATGACCGAATAGTATGCATACTCCAGTATTGCAAATTTATCTCCTATGCCAATACCCAGCGCGCCGCCGCTGCCCCCTTCACCGATGACAATATTGATAATCGGGGTTTTCAATTGAGACATTTCATAGATATTTTCTGCAATTGCGTGGGCCTGACCCCTTTCCTCCGCGCCGATATCGGGATTAGCGCCCGGGGTGTCAATGAGCGTTACAACGGGTAAGTGGAATTTTTCCGCCAGTTTCATTTTTTGCAACGCCTTGCGGTAGCCCTCAGGATTGGGCATTCCAAAGTTACAGGCAATACGTTCCTTCGTGCTCTTCCCCTTCTGCTGTCCGATAATCAAAACCTTTTCATGTCCTACCTTCCCCAATCCACAAATAATCGCCTTGTCATCTCCAAAACGCTTGTCTCCATGGAGTTCAACAAAATCTTCTATCATAAAATTAACATAGTCTGCCGCAAGGGGACGCAAGGGGTGGCGGGCAATTTTGACAATATCATACGGGGCTAATTCTGAGAACAACTTTCTTTGCATACCTTCCCAGGTTGTTTTTAATGATTGTATCTCAGCGCCTCTGTCAATATGGTCTTTAAGAGATGCGCTTTGTAAATCTTCTATCCGATGCTCGATCTCAAGGATCGAGTTTTCCAGTTTCGTTACGGTCTTTTCAGGCAAAAAATTTCTCCTTATTTAAAATATGATACGTCAGAAATCCCTTTTTTTTCTTTAAACATTATATAAGATTTTTATTATTTTTCAATGAGAACAAGCAAATTAAAAACATTGACAAAAAGAATTATGATATGTAACATTTACGGACTCAAAATTAATATATTTATAGTGCACTCTTTATCGTTAAATAATTTACTCGGCATGCGATTCGGAACCCTCTGTATCATTGGCCCTGGACTCATTGGCGGTTCAATCGGTCTGGGACTAAAAAAGAAAAATCTGGTAAAGACTGTCATCGGGGTAGGTCATAAGGCTTCTTCGTTAGAAAAGGCCGTAAAAATGCATGCCATTGATACCGGAAGCTTAATTCCGGAGAAGGCAGTAAAAGACGCTGATATTGTAATTCTTGCAACATCGGTAAGCCAGATTGTTGATAGTGCTAAGGCCATTATCCCGTGCATGAAAAGCAACGCTATTCTTACCGATGTGGGGAGCACCAAGAAATACATTGTTGAACAGATTACCAACTCACTGAGAAACGATATTTCGTTTGTCGGCGCTCATCCAATTGCCGGTTCAGAACAAAGAGGTATTGAATTCGCCACGGCGGATCTTTTTGAAGGAAGCGCCTGTATCATCACGCCTTTTCATGAGAGAGGGTCAGAAGATGAGAAAGTGAGCTTGCGGGAGCCAAAGAATTCAGACGTCCAATCCACCAATTATATGAAGGCGTTAGAAACGGTTACGTCTTTGTGGCAACTCCTGGGCGCAAAAGTAAAAATCTTAACCCCTGAGGCGCATGATGAAATCCTGGCAAGTGTGAGCCACCTGCCCCATGTGACTGCATCCTGTTTGATCAACGCAATCAGGCAGGACTATCTCATTTACGGCGCGGGTGGATTAAAGGATACGACAAGGATCGCATCGGGTGACCCTGAGCTATGGCGTGACATTTTTAAACAAAATCGTGAAAATGTTATAAAAACTATCGACCGGCTTATCATTGAACTTAACGGATTCAAGGACGATCTTGCAAACAGGAACTATGATACTATAATAGAAAGACTCAAAAAGGCCAAGATGTCACGTGACGGCTTATTTCAGAATAATTCAGCAAGATAAGAGCGTTATAAATAAAATCGTATGTATTCACGAATCGAAGTATTTTTTAAAGATGCCTGCACCGACACCCAGGGAAACAATATTCGGGCTGAAATTGAAACATTTGGTTTCTGCGGAATAACGAATATCAGGGTTTGTCAGGCATATATTATTTTCGGAAATTTCAGCAAAGCGGAACTGAATAATATTGCCCGAAAATTATTAGCAGACACCATCACCCAGGACTATGAGATTTCAGAATTTGGATTTCAGGATTTGGATTTTAATACCCATATCATCGAAATCAGTCGAAAACCCGGGGTAATGGACCCGGTCGAGCAATCGGTTCTCAAGGCGCTTCGTGATCTGGGAATAAAGGCCGAAGGCGTTAAAACTGCCCAAAAATATATTATACAGGGAAATTTACCTCCCGAAACAATCCGAACTATTGCAACAAAGGTACTCGCAAATACAAAGATTGAGGATATATGTATTTACCCGGAATTACCCAATTACGAACATGGCGCTATCCGCTATGTCTTTAAAAAGAATATCGTATCGTTATTACAGGCCGATAACGGACAACTCGAAGAAATAAGCGTACGGGGGCAATTATCTTTAAATTTACAAGAAATGCAGGCAATCCGAAAATATTACCACTCTATTAAACGGGAACCTACGGATATTGAGCTTGAAACCATCGCACAGACGTGGTCTGAGCACTGCGTCCATAAAACACTGAAAGGTATCATAGATTTCAACGGAACAAAAATTGACAACCTGTTACGCAACACGATCATGAAGGTCACACAGGAACTCAACAAACCGTGGTGCGTATCCGTATTTAAGGATAATGCAGGCATTATTCAGTTTGATGATCGTTACAACATCTGTTTCAAGGTAGAAACACACAACCATCCATCAGCCATTGAACCGTATGGCGGCGCTAATACGGGCATTGGAGGGGTAATCAGGGATATCATGGGCACGGGACTGGGCGGCAAGCCCATCCTGAATACCGACGTATTTTGTTTTGCTCCACCTGATACACCGTCAGAAAAAATCCCGAAAGGTGTTTTACATCCTCAAAGAATCTTCAGGGGTGTTGTTGCCGGGGTCAGGGATTATGGCAATCGTATGGGTATTCCAACGGCCAACGGCGCCCTTTTCTTTGACGACCGGTATATTGGAAATCCACTTGTCTTCTGCGGAACGGTTGGTTTGATACCGAAAGACAGGTGCCAAAAAGAGACGCATGCCGGCGATCTCATTGTTGTTGCGGGAGGAAGGACGGGGCGCGACGGTATTCATGGGGCTACATTCTCATCGGCAGAGTTACACGAACAATCCGAACAGATGTCGGGCGGCGCTGTACAAATCGGTAATGCAATAACAGAAAAGGCGTTATTAGACGTCCTTTTACAAGGACGTGATAAGGGGTTGTATCGTTGTATTACTGATTGTGGCGCCGGCGGACTTTCATCTGCGATTGGCGAGATGGGACAGGAGTTAGGCGCAGTGGTGCATCTGGAAAAAGTACCTTTAAAATACCAGGGTCTTTCCTATACAGAAATCTGGATTTCCGAGGCTCAGGAGCGGATGGTATTTGCAGTGCCGCCAGAAAAAGAAAAAGATATTCTGGATTTATTCGAGGCGGAAAATGTTGAAGCAACCGTCATTGGAAAATTCACGAATGATAAATTATTACGCCTGTTTTACGATAATCAGGTAGTTGGCGAGATTGAAATGGACTTTCTCCATGATGGCATTCCTCGGTTAGAGCGCAAGGCGGCCTGGCATAAACCTACATTTGAAGAACCCATTCTTTCCGAAAAGGAAGATTACGGAAACGACCTGAAAAAAATACTCTCTGCCTGGAACGTGTGCAGTAAGGAATGGGTCATACGGCAGTATGATCATGAGGTACAGGGAGGAAGCGTCCTGAAACCCCTTCAGGGCATACACAATGACGGCCCTGGCGATGCATGTATTGTTACCCCTGTTTTGGGATCAAAAAAGGGCATTATTGTATCCAACGGCATGAATCCACGGTACGGCGATATAGACCCCTATCTTATGGCTGCTTCTGCAATTGACGAGGCGCTCCGGCAGATTATTGCCGTCGGTGGAAACTTAGAACAGGTCGCATTGCTCGACAATTTTTGCTGGGGGAACACCAACAAGCCCGATCGTCTTGGAACTCTCGTGAGGGCTGCGCAGGGTTGTTATGACATCGCCCTTGCATACGGAACCCCATTTATTTCAGGGAAGGACAGCCTGAATAACGAGTTTGTTGCCGATAAGGAAACGATTACCATACCCCCTACGTTGCTTATCTCTGCCGTTGCTGTAATGGACGACGTGCGAAATGCCGTGTCAATGGATGTTAAAGAGCCCGGTAATCTGATTTATCTCGTTGGCCTTACCCGCGCCGAACTCGGCGGTTCACATTATTATTATATACATGGATACAAAGGAAACAGCGTTCCAAAGGTAGATGTAACCTCAGGCAAAAAAATTATGACAGCCCTTTCACAGGCAACAAGGCAGGGCATGGTTAGGTCGTGTCATGATTGTTCCGAGGGCGGGCTTGCCGTTGCTGCTGCAGAGATGGCATTTGCCGGCGGATACGGAATAGAACTCAACCTTTCTGCCGTTGTGACAGATGTGCCAATCCATAGAAATGACACCCTGCTTTTTTCTGAATCAAATACCCGGTTTGTCGTAGAAGTTCAACCGGAACATCGGAAACAATTTGAGGCAACCATGAAGGGTATTCCCTGTGGATTGATAGGAAAGGTTACGGCAGAACAGTTTTTCCAGGTTAAAGGATTAAATAATAAAGTTATTATCGATGAAAATATTAACGACCTGAAAGAAGCATGGCAGTTGCCGCTCCG
>JAHFOW010000062.1 GCA_023261465.1 Planctomycetota bacterium
GGATTGATAAAACATGGTGTAAGCAACACCCCAGAGCATAGCCATAATGGCCATAACGATAATCACTTCCAATAAGGTAAATCCGTTTTTGTCTTTTTGCATAGATTTATTACACGTTTGTCGTGACGACTGAAGTTGTCACGTCTTAATATTATTGTCCACTTTAAATTAGGTTTTGTTTTGCACGGCAAAACAAAACGACTTTTTCTTGTAGCGCCGAACCCTTGTGGTCGGCCAATGGCGGGGGATAAACCCCCGCGCTACGAGATAGCTTTGAAATTCCTACACATTAAATTAAGCCTTCGGCAACTTAAAAAATGCGGTCGAATAAATAACATCGAATATCGAATGTGGTTTCATTTCATAAGTCAATGTGGCGTTAAAAGGGTATTATAAAGCCCAACGACCGTATCCGTCACCATATATGTCGCCGATGTTACCGTTCCATATTCATACGGTTGTTTTATAGTAATACTACTCGAAGGTGCGTTAACGCCGGTAACCCGATACCAGATATTATTCTGCGTATTACAGATATACTTGTTGATGGATATATTTTTGATATTTGAAACGTTGGTTATTGTTTTACTATTATTACTAAAATTCGCCGTTCCTGTGGCAATTTTGTAGTTTTTGTAAACAGCGATTTGTTCCCGGAAAAGATATGTTTCTGAAATAGATGTTGCAGTCCCATCATTACCAATCATATCTATGGGAACGAGGGACATATTCCATCCGTAATTGCCTGATATGGTAACCGTCCCGGTAGCCGGAAAGATATAGCATACGGGAGTTGTTGTCCCTGATATTAAGTTTACAATGGATGTTACCGTTCCCTTGTTATATTGGATATCACGTTCTATATTATCAGCAGTATCAGCAGGGTATTTATATGATGTATATGCAAGTGGTATTTCTGCTGAAATAGCGCCTGTCGTCGTCGTGGCAATCTTAGCCGTTTGATGTATCCCTACCGGAAACAGCGCCATTACGCCAAAGATGCCAATCATCAGCACAAAAATGGCGATAAGGACTTCTATTAAGGTAAAACCCTGTTTTATCTTTTTATCTGACATGTGTTGCCAATAATTGTCCGACTGGTTGTTAAACCTGTCTTAATGTCCTTTAAGGTAATAATAATATCTTGCGGTGTCATAATACCTGATGTATTGTGAGCGATACCATGTGGTTCAAAATAAACGGTTTTTGTGCCAGAGGTAAAACTTTCAGAACCGCTTCCGGCTACCTGATACTGCCAGAATCGGATATATTTGGGTAGTTGATAGAGTTTTTTTACGGTCTTGTCCACATCTTCAATAGTAAATGTACATGGAGAAGGATTGGGTGTTGTATAATAATTGGCGTTCAAGGTTAATGAACATCGCCTCCTTTTTGTTGTAGCAAAGGTTTTTGCGCAAAAAACACTGCTCTGGAGTGTATTCCTGCCCTCATCAAGCCCGCCGTGTAAAAAAACAGGTAATATGATACCCGTTAAAATGGCTATAATAACCATAACCACAATGAGTTCAATCATGGTAAAGCCCTGATTTTTATGGGAATATTTCATAAATATATATTCATCTACGACCCACTGATACCCTGCATTAATTTTATGAGTGGCACAAACATAGCGACAACAATGAAACCTACAGCGCCACCCAGAAATACGATCATCATGGGTTCTATAAGACTAACCATACCCTCGACAGCTCTGTCTACCTCATCGTCGTAACTTTCCGAAACCTTGATGAGCATCTTATCCAATTCGCCTGTTTCTTCCCCGACCTCCACCATATTAATAACCATTTCGTTACATACCCTGGCGGCCCTGAGTGGCTTTGTTATGGTTTCTCCGCCTCGTACACTGTCGTAAACCTGCTGGATGGCGTGCGACATGGCGGCATTTCCAGTAGCATCTTTAACGTTGAGGAGCGCATCCAAAATGGGCACACCGCTCGATGTCAGTGTTGCAAGGGTACGGGTAAATCGTGAAACGGTTGATTTGTTGAGAATTACCCCCAAAACGGGTATTTTAAACTTCATTCTATCAATGACAAGCCGTATTTTTTTTATCTTTCCCAATATTTTATAAAGCGTAAATAAACCAATGGGAATAGAGGGTATATACATCCATTTTGTCTTCAGTAACATGCTGAAATTAATAAGTATTTTCGTCGGAAGGGGAAGCTCCAGGTTTAGCTCTGTAAATATAGCCGCAAAATTTGGTATAATGAAAATCATCAGGCCTATCAAAATACCAATTGCAACAAACATAACTACCGTTGGATATATCATGGCGCTGACTATTTTTCTAATCAGACGCTCCATCTTTTCCCGAAAATCGGCGAGTCGTTCCAGAATAACGTCTAATGCGCCACTTACTTCGCCCGCCTTCACGACGCTTACGTAGAGCTTGTCAAAGACCCGTGGGTGTCTTGCAAATGCGCCGGAAAGTGTGCTTCCGCTTTCAATATCCTCTATGACCGACGACAATGTCTTTTTAAGCAAACCTCTTTTTAACTGGGATAAAAGGATTTTCAACCCACGTATAATGGGTAAACCGGCGTCCTGTAATGTCGCGAGTTGTCTTGTAACAGTAGTTAAGTCTTTTGATTTAACCCCGCCAATGGTAAAAGACAACTTTTTCTTCTTTTTTTGGGTTGGTTCTGAAACGCCGGATATTTCTTTGATTTTGTGGTGGTAATGAATTTCTTTAACGTTGGTAGGAAAATAGCCCAGTCTGCGTATTTTGGTAATGGCTTCTTCAAGGGTATCCGCTTCGATACGATCTTTTATGGGTTGCCCTTTATTATCAACTGCGCTGTATTGAAAAGTTGGCATGGTTAACCCCTTTAAAAAAATGTATAAAAGTCTGAGACAATATCTTTACAATTCTATATTAATATTGTTTCTCGAACGACTTCTTCTATTGTGGTCATTCCGTTATATACTGCCATAAGACCACTTTCCCGTAAGGTGTTCATTCCATTTTTTTTTGCAGCCAATCGTATCGTATTCGTGTTTGTCTGCTCAATAATCAGATGTCGTATTTCGTCATTCATAACCAGTATTTCATATATTCCCATACGACCCTGGTAGCCCACATTTCTGCAATTCACACAGCCTTTTCCACGAAAAAATTTCTTTCCTTTCACATCCTGCTCCGTAAGGTTCAATTCCATTAAGGACTCCCTGGACGGCGCGTATTCTTCTTTACATTTTACACATATCTTGCGTACCAGTCTCTGGCTAATAACACCCTCTACCGTAGCAGCAATAAGATACGGCTTGATACCCATATCTACAAGGCGTGTTACCGTAGTGGGCGCATCATTCGTATGCAATGTACTAAAAACCAGGTGTCCTGTCAATGCAGATTGTATAGCAATGCGGGCTGTTTCCTCATCCCTGATTTCTCCCACAAGGATAATGTCCGGGTCTTGTCTTAAAATAGCCCTCAGGCAATTCGCAAATGTCACCCCAATTACCGGGTTCACCTGAACCTGAATGAGTCCGTCAATATCATACTCCACCGGGTCTTCAGTGGTAATAATTTTCGTGTTGATGTCGTTTAAAAAATTTAAAGCTGCGTACAAACTTGTTGTTTTCCCTGAACCCGTAGGGCCTGTGACAAGAATTATTCCATTCGGTTTGACCATCAATTGATGCATCAATATTAATTCTTCCGGGCGAAATCCTAACGTCTCCATGTTAAGGGGCACTAAAGATTTATTCAGGAGACGCATGACAACGCTTTCCCCATATTTTGTCGGGAGTGTAGAGACACGCAGGTCAACAAGTGTGCCGCCAACATTGATCTGAACGCGGCCATCCTGCGGTAATCTCCGTACGGAAATATCCATACCGGATATAAGCTTTAACCGTGAAATAATCGGTATTCCCATTTGTTTTGGCGGAGAAATTTTTTCGTAGAGAATACTATCGATACGGTATCTCACCTTGAACCCAGCTTCAAACGATTCAAGGTGGATGTCGCTTGCCTTGTCTGAAACCGCATCCAGCAACATGAGGCCAACCCATTTTTTTACCGGCGCTGCATCTGACAATTTTCTTAATTTTTCAATATCAATGTAATCATCTTTTATTGTTTCAATAGACACACACTCTCTACCAAATTCTAATAATAATTGTTCGATGGATTCGTGTCTGTGCGGATAGTATTTTTCCAGGGCATGATTAATATGATCTTTATGGCAAAGGGCAGGTTTTATTGAGTGTTTCAGGATCAATCTTAAATCATCGAGAATTTGGTAATTTAATGCATCTGTAAGTACAATGGTAATCGTGTTATCGGTAAATTTGACAGGAACGATACGATAGAGCTGTGCAATGGCGGGAGTTACCATATTAATAACTTCAGGGGGTATACTAATATCTTCAATGTCGATGATTTCTAATCCAAGGTATTCACTCAGGGTATGGAGAATCTGTTCGTTCGTTATATACTGTAGGTCAACGAGGATATCACCTATTAAACCACCTTTCTGTTTTTGAACTGCCAGCGCTTCCAGGATTTGATTTTCGGTAATCAGACCTTTATCTTTGAGTATCTGACCAAATAATCTCCTTTTGGGGTCAGTTTTTACATTTATTTTTTCTTTTAATTGCATGGTTAGTCTTCTATTCCTACGATGCGAAATACCTCTTCAACCGTGGTTTTACCATCCTTGGCCTTCCTCAGACCGTCTTCTTTCAGAGTTGTCATACCGAATGACCTGGCGGCCTTTTTGATCTCATCGTTTTCAGCCATTCTGTATACCATATCGCGTAACGTCTCATTCATGTCCAGTAACTCATAAACACCCATTCTGCCAAGATACCCAATATTATTACAGTTTTTGCATCCTTTTCCTTTATAAAAGGTAAAGTCTGTTAATGCATCGATTTCAAACCCCATTTCAGTTAATTGTTGAGGATCGTAGTTGATGGGCTCTTTACAATGGATACAGAGCGTCCGTACCAAACGTTGGGCCATTACACCCTGCAATGAGGTTGCAACGAGAAAGGACTTTATACCCATATCAATCAGTCGGGTAATGGCAGAAGGAGCGTCGTTTGTGTGGAGGGTGCTGAGTACGAGATGTCCCGTTAAAGCAGCTGCAATAGCAGTATCCGCTGTTTCTGCGTCACGAATCTCGCCGACAAGAATAATATTTGGATCCTGCCTCAACATGGTTCTGAGCACGGTAGGAAAATTAAAACCACTCTTTTCATTAATTTCCGATTGATTAATACCAGGAATGGTGTATTCAACAGGGTCTTCGGCTGTAATAATTTTTGTATCTGTTTTATTCAGTTCGTGAATAGCGGCATAGAGCGTGGTTGTCTTTCCGCTCCCTGTAGGACCGGTAAGGAGCAATACACCATTGGGGCGTTTGATAATGGATTGGAAACGGGCGTAGTCATTCTCGTAAAATCCCAGGTTTTTAAGACTCTTCATGGCCATGGATTTTTCAAGAAGACGCATAACCAGGCTTTCACCATAAATAGAATTTAAAGCAGACACGCGGATATCCAATTCCTTGCCTTCGTATTTAATACTGATACGGCCGTCCTGCGGTCTCCTTTTTTCTGAAATGTCCATATGAGACAATATTTTAATCCTGGAAATAATGGAGTCCTGTAAACGTTTGGGAAGCACATGCGCCTCATGGCATACCCCGTCGATACGGTATCGAACCCGTAGTCGATTAGACATAGGTTCAATATGAATGTCGCTCGCACGGGAAGCCACGGCCTTGTTAATAATTAACGAAACCAGTTGAATGATAGGCCCTTCATCTTCAATCGATATTGATTCGCCAGACTGTGTTTCGAATGCCTCTATGCCATCCTCTGCTCCGGGTGGCTTGAAAACGGTAAGTTCCTTTAATAATACATCTACGCTTTCTGTGTATTCTTTATCATAGTACTTGCGAATAGCATTTTTCAGATTCTCAGGTAAGGCAAGGACATATTCTATATCGGAGTTGAGCATAAAACGCACGTTGTCAATCAACGCAAGATCCGGCGGACCACCAACAGCGACAGTAATGACATTGTTGACTTTTGAAATGGGTAAAATATTGTGTTTCTTTACGAATTGTGCGGGTAATAAATCAATGATACCCTGGGGAACATCCATTTTGTCAAGATCAATAAGGGTTGAATCATAGTATGAGGCAAGACGATGAAAGATTTCTGAATATGTCGCGTATCCCAACTTAACCAGAGCGTCTTCCAATCGGATAGAATCTCTTTTTCGAATATCGCTGGCCATGTTTAATTGCTCTTTCGTAATTAAACCGGTATTTAATAAGGCATCTTCTATTTGGTAAATGGGGGTTTTCATGTTGAATTTGTTTCTATTATTTCATTACAATAAAAAAGCATCCGTTTTATTTCTTGTTTAAATAATGAAATGAACCAGAATTATACTATACTATGATGTAAGCTTCAATTTTCTACTTTCTGCTTTTTTATTATAACCTCATTATGACAATTAAATGAACATTTTAAAAAATACTTTAAAACACATTGATAATATCCGGATAGATTCAAACGGAAATATTAAGGCACGGTTTAATGCCTTTGCCATACCATCGGGGAGCCTTGGAAGACTGGAAGAGTTGGCTACGCTGTATGCCTCTATCAAGGACACCGTAAACTGCACAATAAAACATAAAAAAATATTTACCCTGGCAGGCGACCATGGAGTTGCGGCAGAAGGCGTGAGCGCCTTTCCCCGGGAAGTTACCCTGCAAATGGTGAAAAATTTCATGGAAGGGGGGGCTGCTATCAATATCCTGGCACGCCATATCGGCGCCCAGGTAATTGTAGTTGATTGCGGAGTTGCGTCAGAGGTGGATACACAATCGCTCAGTGTCTTAACGAAAGACCGGCGGTTGAAAATAAAGAAAATTGGGCCTGGCACAAGAAATATGGCCGTTGGACCTGCCATGACAAGGGAAGATGCAGTTAAATCAATTGAGGGCGGCATAGAATTAATCGAGGAGGAGATTAAAGAAGGATTGGATATTATAGGCACGGGTGATATGGGGATTGCTAATACAACTCCCAGCAGCGCCATCCTTGCAGTTCTCGGTAAACTGGACGTTGAACGGGCAACCGGACGTGGTACAGGTTTAAGTGATGAATTGTTGCAAAAAAAAATTCATATTATAAAAAAGGCGATTGAAATAAATCAACCAAATCCTGATGATCCAATAGATGTGTTAGCAAAGATAGGGGGGTTTGAAATCGGCGGTATTGCCGGTTTATGTTTAGGCGCTGCGCGCCATCATATTCCTGTTGTTCTCGATGGTTTTATTTCAACGGCGGGCGCCTTGATAGCATGCGCAATAGAACCAAAAGTAAATAAGTATTTGATTGCGTCGCATGTCTCAGCAGAACAGGGACACAAGATAATGTTAAAACATCTTCACAAGATTCCCCTGCTGGATTTGAACATGAGACTAGGGGAAGGGACAGGAGCAGCGCTGGGTATCGGCATGGTAGAAGCCGGCGTGAAATTGCTCAACGAAATGGTAACGTTTCACGAGGCAGGGGTATCAAAACCACACGACCAGCAAGAACAGACTTTAAATACTTATTTATAGTGTTTCTCATTCTTAAGCAAATTAAAGTGTCTTAGAACGAGCGTGTATATTCAACATTGAAAACATGGTCGAACTCAGGGTCATCACGAATAAAGTCTCGATTTGTAACCCTGGCAATCTCATAACCCACAAAAATCGATGATAGTTCTGATATTCGATAGGAGACATCAAAACCAAAAGCATTGCGTCTTTCAATTTCATGAGTGCCTGGCGGAGGTGGATTATTTTTGTCTATATGTTCCGTACTACCTATTCGCGCACGACTTGCTTGAAATCCTACAAGGGCGTCATGCGTAATCCAATGTGTTAAACGGCCGTACAGTTCACTTCCATCTGTCCCAATAAAATGAGAAAGCACTGCATCTTTGTAAGTATATCCATCTGTATAAAGATGATGAGTAAACATGATTGGAGTGCTTTGGGCATATTCAAGACGAAGATCAAGATACGGGTCCCATAAAAACCCTGTGAGATACGTACCGACAAGTCCTCCTGGTTGATTTGGGATAATAAATCCATGTTTCGTATCATCATAACCCATTTCACCGTAAATAGCTGCATCTCGGGCAATAAATATATATCGTTGTACATTGGGAATTCTTACGGTAACGTCAAACGATAACAGGTTGTTAACGTTTCTCGGGTTATTTGGGTTGTCAGCGCCCGATGATGTTGTAGTTTGAAAAAGAGCGCCTGGGAAATCTCTGAAAGTAAAACCTCGACCATCTCCACCAAATTGGAAGGAACGCCCATGACCTACCTCCACATATTTAAACGGCGCCATGCTGAGACGATAAGCTCCCACCATTGCATCGGGGAAATCATTTGGATTTGGACTTCTATCTCCAAGTTGGCCAACCAAAAACGTGGCTTTCACAGGTCCGATATAACTCAAAAATGATGGAAGGAGAAAAGGTTCTGCTGACCCTATCCGAACTTGATTAAGTGGTGCCGCATTATTAGAAAAGAGCATTGAACCGCGAAATCCTGGTCCCCACCAAAGACTATCGCGGCCAACTTCGATTTCTGTATTCATGAAAGTGAGCTTTCCATAACCGACTTGCAACCTGCCCTGGCTATCATCTTCATTGATAGAAAATTCTGGCTGGTAGTATAATGATACATAATCTCCAACTCCGCCTCTTCCATCCATAGTTAAATCTCCATTCACTCCTTTGTTTACACCTTGTCCTGATTTATTAATGAGTGTTTGCGAGTTGTTTGTATAGGTGCTTCCAAATTGAGCGTGTTCGATGGGTTTTAAACTCAAAAACTCTGTTTTTGCGTCATAGTTGAGATGTGTTTTAACCCCTATTTCAGCCAATTCCGAGCCAAACTCTTTCACAAGCTGGTAGAGTAAATCTTCTAAATATCCACGATCGTTATAATCACCGTATTGGTTTTGTTCCAATTTGCGTACTGCTTGAGCAACAACCCTTGCAGCTTCCATTCTGCTTATCGGTTTGGTATTGAGGATTGCATGATCTGCCAGCCCCGCAAGGACTATTTTTTCAAGGGCATCATAAATCCATGAACGCTCAATGGCAAATCCACCCCAGTTTTTTAAAGGTACGTTAGTTCTGTCAGCAGCATTAGTTGGTATTGATCGCAAATGAAATAAAAAAAACAAAAAACAACAGACGGAAACTATTTGGATGTGATGTTTCTGGTGTTGATTATTAGATACGAACCGTAAAAATTTTATTGAAGACATCTAGCCTGTCTCGATTTTTTGAACTGCTTGATAAGGTATTCCAAAAATAATATTATAAAGATGCCTAAGAAAATGCTCATAAATCCACCTAAACCTGTCATTATTAATGTTTTTGGCGTACTCTTGCGTTCGGCAGGAACTGCGCGGTCTAATATTTGAAATACAGGGGTATCTTTTACCTCATTAATTTTTGCCTGTTCCAATTGTTGTGTAAGCAATATAAAAAGCGCTTCCTGTGCCTTTACGTCTCGGGTTAATCTGGCCAATTCTAATGCTGCTCCAGGTACGTTAGCAACGGGAAGATAAATTTCCTTTTGGAAATGATCTACTTTTCCCTTGAATGGTGGCAAAGCTATACCTTCGCTGTACTGTGACTCGGCCAGTTGACGTTTTAACTCATTAATTTTTTCTTTAAGTTTGATTACATCAGGGTGAGAATCTTTTGTATAGCTCTGCATGACCTCGAGTTGAACTACTGAGGCCATTATTTCTCCCTTAAGATAGGCGGCTGCTTCAATGGCACCTCTTGCCTGATTATCGAGAGAAACAGCCCCGTTTTTTTCCTGATAGTGTTTTAATGCTTCTTCTGCAACTTTTAGGTCTTTCTCTGTTTTTGCTAATTGCTCCGCAATAAAACATTTTTGACGTCCAGCCGCACCGGTTCCCAATTGCATAACAATACGTCCCATATTTTCTACATAAGTATTAGCAATATCCGCAGCCATTTTGGGAGTTTTATCTGACACTGTAATGGAAATCACTCCTTCGTCAGAAACTTCTATATCCGTAACATCCTGCAAATACTTTAGTGCATCCTCCACGTACAAAAGTCGTTTAAATGGTATTAAATTAAAAATCTTCTTTCTGTAATAATACTTGATAAGACCAAACTGGTTGACTATGTTTTCTTGAACTTTTCTGCTTTTTAAAACGCCCACGAGAATATCTTGATTTGGTGTTACCGAAGGAGTTGAAATTCCAGCGATATTGGCAAGAGCGGATACTGACCCTAAGCTGGATAACAAACTACTGCTTCCAGCCGCATTATCAAGGGAAACAATAGTTGCTGTAGACACATATATATTAGTCGTCAACAAACAGAGGACAAATACGAAAGCAGTCATACCCCCAAAAATAATCCCTAGTAATATTTTCCGCTTCCAGATTGTATGCCAATAATCGATGAGATTAATTGTGTCTTCTTCCGGTTGTTTTTGTTGTTGATTCGCTTGTTCTATCATACAGAAATTTTCCTAATTATTATTCTAAAAAACGGCTGCCAGTGCTGCCATACCGAGGGCTGTTTGACCAGCAACGGTAGCAATATCCTTCACGAACGTCCAGTTAAGCAGTGTGGACTTTGGAGGTACAATGATCGCATCTCCGGCTTCCACATCTCTCAGTTTTAAAAAACCTACAATTGCGGAGCCATCAGCTTTGACTAAATACATCTCTTTCCTGTCAGCATATTTCGTAAACCCACCCCCGCGATTGATGTAATACTCTATGTTCTGGCCTTTTTTATGAATAATTGACGTTGGATTCCGTACACTTCCGTAAACCATAACTTCCGCAGGTTGTTTAGGTATGTATACAGAATCACCACCCTCTAACATCAAATCATTTTCACTACCTTCAAACTTTTCCAAATCAGAATCCAGATGAACGACAATTCTACCTAATGTAATCCTCGAAGCTAATAAGTTAATTTGTTGTTCCTGCTGTGTTATTTGAAATTGCTGAAGGGAGCGGTCCTCTCCCGTATAAGATGCCAGTGCACTTTGCTGTGCCAGTAAATTTATTTTAAACTGTTGTACAAAATCATCCAGCCTGGCCTTCTCTTTTGCCTGCATAGAACTTCGGATAAAAACAGCTCCTTTCAGGTATGCTTTGTCTGTAAACCCTCCTGCGCGTCTGATAACTGAACTTATGCGTTCCCATCTCTCTATGGTAAATGTTCCTGGAAGTTTAACCTCGCCAGATAAAACAATGGTTCCGCCTGGTTTGTATTCACTTCTTACTGATATTTGGTCACGGGGATGAAGAACAATATCCTGTGTTTGATCGCCTTCCCAAGCCTTTTTTAAATTAATATGTATAACATCTATTGTCAAATCCTCTTTATATCGAACGATTTCAATATTATTAGGGTACGCTTCAGGGTAAAGAGAATCCATAGTCAGCAAATTACTGATTCTCATCCCCGGCTTGAGTTCATACTCCCCGGGATGTTTAACAGGACCATCAAGAGTAATTGTATTATATACACGTGAATCCGTATGATAAACCCTAATAAGGTCTCCATTTTGCACCTCTACGTCTTTTGATGGATTTATTTTTCCATCGGTATCCAAGAGATCGATATCTATTACCATTTGTTCAGCATTTGGTTTGGGTCTAATAATCTGAACATGTTTTAAATAACTTTGCGGCGTCAGCCCCCCGGCCATTTCAATAAGTTCATTCACATGTATAGAACCCTTTAATTCGTAAATGGCTGGGCGCTTTACCTCGCCAATTATTCCTGAAATAGACCCAATGGGTGGAATAAAGACAACGTCTCCGGATTCAACACGAATATCCTTTGTTTTATCACCATGTAGGAGAAAATCATAAAAATCAAAAACACACTCGGTGTGATGATTGCGTTTTAGTTCTATATTCCTGAGAGAACCTGACTTATTTGGTCCACCCGCGGCAAATAGTGCATTTGTAATGGTAGAAAGTGAGCTGATGGTATAAGCTCCTGGTTGGTTGGCCTCTCCAACAACATAAATTTTAATAGTCCTGAGGTGCCCCATAGTAACGCTTATTTGAAAGCCTTTGTAATATTGAGAGAGTTTTATCTGTATAAGCTTTTCCGCCTGAGAAAAGGTCAATCCCCACACTCTCACAGGCCCTACTGTTGGAAGGTAAATCCTGCCGTAATGGTCTACTGTTGCAACATACGTAGTCTCCATAGCGCCCCATATATTAAGCCGCAATTCATCATCCGGACCAAGCACATAATCAGGGCCTACAGGAACATCTTCGACAGGAGCAAACGTTGATATATTTCGGTTAAAAAGGGAGTAACCAAACTGGTGAAAATCCTTAATCAATTCTCCGCCTTCAACAGGTGTACGAACAAGCAGTGTCTGCTGAAAGGCAGTTTCAATTGTTGAAAGCGCTACTGGTAATGAAACCGTTGCAGTATTTTGAGGAACGCCGGGAATCTGTAGTTGTGTTGTTCCTTGCGGTTGATTCCCAGTCACAGTTTGTGAAACATTAGTCCCCGTTGAAGGTGTGGTTGCCGGCTGAGTTGCAGAAGACGGTGGAACTGAAGTGTACCCAGCCTGGTATGGATTTGATGGCTGTCCAGCGCTGATTGTTGGCGAGGGCACTGCCGCTGGCGGAGGAGAAGTTGTTGCAGTTGGTTGTGTTCCTATACCCGGCGTACCTCCTTCTTGTGCATAGAGTGGGTAATTTGTGCACACAATCGCGATGAAAATGCAAACAAAGCCACTAAAAATCTTGCCTTTCATTTTTTCCCTATTTCCTCCATAATCTTTGCTGAAAAATCCTGTATTAAAATCATTTATATAATCGTAAAAACTTAGATGCTATTAAACAGTAATAACAAGTAATTATCAACATTTTTCTTTCTGTTTACTCCTGTCGCAGTTAATAATTATTGTAAATTTTTTACCTATTTAAGTGGTTCTATAACTTCTACCCCTCTTGGTACATCAAACACGAAAAGCTTGTCAGACATACCTTTGTTCAGTTGGACGTCTTTAAGCTCTATGATATTAACAACCTCCCCATCGCTTTCATAAAGTTCTATTTTGTACGGTAGCCATAACCCATCTTCTATCCATAACCTGATGTCTGAATACTGGGATTTCGGGTCTTTTGGCAATAAATCTAACAAATAAAATATTTTCTTGCCGTCTACTTTTGTATCCAACAAGGTTATTTTATAATCCTTTTGAGCCGCAGCGACTGATTCTCCATAACCAAATTCAAAAAAACTCATACTTTGGGATGATTGCTTACTGCTGTTCAGCACGTATTTTTCTACCTGTTTTTCAGAAGGGTGATATACCCACACGTTTTTTCCATCCATAACGTTTATTTCATTTTTCGGTGGATAAAATTTCAGATAAAGCCTCTTGGGTTTTTTATAGCTCATTTCTCCCTGCGATACTTCAGTTGACTCAAGCAGCGTTATCGTACGGGTAAATACGATATTTGCTTTAAGGGTCTTGAATGCTGTATTGACCTTCTCTATCTCGGCAAGTACACTATCAAGATTTCTTTTTTGTAATACTTCTCCATGTAATACAACGGTATGCAAAAAGAAAATAACCGCTATGAAAGATATACAGAGAATTATTTTGTTCTTAATCACCTTTTTCTCCTATGAAACCTGCTTAATTTTCTCAAAATGCTCAATAATTTGGACTAATTCCCGCATACTGTTTATTTCAAAATCAGGGATTATTTCAGTTTCCACATATTCCCCGTAACGGAGTAATGCCGTCTTGGTGCCTGCCGCTTTCCCGCACATAATATCGTACTTGTAATCACCAACCATTAGTAAATGGTTAGTGTGGATACACATCATTTTACTCAGGAGGAAAATAGGGTCAGGAGCAGGTTTTGGCTTCGTATCTTCCCGGCTAACGATGAATTCAAAATGTAACTTATGCTTACGAAGAACGGTATTTACAGATTTCCTTGAGTTACGGGTTAAAAGAGCAAACTTGAGTTTTTTCCTCGATACAAATTCAAGAATTTCCAGTACGCCATCATTCAGTTCTGATTCCATAGCTGCCTGAGCTTCAAAACGTTCGAGAATTCCCAGTGCACGTGCGCGCTCATCAGGACTTGACTTTTCAGCATATTCGATAATGAATCCTGTCTTTGCGCCAATTTCCCTCTCAATAGCGGCAAAATCTACACTCGGTTTTGTAAGGGTACCATCCATATCAAATATGATTCCACTCAACATACAGCATCCTCATATATTAAGCTTGTGAACACGGAAAATTTTAAAAGTTAAAATATATCATAAATTTAACAGAGATACAATAATACCTTAAATTCTGAAAATGATTTTCGCATAGCGAAAATCGACCTTCATCTTTATCAGTACCTCATCCGCCCATACCCTCAGAACTTCGGTCATCGAAGTCGCCCCGGCTATCAGACCAATTACCACCGTTTTTACTACATACACAAACTGATACCGTGCGTTTGCCATCGCTCCTTTACGTTGTTTTAAATTATCAATTCCCTTGGAGATTCTACCATTTCTGACCTATTTCTGCAACAAGGCAAAGCCTTGTTTGCAGA
>JAHFOW010000063.1 GCA_023261465.1 Planctomycetota bacterium
CGATTTTACGGAAACCATGAAGCTTCTGCGGGACAAGGCTTTTCAGGATTTACTGATCAACTATCCCCGCGCAAAACGCAATTTCATTATAGGTTATGATGTCAGGGACGAAGTTACCTCGGAGGTCATGTTCCGTCTGGGAAGCAAATACCAAAAGCCTGGGGATTACCTGGTTTCCATTGCCCGTTTTGTCAGAGAAAATCAGGAAAAATTCAAAGAACTTGAAGCCTTCAAGGTAAACGCCGGGGATTTGTTGATAAGCTGCTCTGGAGTAACCCTCGGCAGGACCACTCAAGTGCCCGAGAAGTTTAAGGAAGGCGTGATCAATCAAGCTTTGTTGAAAGTCACTCTGGACAGACAATTAATACAAAGTGACTACTTCATCAAATATTTCCGTTCCATTGTTTTTCAGTCGTTCGTTTTTGAAGGCTCCCAAGGCTCTGCGCAGCCCAACATCAAAGGTGTTAAGGAACTGAAAGAGCTGCCAGTGCCAGTTCCTCCTCGCCCCGAACAACACGAAATCGTCCGCCGGGTGGATGCCCTCTTCAAAAAGGCCGATGAGATTGAAGTACGTTACCAGAAGGCTAAGGGGTTTGTGGACAGGCTTACCCAGTCCATCCTTGCCAAGGCCTTCCGCGGCGAACTTGTGCCGCAGGATCCCAATGACGAACCAGCATCGGTGTTGATAGAAAGGATTAAAACAGAAAAGGCTAAACATGATCAGAAGAAGCAAAGAAAAGCTAAAAAGGAATCCAGAACTTCTCATAAGGCTCTTTGTTGAGTTGGACAATTGTATACAATAAAAAACTCTTTTTTGATATAATTGTATAATTGTAAAGAAAATATTTTACATAATTCTATGAGAGGGACCTAAGTGGTTAAATACCCTATCTTATCAAAAGCCCCTATCGCTGAAGCACTAATTGACATTCGTGTAAAGGCAAGAGAAAATCTTAAAGTAGAGCAATTTGATTCAATTTGCAATTCAATTTCCAGAGAATATCCGGTAAAAAAAACACGTTCTAAACTGGAAGGTAGGTTAGAATTTAAAAAAGGAGAATCTCCTCTTTCGGCTGCAACAGAAACAATTGATGGTTATATATTCACTTCTGCAGATCAGAAACAGATTTTTCAGGCAAGACTGGACGGCTTTACATTTAACAGGTTAAAGCCGTACGAAACATGGGAACGTTTTCGCGATGAAGCACGCAGGCTATGGGGGAAATATAGGGAAGTAACTTCTCCTGAAATTACCAGGGTGGCTTTACGGTATATCAATAAAATGGAATTTCCCCTCCCTGTTAAGGATTTTGGTAATTATTTAGCGGCGCCGCCAACTGTACCGGCAGGCTTATCACAAGGAGTAAGTAGTTTTTTGACGCGTGTTGTCATACACGAACCAGAAATCGGTGCAGCAGGCATTATTACTCAGGCATTAGAACAAATCATTAATCCAAACGTTCTTACAATAATACTGGACATAGATGTGTTTAAACAAAAATCAGAAGGAATAACAGAGGAAGAAGCCTGGCAAACTCTTGAAAAATTACGCCATTTCAAAAATAAAATATTCTTTGAAAGTATTACCGAAAAAGCAAGGGAGCTATTTCTATGAGTATGGCAGTTCAATGTATTGATTGTCCAAGTTTTTACGCTATCCCAAGCGGTATAGGGTTCAGCGATGATTTTAAAAATTTGGTGAAAAATATTAAAAATCAGATTCAGGAAATATGTGAACCTTTAACAATTGGACGTCCCTTAGAAGAAGCAGTCAAGTCGCTTATCGAAATTTACAGGGAATGTGCAGAGGAGAATTGGGATGGTTATAACGCACTTCCCATAACTGCAAATGCATTTGAGGAAGCCAGTAATATAATTAATCTATTACCAACGTCCATCCCTATGCCTGAAATTCTGGCTGAACCTGGTGGTGAGATTGGATTCGAATGGCGGAAAGGGGATCGACATGTTTTTGTTTTAAGCGTTGGCGGTAAACACAAAATTAATTATGCCGGAATATTTGGGAGTAATAAAATACATGGGTCAGAATATTTCGGAGAATCATTGCCTTCTGTAATCATTGAAAATCTACGGCGATTATATTCATAAGGCAAGAAAATTTGGATCAAATAAAATCAGAAGAGAATTTAGCTCGATATATCCTGCACAAGAATTATATTAGCGCTCTGCACAAAAGAGTAAAGTATGCTGTCTTTATGCCTGCACCTAATGGAGAAACGTCCGTATTTCGCATTTCATGTCTATCAGAAAATGAAATCTGGGAAATAGGTAATCGTGAAGTATCTCAGAAGCGAGGGTTACCTTTACTAGGACGTGCGGATATTTCTGCATTTCATATCCTGGATGAAAATTTACAATTGATACCTGACAATAATCCACCCCGACACGCTAATATTGTTGGTTGGCCGTCTGAAAAATCAGAACAAAAATTAATTGCCATGGAATTGGCAGAAAATGCACAACTTCATCTAAAATAAAACAGAGAATTTTCCATGAAAAAGATTTCTGATATACCTAAATCAGACCGCCCACGTGAAAAGTTACAGCAAAAAGGCGCTGAGGCATTATCAGACACAGAGCTTCTTGCAATACTTTTGTGCAGTGGTACGAAAAGTCACGACGTCATGACAGTAGCAGAGAAGATATTAAAAGTCCTGGATGCCCATAATGAAAAGCTGAATCTTGACGAGCTAAAAAAGATTGAAGGTGTAGGACCAGCAAAGGCGACATTAATTGCTGCCGCCTTGGAATTTACCCGCAGGCGTATCCGACCAGAAGGGTTGAAAATATCTTTTCCCGCCGATGTATTGCCACTGATTTCCAATTACGCAGACCGCAAACAAGAACACTTTATCTGTGTTTCTATTAATGGCGCCAACGAAGTCATAACCACCAGGGTTGTTTCCGTGGGTTTGGTCAACAAGTCTCAGGTACATCCCAGAGAAGTATTTGCCGACCCCATTACAGACCGCTCTGTCGCCGTTATTATCGCCCATAATCACCCTTCAGGCGATTTATTACCGAGCAAGGAGGATATTGAAGTTACCAGACAATTAAGAAACGCTGGAGAAACCCTGGGTATCCGACTGCTTGACCACATCATTTTTAATCAAAAAGGATATTATAGTTTTTTGGAGCATAACGAACTATGAAAGAAAAAAGGACCCTGGATAGAATGGATTTAGAGGCGACCAGAAATCAAAACCAGACATGACTTTAAACTGGAATGGGGTACTCCTCATAAAATTCAGGGATAATCCGGAAGATGAGCGGTTATATTGCGAAGCTCCGCTGGGTGAACATTTTATCAGGTTTGGGTTGAGCAAATTCAGGAGACACCATATTTAATTATTGACTTTGTTTTAAAAGTAGTTGGGTTATGGCCATGTCCTGGATTGCTCGCGTGGTAGTCTCAGAAGCACCATATCGCATTACCCAACTGCTTGAGATGTTTGGCAAGTGGGACAATTTTATTTCCAGAGGTCTGACGGATGAGGAAGTCGAGGAGTTTCGATGTCATAAGCGAACAGTGAGACCACTTGGCACTGTTAGCTTTATAGATCGGCTTGAAAAGATACTTGGTCGAATAGCAGAAACCCGGCCTCAAAGGGGTATCAAAAAAATAGGAATATATAAAATTAACGCAGACCAGGAATTGATCCGGCTTTCATGACAGGAATTGGTTGTGGCGTTGCGGCGCAACGCTTATACGTGCTTTTGCAGGTCCATCATAACGGAGATTCCGGATCACCACGGCTAACAGTCTCCACTAAAGATTCTCAGGCCCTCGGTATGTTTTCACCGGGTAACACTTTAATTTTTTGGAAAATTCCAATAATAGCGATGTCTGCCACGCAGTAGGGGCGAAGCATTTGCCAGTTTGGGTATGAACGCATTTATGCTAATTTATCGCAAATGCTTCGCCCCTACTTTTTCAAAAAACTAAATTGTTACCTTCCCGGTGTTCTTAAGTTTCTTTCGCCTATCACCTTTTCGGCGGATGCATTTCTTTCCGCCCCTCCAGTTTTATGCCCTTCCATAAATTTCGGTCATATCCCTGAATTTCTGTATCAGAGAAGGTGTTATTTGTGTGGATAAGAGTCGCCATGTCCAATTGCCTTCCGTGATGGAAGGGCGATTCATACGGGCCTCTTCTCCGAGACCAAGGATGTCCTGCATAGGAAATAGTACAAGGTTCGCAGAGGACATCATGACAATCCTGATAAATTCCCCGTTCACTTCCGGGGCAGAGATTTCCCGTCCCAGGTATCTATATAATCTTTCTTTGTCCTCTTTTGTGGCTTCCCTTTCGAACCATCCTTTCACGGTGTTGTTGTCATGAGTGCCAGTATACGCGACACAGTTTCGTATATAATTATGGGGTGCGTAGGGATTTGTGGGAAGGTCTCCGCCAAATGCAAAGAGCAGAATGCGCATTCCGGGAAACCCGAATCGTTGTATGATTTCTTTCACATCAGGTGTAATAACTCCAAGGTCTTCCGCAATAAAAGGAAGATGTGAAAAACGTTTCGAAAGCGTTGTGATGAAGTTTTCTGCCGGCGCTTCAACCCAGCGTCCACTTACCGCCGTTTTCTCTGTTGATGGTATTTCCCAGTATGCAACAAAACCGCGAAAGTGGTCTATGCGCATCATATCAAAAAGTGTTATATTACGTTGTATCCTTTGAATCCACCATTGATACCCCGTCTCTTTCAATCGCTCCCACTGGTAAACGGGATTACCCCAGTACTGTCCGGTGGCGCTGAAATAATCAGGCGGCACTCCGGCCACATACGATGGCTGTTTGTTTTCGTTCAGTTTGAATAAATCGGGATGAGCCCAGACATCGGCGCTGTCGAAGCATACATAAATAGGGATGTCTCCAATGATCTGGACACCCCGGTTATTGCTGTATTCCTTAAGAGAAGACCATTGCCGGGAAAAAATAAATTGGAGAAATTTTTCAAGTTCAATTTTATCATGATGCTGCTTTTTTAACGATTGTAACGTTTCCGGCCTTCTGTCGCGGATTTCACATGGCCACTGATTCCATAATTGTCCGCGAAAGTGCTCTTTCAAAGCAACAAACAGTGCAAAATCTTCAAGCCAGTATGAATTTTCCTTACAGAATTTTTCATATTCACAGGTATTGGCTTTTCCTTTAAACCGTTCGTACGCCCGGCAAAAAAGTTGTTTTTTATGGGTAATTGCCTTATGGTAATCAACACGGTCTTCGTGAGATGGCAGAGGCGTAACTAAGTCTTCTTTTTCAAGCAAGCCACTCTGGAACATAAGTTCTGGACTAATAAGGATTGTATTGCTCGCAAAGGCAGACGGACTATAATAGGGTGAATTGCCTAGTGCTGAATCAGTGGGATTCAAAGGGAGTATCTGCCAGAAACCTTGTTTCGTTTCGGCAAGAAAATCCACAAATTTATATGCCCCTGCGCCAAAATCGCCAATTCCGTATGGTGACGGCAAAGAAGTGATGTGAAGCAAAATACCGCTGGATCTTCTCTTCATGCGCAACCACCCTGTGGGACGTAAGCAAAACATTGAAATTCTTTCTCGCCTTGCTGGTCTGCCCTGGTCAGGATACAAAGGATCTCTTCTTCCGGATCGCCATCATTTTTACAGGTAACACAAAGGTCAGGCTTTGGAATCAGATCGGGATTGATTTCCGTACCGTCATCGTTAAAGAAACCATTAAATTTGTCGTTCATTCTTACTCCTTTCCTTAATTTGTGGTGGTTAGTTTGCCACGAGACTCCCGAGGTCTCAGAGGCAATGAAAAAATTAATTATCGGGTTTGTCAATAATTTCATGTTGTGGTTTGATTTTGTATTTTTTGATCTTTCGCCACAGGGTAGTTGTGGAGATTCCCAATATCTGTGAAACCTTTGTTTGATTACCGCCGTATTTGTTGAGCGCTTCTATGATGGCGTTTTTTTCCTGTTCTGCAAGGGTTGTTACAATGTATGATTTTCGCTTGTCGTCTATGGGATTTTCAGAAAGTGAAGTAAATTCATTTATTGGGATGGGGAGTTCGTCTGCGTTTATGATCTCGCTTTTGGATAATGCTACAGCCCTTTCTATTATATTCTGGAGTTCCCTGATATTCCCGGGCCAATTGTAGTTGGTAAATGCATGCATCGCTTCCTTTGAAAATACCCTTTTGCCCCTTTTCAGTTTATCCAGAATAATTTCCAGAAAATATTCAACAAGAAGGGGGATATCCTCCCGGCGTTCTTTTAAAGGAGGCAAATGAATACGTATTACGTTGATTCGATAGAATAAATCCTTTCGAAATCGTCCTTCTTCAACTGCTTTCTCCAAATTTTCATTGGTGGCGGTAATAATTCTGGCGTCCACGTACATTGGCTTGTTTCCACCTACAGGCCGAATTTCTCCATCCTGCAAAAATCGCAGCAACTTTACCTGTGTGGATGGCAGTGTCTCGCCGATCTCATCCAGAAAAATTGTTCCCTTCTGTGCCTGTTGAAATAATCCTACTTTATCCCGGATTGCTCCGGTAAAAGCTCCTTTCGTATGGCCAAACAGTTCGCTTTCCTGTAAATTCTCTGGCAATGCTCCACAATTTATGACAACGAATGGACCGTCTTTTCTGGGACTGTTGTAATGAATTGCCCGGGCAATCAACTCTTTTCCCGTTCCACTTTCACCGGTTATCAGGACGATGCTTTCCGTACGGCTTACATTAGAAGTAACCTTTAATACCTCCAGGATGGCGTTGGAATTGCCCACAATACCTTCAAATTTATATTTATCCCGGATTTCTCCTTCAAGATACCTGACCCTGTCTTTCAGGCTTTTCTTTTCGATGGCCTTTTTGGCAACCTTCAGGATTTCCTGATGGCGGAAGGGTTTTGTTACATAATCATAGGCGCCGTCCCGAATCGCCTGAACTGCAGTGCTTATCGTGCCATAAGCCGTAATTAATACCACTTCTGTGGAGGGATTTGCAGTTTTGGCGACTTTGAGCACTTCCAGCCCATCGACCTTCTTCATCTTTAAATCTGTAACTACAAGGTCGTACACAAGATTACTCTGCAACTTTTGAATGGCATCTTCACCGCTTGCAGCGTCATCGACCTGATATCCCTCGTCTCTGAATGCAATAACAAGGGACTCCCGCATTGCATCCTGGTCTTCTACGACAAGAATTCTGCCTTCTTCCATAGTGGTTTTTATCCTTTTAAAAATTATTCCGGATTATATAAATTTTCATTCCCTACAGGCAGTTTGATATAAAAGGTCGTACCTTTCCCTTCCGTGCTTTTTACGTCGATTGTGCCGCCATGGTCGTCTATAATTTGCTGCGCCATGGCGAGACCCAGCCCTGTTCCATCTGATTTTGTCGTATAAAATGGTTCAAATATCTTATCCAGTTCATGCGCTGGTATCCCTGTGCCCGTATCGGATATGAGGATCTCGACTGCATCCCTTAAAAACAGGGTTGTTTTTCTCACGGTTATCTTGATCTGTCCACCATGAGGCAAGGCATCCAGAGAATTTACGAATAAATTCCATAATACTTGATGTATAAGATCTGTATCAATATAAACTTTGGGGAGCACGCTTTCATATACCCTTTTTATTTCTATTGAATGGGTAAACCGGTTATCCTGTTCCAGGAGAAATAAGGTGTTTTTTATTACCTCCCGAATATCCTGTAAAGAAAATGACGGTTCCCGCGGATGGGCAAAGGTTAAGAAATCGCTGATAATCCTGTCCAGCCTTTCGGATTGTCCCACAATCATTTCTAATAAATCCTTGTCCTGGCCAGTCAATTTTAAATGAGAGTCCAGGATACCCACTGAATTGCATATAGCGCCGAGGGGATTTCTGATTTCATGAGCGATTCCCGCAGAAAGCTCACCCATAGACGCCAATCGTTCAGACCGGCGAACCTGTTCTTCCATCTTTTTTCTTTCGGTAATATCCCTGACAAATGCCCTTGTACAGACGCACTCTCCCGTTTTATTATGGTAAAGAGACGTCCCATTGATTTCGACATTGATTTCTTTTCCCGATTTTGTCAGAAATATGGTTTCCAGCTCGCTATTTCCCAATTCAACAATCCGTTTCATAAACCGCTTTATTTCTTCCCCGCGGTCGCCGGGTACGATATCTTCAAGTGTCATCTGTTTCATTTCGTCAAGGGAATACCCCAACTTATTTAACTCTGTCCTGTTTACATTAATAAATGTTCCGTCAACATTTATTTCATGAATCATTTCCGGCGCGTTTTCAACAAGGTCTCTATACTTTTTTTCAGATTCCCGTATGGACATAAAAAGCCGCTTGTTCTCAATTGCAATGGCTAACTGGGGAGTAATTTGGTTGAGTAAATTTAAGTACGTTTCGGTAAAAGCCCCTTTGGTTTCGCTTCCCAGGGTAATAGCCCCTATGGGTGTGCCTTTTGATTTTAAGGGAAAACACAGGTAAGAAAGTATACCCTTTGCAGACAATTCCCGGTCGCTAGCATACCATCCTTCCCGGGTGTCAGGTGTAAAAAGCGGGGCGTCTGTTTGAATGGCAACGCCCTGTGCGGTTTCACGCGAAGATGAAGATAACAAACTGGTGTCCAGCCACTTTCCGGAGAACAATGCCCCGTTTACAACATGGGTATCTTCAATCAGTTTATCTTCCTCGATAAGGTAGACTACTCCTAACCAGGTAAAGTTAATTATGCGTTTTAATTCCGAGTAAACAGTTTTATATACCTCTTTGATATCCAGGCTCGAAGCAAGTATTTTATTGACGTTGTTTACAATTTCTTTTTCCAGCGCAGCCAGTTTTTCCCTGGTGACATCTTTTGATATCACAACAAAGCCTCTCGGCTGGCCATCCTCATCGCGCCTCAGGGTAAAGGTAACATGGGCAGTAAAGACCTCCCCGTTTTTTCTTCTCCGCCTCACCTCTCCCTCGTACCGCCCTGTTTTCCGGGCAATCTCAAGCATCTGGTCTACCTTTCCCGACTTTACATCTGCTTCTTCATGAAGGCATCTCACATTGGCAATCCCGATCATTTCTTCCGGCAGATAACCATAAATCAGGCTCGCTCCTTTATTGAATGCCAGGATATTGCCGTTTAAATCTTCCGCAATAATTGAATATTCTGTGGAACCCGCAAGGATACTATTTAAAAAATTTGTTGTCTCCTGGAGTTTAAGAGTGCGTTCTTTTACCGTATTTTCAAGGTCTGTTGTGTAATTTCTCAGCTTGATCGTTTTTTCCTCTAAGGAATCTGCCATGAGGTTAAATGCCCGCTCAAGTTCACCGATTTCATCTTTCTTGCCGCTTTTTTCTACCCGCTGTCCCAGATCTCCGCCGGTAATTCTTCTGGTTACATCTGTTATTTTCAGAAGAGGATAAGAAATTCTTTTGCTGAAGTAGAATGCAATGAGTACGAGAGGAAAGGCCAATATAAGCAACAGGGAAAAAACAAATTTTTCCAAACTGTGCGCCGCTCCATATCCTTCATGAATATCGATCTGCGCAAGCAACCCGCAATCATATTCTGAAATCCAGCACCACGCCCCCAGTACCTTTCTGCCGTCATAGTTGATATAGCCGCTTGCATCGTATCCATCTTTGCCATTCAGGCAGTTTTGGGCGCCTTCTGTTAACTTTCCTGTTGTTGGATTTATTACCCTCAGTTCCCATGTAGTCCTGCGTTGGATTAAGCCAGATTTTTTTATCATATCGGCAAACCGTGACTCGGTGAGCATAAAACCCTCCCGGCTGATAAGAAATGTTTCCCCTGTTTTCCCCAGTTCAACGCATTTCATGATTTCACTAAGATGGAGAGTGTCTACTTTAAGAATAAGCGCTCCTAAAGTAAGGCCGTCGGCATCTAAAAGAGGAGCAGAGATAAACAGTACAGGATTGTCAGGATCATTGCCTTTGTCCTTCCCTTTGCCATTGGGATAACGCTGAATCCTGGACACAAAAACGTTTCCATTCAGCGCCTCTCTGCAATAGTCATATCCCAGAATATTTGAACCTACCAATTTCTTTTCTGTAGCTTCGAGCACGTTGCCACTCTGTGAAGTTATATATACGTCTTTATACCCGTACTCGCTCTTCAGCATCTCGAGGTAATCGTGAAGTTTGAGAAAGTTTCTGACCCTGTCGTTTACATTCTGACCTAAAACTGCAGAAATATTTTTACTGATAACCTTTGCATCGTGCCTTCTCTCATCAAACCACATCCTTACGATTTCCGCCTGTTTTTGTTTTACGCCTTCCAGGTTTCGTATCAATGCCTCTTCCAGGTCTTTCTGTGCCTTGGGAAAAGCCACGAAGCGCAAGAGGAGGAGTGGCACAAATGAACAGAGGAGAAATATCAGGATTAATTTATATTTAATTGATTTAAATAAAAGCATATTTCTGTTTTATGTGGCTGATATATAACAACCCATCAGGCATGGAATAATTATAGGGAAACGGGCATAGTTCCTCGCTTAGCCTTCCTATGACATAATGATACATTTTCTCGGCTTCTTCGGGCGACATCCCATGTTCAACTTCGTATGAATATCCCAATCCCATATCCTCATTTTTTGGCGACATTATCTTCCGTAACCCATAATCTGCCGGTGTGTGGGTAATGGGAGAATCCTTTTCCATGCCAAAAAGAGATGGTAAACAGGAATATCCCTGTGAAGTTAAAAAATCCTTTTTGAGTATGAAATCCAACGTATCTGATGCCTCTTTTTTGGTCTCTGTTGGGAATCCAACAATGGTGTACAGGTGAAAAGCGATTCCCCACTTTAAGCATTCGTCAAGTATCTTCTTTACGACATCGGTCTTGGTCCCCTTTTTCATCGTATCGAGAACACGTTGATTGTATGATTCTAAACCAAATACCAATTTTTGACAGCCCGATGTGGACATCATTTTGAGCAGGTCGCCATCGAGGTTTTTTTCAAACCTTACGCCGCCCATCCATTTGATATTCCATTTATTCTTAATGAGAAATTGAGATATCTCACGTAACTTATTAATGGGAACCGATTCATCCGTAAAGAAGACGTAGGGTGTCTTATATTTTTGGGAAAGGGTTTGGATATCATTCATCAATAATTCCGTGCTCCGCAATCGGAAATTTCTGTGGTCGAGATGCAAATTACAAAAGGTACACTTCCGGTAATAGCATCCCCTCGATGTCTGCACCGGCAAAACGGATTCGGGTGCAAAATAGAGCCTTAAAGGAAAACCGTCAAAGTCAGGCGTTGGAAGTGCATTTAAGTCTTCTGCATAGAATGGTTCATTGACCTTCGTAACCCCCTTTTCCCGGTAAATTAAATTGGGTACCTTTTTAAAGTCCCGCCCATTATCCAGTTGTTCAATAAGGTTCAACAAGCCATGCTCGCCCTCAAAAACAATAAAGCTATCAACTACCGAAAAGAGTCTGTCCAGCTTTTTTATATTTTCGATGAGTTTTGTAAAAACACTACCGCCGACCGTGATATGGATTTCTTTATTTTGATCTTTTATTAATTTCGCAAGGGTAAGTCCCGGAATGATCTGTGAGGTATTGGTAATGGAAATACCGACCAGACCGGGTGACGCTTCCAGAATGGAAGAAAGAGTGTGATCTCTGTAAAGGTTGAGAAAGATATTTTCCGCGTCATCATTCATGGCCATGAAAATATCCTGGGATGAATATACTGAGTACCGCATATCGTTGCTGACCGCCGTCATAGAAGAGGGGTAATACAGGCTGCTCATAATCTGAAGGGATTCGTTGATGGTATGGACGCTTTCCATGTAGCGGTCAAGGTCATAAAAATCCCCCGATCTCATAGTGTTTTTTGCCGGTTCTATTTTGTCCATAAGTGTGGGCATTGCTTCCACAGCATATAACAGCGCCTGACGTTTTTCCTGGCTGTTCCGTGTATCCCCGGCAATTCTGCCCGGAGACTTAAGCTTGCCGGCAATCTTCTGATAAAATTCACTGCATGTCTTTTTGGTCAGAAGGATATCCAGCAACTCAATATTCAAGTCTCTCTGGACAACATTGTGAACGGTGTTTTTTCTTAAAAAACCTGTTAACGAGGGTAAACTAAGATAAGGTTGCGATGGATGCCATGACGGTGGAAAGAGAAGCAATACATTCATTCATTACGCCCTTTAAGTTGTCTTTGTGTAACTCAAGGCTTTACCTGCACAGATTCAAACCTGAAGGTTTGAATTACACTGAGTTATATTCAGGAAACCCGCTTAATTAAAATGAAACATCCATGACCTTAAAACGGTCACAAAGGAGCATGAAAACGGCATTTTCAGGTGAAACTCCTTTATTTGTCAATTGATTTGACCTTTGGCGGCATAATTGACTCAAGATGCAACGCCTCACGTCCCGTAAGGATGTCCATTTGCTTCTGTGCCTGTGTCTTTACAGGTAATCCATAAATCTTAATAAACCCGAGGGCGGCGCTATGGTCGAATGTATCCTCTTTCTGATAAGTAGCTAGCTTTTCGCTATACAAGGATAGTGGCGATTTACGTCCCACAACAGTGCATGTCCCTTTTGATAACCGTATACGGACCGTTCCGCTCAGGATACGCTGGCTACTCAACACGTATGCAACAAGATCCTGATGGAAGGCAGAAAACCAAAGCCCATTATAAATTAAATCGGCATAGTGAGCGGAAACAATGTCTTTAAATCTGAGCGCGTCTTTTGTCATAATCATACCTTCAAGCGCCCTGTGTGCCGTATGCAATATAATAGCAGCAGGAGCCTCGTAAACTTCTCTGGACTTAATACCCACGAGACGATTTTCTAAGTGGTCAATACGCCCGACGCCATGTTTTCCACCCCACGCATTGAGGGTATTGATAAGGGTGATACCATCTGTCTCCTCATCATTGAGCGCCACAGGAACGCCCTTTTCAAAACGAATTTCAATGTACTGAGGCTCCTGTGGTGCATCTTTCACACTCTTTGTCCATTTATAAACCTCCTCCGGCGGTTCAGCCCAGGGGTCTTCCAGAATGCCACATTCAATGCTTCTGCCCCAGAGATTTTCATCGGTGCTGTAGGGACTCTTGATCTTTGCCTCTACGGGGATATGGTGCTGTTCAGCATATTCGATTTCTTCGTCACGTGTCATCTTCCATTCACGCACCGGGGCAATAATTTCTAGTTTTGGATTCAAAACCTGTAATGATACATCAAGACGTACCTGGTCGTTGCCTTTTCCCGTGCAGCCGTGCGCCACCGCATCCGCCTTCTCCTCCAGAGCCACATCTGCCAGTAATTTAGCTATCAACGGCCTTCCAAGGGCAGTTGCTAATGGATAAACCCCTTCGTACAAAGCCCCTGCTTGCAGGGCGGGGAAGATAAAATATTTCACAAATGTCTCTTTGGCATCAACAACAATTGCCTTCTTCGCCCCAATCTTTAAGGCTTTTTGTCGAATTCCCTCCAGGTCTTTTACTGCGCCGAGGTCAATGGTTACCGTAATAACATCCATATTATATTTTTCAGGAATCCACTTGATAGCAACCGAGGTATCCAATCCGCCAGAATATGCCAGAATTACTGTTTTTTTTCGTTGTGCAGCCATAAAAAAAATTCTCCCAGAGTTTAAGGATGCATAAATAAATACCATTTCAAAATGAAATTATAGCAGACCAGGGGTGAGAATCAAATGATTTTCACGTAGTGAAAATCGACCTTCCCGAATACCCTTGCCGGACAAGACACAATAATAAAGTTTAATTTTTGGCGGTTTGTGGAGTTACTCAATTAGGGTTGCACGTGGCAAGGCTAAACAGGTTGTCCGAGAATGCAACTACCCCAACCGATAGTAACAACAATATCGGCAGTTAAAAGTGCGTTTTCCCTATCCTTATCGGTAAGCCGAAAAAGAGGATGGTTCCTAATCTTGTTTCGAATTGGTGGCACAATGAGAGGGATAGACTCCAATTCTGTTTTGTGTGGATAATCTGATGCAGGATGTTGCCATTTTACTAAAGACAATTTCCATATTAGCCTTTGTTCTTTTTTCATCGGCTAAAAATACATTCTTATACAGTTTCAAGGTTTCATTCAATTCCTTTTATAGACTCTCTTTGTTACAACTATTATTATCCATAAGCCGCCTAACAAGCAGACCTATCTTTATACCAATGTTTTCAACTTCTGGATTATCTGAAAAAAGCCCTTGCTTCTTCTGCTGAGGCAAAAGTTAACCGGCCAACATCAGTCTCTATCATCAGATCAATTACTTTTTCGAAAAAATCATTTATCATGGGGACTCTGTCGTCAATACTTTTTGATGCGCCTGTTCCAACAAAATAAACTACCTTCAAGAACAACTACCTCCGTAAATTCCGTCTAACAAGAAAAATCAAAATCTTCGCCTCACCAAACCTCTACAATAATCCGTTCAATCCGCCTCTTGCTACAAGAGCCGCATGCCTTTAAGCGCCTCCATTTCTTTGTCAAGTAGGGAAATAATTAAAATGGTGTCCCTGGAATTTGCGCGACCGCTTCGCAGTACATTAAATAGATAAATTGTTAAAAAACCCTCACAGCACGCACGGTGACCGAACTGTACTTACTGATGTAGTCCTGATTGCCACTGCTGAAGTCCTG
>JAHFOW010000064.1 GCA_023261465.1 Planctomycetota bacterium
TCGTACATACCATGAACAGCTTCCCCCTGCAAAGGTAGTATTTTCTGAATCGTTTCCCGGTGGGAGATGTGGCTTGTTTATGAATTCTCTCGTATCCAATGGTAGCATTATTAGTAATTCCCATGTGGAGCGGTCCATTATTTCTTCAGATGTGAGGATCGAAAATCATTCCGAAATCTTTGATTCGATTTTAATGGAGGGAGTAAGGATTGGTAAAAATGTTAAAATACGAAATGCCATCATTGATAAATTGGTAAAAGTTCCTGATGGAATGCAAATTGGATATAATCGGGAAGAGGACGCCAAACAGTTTACCGTTACAGAAAGGGGCATTGTCGTGGCGCACAAGGAGATGCCTTTGATTTAGGCGACAGAGGAAGGGTATTCACTGGAATTTACCTAAGAATAAAGCCCTGACCCCCATTTGATTTCCAATTTGGGTATGAACGCATTTACGCCAATTTATCGCAAATGCTTCGCCCCTACACTGTTTTCAAAAAACTAAATTTATTGTCTGTCCCTATTATTCGCAGCCAGCCAGATAGACAAATCCCTATTTATTAACTGAGCGGTTTTTTTAATATCTTCTTCAAATATTGAACTTAAACATCCTCTTTCTTTATCATCAGAATCCGGTTTCTTTAAATTCATTTCAAACATCTTATATTTAATTTTCGTTCCAATATTTTTTGGTAAAAGTTTTTTAAAAGGCTTAAAAACAAAAGGAATCGAGTTTATTAATAAATTATGAATGGATTTATTTTTAGGAATACCCGATTGGTTATATCTCTCTTTTCCCGATATATTAATAAATCCTATATTTAAAAAGGCATAAATATCTTTGAGAAGATTTTCCGGATTTTTAAGTAAGTCGTCATAAAGAAATATCCTTGTTTCCGGAAATTCCTCTACGTATGCCCTAATCTGATCATAATACATACCAAACCCGATATAATCGTAATATATATTCCAATTGTCTCCTAATCTTTTCTTTATCATGTCCGGTTTAGTTGCTTCTTTAAAAGAAAGATATTCTACATTGTCTCTCTTAAACACTAAATATTGAGAATATGCCCTATCTACAGGGTTTCTCAGCATGATTATTATCTTAAGTTTTTTATAATTCGCGCCATAAATTCTTTTTATGTTTTCTATCGATGTTGGATACGTGTATAAATAAGAAGTAGATGCTTCACCTATGACTTGATTATCTTTAGCACCTTTAAATAATTCGATATAGTCCTCTATTTTCCATTTTACAATATCCAGCTTAATGGGACTTACATAATTTGGAGGATTATTCATAAAACTGAAAAAATATGGTTCCTTAATCGCTGACATAAATATTTGGGAATGTTTTCTTAAATAATAGTATAGCGAAGTTGTAGCACTCCTTGCTGCGCCTACAATGAGAAAATCAGGCAATTTTACCTTTTCACCTTTAATATGAATTATCATTTTATTTTTCCTCTAAGTCTTTACAAGTAGCAAATCTGCTGTACATTCATGGTTTTTAGTATGAAGAACTGACGATACTTTTTAATAGTAAATTTGGCATAGCTAAAAGGCAAGAGAATTAAATTAATATCATAGTTGTAAATTTGTAAAAACCGAAGAAACGTTTACATAGCAACAATACCCGATTCTCAATTTTTATATATCGTTCATTGTTACAGAACCCGAAAGACAATAAGCTTACGCAATTGAAATAATTACGTAAGCCTATTGCTAATCCCTAAAAGCACATTCAAAGAAGCTTATTTTGAAAATATTTCACCTATTTTTGAGTCTTTTCTTGTTCCTTTTTGCAAATTGGGCAGACCAGGAAATCAACATTACATTTATCGCAATGTTCAACAAGCCACTCTTTTGACGTTTTTTTACAATCCGGGCACTGCATTTCCCAGTTTGCCAGTGTCTTTCCCTTGATAGCTCTTACGCGTACTTCTTTGCATTTAGGGCATTTTGCTTCCATAGCCGCTGCTTTTAACTCGGCCGAGGTGCTTTGACAAATTGCACATGCAAGCACATCTTTTCCGCACTTATCACAATGATGCACGGCAAGCTCTGATATTTCGTTTTTGCAATCAGGACAAACCATGGGCATTGTTGCAAGTGTCTGTCCCTTTACCGGACTTAGCCGCACATTTTTACATGTTGGACACATAGGAGGTTCAACAGTTTTATGTTCGGGTGCAAGCCCTTTTTCACTATGCTTGTGAGTTTCTTCTTCAGCATAAGTAAAATTACCACCCCACATCATTACATTGACAGAAAAAACTGCAAAAGCAACTATCCCCACACATTTTTTATTCAACATACTCCTCTTCTCCCTTCTCTATAAAAAATATACATATAAAATAACGGCAATTGTTTGAAAATTGTACTCTTTAAGTCTTTTAAAACATTTAATTACCTCCATAACGACAAAAATGAGAGAAGAAAATACAAAGACTATAATCCAATCCTTCAGGATGATACCGAGTGCGCCTTTTTCACAAACGAGCAAAGTAGGGGGGCTACCTCTGATAGTAGACATCTTCTTTCTTTCAGAATCAAAGGGAATCCCGAAAGCAAGTGTGAAATTTTCTCTAATACTTCCTTCCATATACCGGCCTTAGCGGCAGCACTCAGGATGGCGCCTTCAGTAGGGTCGCCAATGATCTTCCAGGTGTTATGATTATAAACAATGGTAATAATGGCTAACGCATCAACCCATTCACCCAAAAATCCAGAGACTAATGTATGAGATATGTATTTGTCCCTTCCTTCATTTTTAAAAACCATCGTCTAAATGCTGATCTTTGTGCAGATGAGAGAGATAACCCTGGATTCGATGTCCTTCCTGTGGGGGATGTATTCTATAAAGCATCCCAAATGAGCGCCATAGGAATACTATTCTCGAAAAAACTCTTCTTTTTGAAGTTGTTCCACATTCTCTGTGGTAATGATATTTCCATTAAAAGGGGCGACCACTGACTCCGATGTTGGTGTGCGAATGGTTTTAGCATGAGCCGTTTTCTTCCAATCTTTATGAGTAGGATGGCAAGACAAAGAGCGGAAGTTAGTGTTTGTGTTCTCCACCAACACCTTGCTGTGTTACATAAGATGCAGGGTCTTTTTTAAATGTCTTTTTACAATTTTCCGAGCAGAAGTAGTAAACCTTCCCTTTGTATTCTTCGGATGCGGCCTTTTTGACATCGCCGACTTCCATACCACATACAGGGTCTTTAACAGCCTCGGCTTTTTCCCCTTTTACTTCGGCCTTTGTTTGTATGGCGTGCTCACCAGCTTCGTGACTGCTCTGGTTGCCCTCTCCGCATATTCCACCGCATGCCCATAAGGCTTTGTGGACATAAGCGCTGCTAAAACCAACAACAAAGGTAAATACAAATGCTGTACGTAAAACACGTTTCATAGCCATCTCCTTTCTGAAAAATTAATAAAATACCATAAAAAACCGAGTAAACAATTTTACAATATGTAAAAGACAATTTTAAAATAGCACATATTTTATAATATGTCAAACATAATTTTTAAAAGAGTGTTACAATGTTTCATAATTTACATTAAAACACGTTAATTCGATAATTATTCAGCTACCCGCCAGGCTACAGTACCCCTGGGATATTGATACCAGCCAGGGTCGTCGTAACTGGTAATACCTTCGCGTACCTTTAAGACGGTAAACATCCCGCCCATCTCAACAGGGCCAAACGGACCATCCCCGGACATCATCGGAAGGGTATTCCCTGGCAAGGGCATCTTCATCGTTGCCATTTCTGACATTCCACTCTCACCCATAGCCATATAATCAGGCAACAGGTTCTGGATTTTTTGTTCCACGCCCTTTTGTTTAACGCCTATCATGTTTGGCACGGTATGGCTCATGGCATTCATAACGTGGTGGTTCTTGTGGCAGTGCAAAGCCCAGTCTCCCGGTGCATTGGCTACAAATTCGACGTCACGCGTGGTGCCTGGCGGTACGTTTACCGTGGTTTCCGGCCACTGCCCTGTAAGGGGAATTCGCCCGCCATCCGTACCGGTAATCCTGAAATTATAACCATGCAGGTGGATAGGGTGGGAATCCATGCTCAGGTTGGCGACCCTGATGCGCACACGATCACCCATGCGGACGACCAACGGGGCAGTGCCAGGAAACACGCGGCTGTTGAACGTAAAGAGATTAAAGTCGGTCATGATGTTCGGATTGGGAGTAAATGTACCCGGTTCTACAAACCATTCTTGCAGAAAGATGCAGAAATCACGATCGATACGGGGCTGTTCCGGTTCACGCGGGTGTATGATGAAAAAGCCTTCCATACCCATTGCCATCTGTACCATCTCATCCGCATGAGGGTGATACATTTGAGTGCCATGTTGACGGAGGGTAAATTCATAGGCGTATGTTTCGCCAGGTTTGATGTGTAGCTGATTCAAACCCCCAACGCCATCCATACCATTTGGCAAGAGCAAGCCATGCCAGTGGACTGTGGTATGTTCTGCAAGCTTATTGGTAACTAAGATGCGCACACGGTCGCCTTCCATCGCTTCGATAGTGGGGCCTGGTGTTTGTCCGTTATAACCCCAGCAGTTGACAACCATCCCTGGTGCAAACTCCCGCCTGACCGGCTCGGCTATTAGATGAAAGACCTTTACGCCGTTATCCCACTTCCAGGGAAGTGTGCTTCCATTGAGTGTTATCACGGGTGTATATGGCAAATTATATGTGGCAGGTGTGATAGGGGAGGGCATTGTAGTTGTTTGTGTGCCCGCAGCATCAAGTTGTTTGCGGCCTAAGAGCAAAGAAACACTGCCAGTTAACAAGGCCGTAGCGCTGGAAAGAAGCATTTTACGCCGGGTAATCATGACTAATCTCCTTTAATTTCATCTGTGTAATCTGAGAAATCTGTGGTTTCTAATATTTTTTCATGTGTTACAGGTAATACATTTTAATGATTGTGTATGCGCTCAGATGGTTTGGACGATTGGATAGCAGGTTGTTCTATCGGTTGAGTAGATTCCTCCGTGGCTACCGTCAGACGACCGCCAATAGCACGTTCTAAGTCTGACCTGGCGACCCAGTAATCCCTGAGCGTCTCTATATATTCGCGGCCAGCGTTAATCTGGTTTTGCCTGGCCAAAAGCAACTCATATACTCCGATAAGCATTCCATTGTAATACAATTGAGACTCATCTACGATCCGCTGACGCAGGGGAAGTATGACATCATGATAGTATTTGACCACATTCCGGGCAGCTAAAAGCCGTTCACGTACTTCCCTGACTTCAGAACGAATATCAATTGCCAGAGAAGACAGACGCTGCTGGCTCTGCCGTAATTGCGCCTCTAAACGAACGATCGAAGCCTGTCGTTGGTCGAAAATGGGGAGTTCAAGCGTCAGATTTGGTCCAGTAAGATTTACGTCATCTGCAACGTCGTGTTCGGTATCCACACCGACGTCGAGAACTGCAATATACCGGTACTTTCGCGTCAAAGACAGGGCATGTGTTATGGCTTGCGTTTCCTGACGTGCGGCAGCAATGTCCAACCGTTGTGATACGGCCAGAGACTCAAGATGCTCAAAAGGTATTTCAACTGCTGGTAAATCGGGCAGTCTATGAGGAATCTTCCACATTGTATCTGTTCCCCAGAGACCCAACAGGCGATTGAGACGCTCACGGTCAGCAATAATCTGAATATCGGTGCGCGCTATGTCGAGTTTTGCCTGATCGTGAAATCCTTGCTGGTTGGCCAGATCGAGTGTTTTAAGTGTGCCGGCATCATGCTGACGTATTGCAATGTCTACTGCTGCTTCCGTAGCATGCGCCACGGTTTGACGCATTTCCAGTACTTGTTCGTCTGTCTGCAATGTATAATAAGCCGACCGAACCTCGGCAGCGAGGTTTAAAACGGCATTGCCGACACGCATTTTTGCTTGTACAAACTGCGCTCCGGCCGTTTTCTTTCGCAGGGGAATCACGAGCAAATCAAGAAAATCCTGGACTACTGAAAACTCCGTGTTGGTACTGCGATGTCCGGCGACAGTTTTATCCGGAAACCGGAAGCTTGCCCCAAAGATTGGATTTCGCAATAACCCAGCCTGTACTACAGTTGCCTGGGCAATACCGAGTTCTTCATATATCGCCTGCAATGGCCGGTTATTGAGCAGTGCAATCTGCACGGCGCCATCCAGGGTTATTTCCTGCTGCAACATTGCCCGGACAGTATCGGCCACTGCTCTATCTTCTGACGTACCCTGATTCCAATGCACACGCTGTCCGATGCGTTGTTCGATAAGCTTCCGGACATCCTGAAATCCAGCATCTTTTGGTATTGTTGAACAACCAATAAGTACTCCAATACACATGAGCATTATACATATAGTTATTAATCTATAAGTCATTGTTTACCCTCCAGGTTAGCTTCGGAAGGTTCTGTCGGAACAAGTCTCATTCCACATTGAGGGCATTTGCCTTCGCGTAGTTGTACTATTTCGGTATGCATCGGACATGTATAAGTTGTAGTAGGTGTCGCCGTTGTGGGTGTATGTGTGGGTGATATTGGTTCGGTAACAGGTTGTTCCGGTGATATAGATATCTCGGTTTTGAGTATGTCAGTCCGTTGAGAAAACTGGGATTCTGGAGCATTCGGACTTGAGGGGTCATTGGAAGATAATGGTGGTTGTAATGTTTGACTGGCGCAACCCGCCAACAGTATCAAACATAAAACAGCCGTTAATATCCGTGCTATCATTATTATCTCCTTTAAGGTGGCAATGGTTACTACTGAACGCACATGAGGACAGCGTGCATGTTTATAAAGTATCTAAGAAAATTCGATGTGTCTACAGTGAAAAACACGAGCGCATTATTTTATATTTAATGTAAACGCTAAAAGAAAATTGTCATTACGAGTCTTTAGCCCGAAGCAATCTCAACCAGAGATTATTTCGCTATGGATCACAATGACGTTTACTACCGTTATTTGGCTGCCTTGCAAGCTACTATATAATACAAACATGGCTCATGGCGTTGGTGTAAGGTGTACCCTCACGGATCTTTAACACGGTAGACGGTATTCTAAATGATAGAAGGTGTTTATTTAAAAACATGTGCAAATTTTGCACGTACATGTAATACATGTATTACTAAATCCTATTAAGGTGGACTTGGTTCTATCATTGACTTTAATTTATTTGCAAGGGCATCGGCAACAACTTTGTGACCTTGATAGTTCCAGTGAATCCAGTGGAGTGAAAGACCTGTATCCTCATAAACCTGTCTGAATATACTTTGTAATCCAAGGTATTCTATGTTAAGTGATTCTGCATAATTCCTTAAATCGTCTTCGAAAAAATTTACATTAAAGGTTGTATCTTTGGATTTATATCTTTTTTCAATTTCAGGGTCATAACTTGGCACGTCTACAGTAACCAGCATAAACTTAATGCACTTGTTTTTACAATATTCTGACATGGCTTTGATTAATGTCTTATTCAGTTGATAATTTTTTAGAAATAGTGCGTCTGGATTTTCTGTACATAAGCTTAAAAATCTTTGTAAAGGTTTTTTGTCTTTTGGTTCTGACATATCTACAGTTTTGCTTCGCCTTTGTTCTTTAAAACCGTAATACCTTTCTCCAATTAAAGTAATTAGCGCAGAATGCTGTTTAAACCAATCAAGAGAGCTTTTAATTTTATAATGACGTGTTTGAGAAAAACTTGTGTCGAGTATTAATTCTCCGGATTCTGAAATATTAAAAAATGGACGGTTTAGGCGGCTTGCAGTTTCCTTAGACATATCATCAATATCATTTACAGGGAAAAAAAACAAAACAATCATATCCGGAGAAAATTTTACAACGTCATTCTGAAGAATGAGTAGCTCTTCGGCCTGCGAAATATTCAAAAAGCCAAAATTCATTAATTCGATGCTACGATTTTCATTTTTATTTAATTGGCGTTCTGTAATTGCTACAAAAGAACGGTCTGACTCAACATCCAAGGATGCAACCATACTATCACCTAAAATAGCTATCCGAAAAGTATTTTCGGGTTTTTTAAGTGACCATCCTTTATCTCTCCATCCATAACTATTTATTTTTCCTATTATAGGATGGTCATTTTCTTCAAAGAACCAATATTTACTATTAGGAATATACCGGTAACCCAAAACTGGATCATGTTTGTAGAAGGAAGTGTGGGCGCCAAATATATGAGTAAGACGCAAGATAATTTCTAATGCCTCAATAAATGATAAAAAGATAACAAGAGAAATTATAAGATTTGTTATTTTGCTTCTCATATTCGTTCCTTTTAAATATTTTAAGGATATATTTACAGCATAATTTTTAATAAAATAATACACGCGCATTCTTTGGTAATATTTTAATCCAATATATAAGCTACACAAACATACCTGTTTCTGTAATACACTTATCTTTCTTCAATGCCTTCATGAATTTGTGTTCCTTATGCCAGGCGTTCAGGCAGGGGATGATAAAGACGCTGACGAGCGCCATGGCCATGCCTCCGATAGAGGGAATTGCCATGGGTTTGGCTACCTCGGCACCAGCGCCGGTTTCCCAGAGGAGGGGGACGAGGCCGATAAATGTGGTGGCGGCCGTCATCACGCATGGTCTTATCCTTTTCGTGCCTGCCATCAGGATTGTGTTACGGATGTCCTGGATGCCTTTCATCTTTCTTTCGCCAAACAAATCGTTAATATAGGTGGTAATAAGGACAGAATCGTCATCCACAATACCAAAGATAGAGATAAAGCCTACCCAGACGGCAACACTGAAGTTATAACCAAATAAGTATTGAAGCCAGACACCGCCCGCAATGGCTGTGGGAATCCCTGCAAATAAGATAAACATCGTTTGTGGAAAAGATTTGAATGCCATGAAAATAAGGAGAAAACCAACAAACATTGCTAAAGGCACAAGAATTTGCAATCGATTCCTTGCCCTGACCTGATTTTCATACTGACCACTCCACTGGATAAAGTACCCTTTAGGTAACATGACTTTTTTTGTTACAATCTTTGATGCCTCTTCCACGAAGCTGAGAGGGTCTCTGCCACGGACGTTCATAAGGACATACGCTCGCAAAAGGGCATTTTCACTGCTGATCATGGATGGTCCCATAACGTAGCGGATATCCGCAACCTGCGTAATAGGGATAAGCGCCCCGGTAGAACTGGGGACATAAATCCTTTTCAATGCGTCAAAGTTATCACGGTATTCCCGACTATATCTGACCCGTACGGGGTACCGCTCACGTCCCTCAACCGTTGTCGTAATATTTTCTCCGCCAATAGCATTCTCAATTATGTCCTGGACATCCCTTATATTGATGCCGTAGCGTGCGATCTCTTCGCGTTTAATCTTATATTCCAAATAAGGTTTTCCGGTAACTCGTTCCGCATAAAGGTCTGCCACTCCGGGGACATCACGCAGCGCCTTTTCTACGTCAAAGGCCAATTGCTGTATAACGTTCAGGTCAGGCCCAAAGACCTTGACGCCAACCGATGTACGAATACCGGTAGACAGCATGTCAATTCGGTTCACAATCGGCTGCGTCCATATATTTGCCACGCCTGGTATCCTCGCTCCTTCATCCATTTCCTTGATGATTTCTTGTTTCGTAATCCGCCGTTCATCAGGGAGAATCCAATGAAAGACAGGGTGGATAAAGGAAGGTATATAATTCAGGAATTTGTACTCGATCTTCTTTTTACGCCATTCCTCTTTTGGTTTTAAGGCAACAACGGTCTCAAACATCTCGACAGGCGCCGGGTCGGTGGGGGTCTCAGCCCTGCCTATCTTCCCAACAACTGTATCCACTTCCGGAAACGATTTAATAATTGCGTCCTGTTTTTTACAGATTTCAATCGCCTCCGTCAATGACACACTCGGCAACATCACGGGCATAAAGAGGATTGAACCTTCGTCGAGGGGAGGCATGAATTCCCTTCCAATCCTTTTTGCGACAAAGATGGATGAAATAACAATGACGAGTGGGATAGCAAGAAATGTCTTTTTATGATCGAGTACCCACCGGAGGACAGGCTGATATCCATTCAAAAGCATTCTTGATGCATAATTATCTTCCATCGGTTTCAGTTTGCCTTTTAAGAGAAAGGTACAAAGTACCGGCGTCAGGGTAATCGCCATGATAACCGATGATCCAATAGCAATGGTCTTTGTCCAAGCCAGTGGCGTAAAGAGCTTTCCTTCCTGCCCTGTGAGTCCAAAGACCGGGAAGAACATAAAAATAGTTGTCAAGGCTGCAAAAAATATTGAGCCACCTACTTCCTTAGATGCGTCAAAGATGATTTCTGCCCGGCTTTTCTTATCCTTTTGTTCTATGAGGTTTCTATAGATATTTTCCGCCATAACTATTGACATATCGCTCACCTCGCCTATGGCAATGGCAATGCCCGTGAGGGACATAATGTTTGAATCGATGCCCATAAAGTACATGCCCAGGAATGAAACAAGTATGGATACGGGAAATCCAAGACAACAGATAAAAATACTCCGGACGTGCAACAGGAATATTACTACAACAATGGAGGTAACAATGATCTCTTCTATGAGCGCATCTTTGAGGGTATCGATAACACGCGTTATAAGCCCTTCTCTGTCGTAAAAAGGTACAATTTTTACGCCGGGCGGTAATCCTGGTTCGATTTCTTTGATCTTCTTTTTTACCCTTTTAATTACCTCTAAGGGATTCTGGCCCTGACGCATAATGACAATCCCACCCGCAACGGGAGCGCCTTCCTTGTCCAACGCCCCACGCCTGAAATCGCCTCCCACCTGAACAGTGGCAATGTTTTTGACAAATATGGGTACGCCGTTGTAACTACCCACGGTGATGTTTTCAATATCCTCAACGCTCTTTATAAATCCAAGGCCACGGATGATAAATTCCATATTGTTGTTTTCTACCACCTTGGCGCCTACGTCAATATTGCTTTTGCCAACAGCGTCATACACCATGCCGACCGTCATGTTATATGCTAATAGTTTATTGGGATCGACATCAACCTGATATTGTTTGACAAAACCGCCCACACCTGCTACTTCTGAGACGCCTTCGACGGCATTCAGTTGATAGCGGATGTACCAATCCTGGATAGACCGCAATTGTCCCAGGTCGTATCCTTCACCTTCCACTGTGTACCAGAATATTTGACCGAGTCCTGTAGCATCGGGACCTAATCTTGCAACGACATCTTTCGGAAGGAGGGTCTGGACGAAGTTTAATCGCTCCAAAACCCTGGAACGTGCCCAGTAAAAATCGGTTTTATCCTGGAATATAATAAATATCATAGAAAAACCAAATCCCGATTGGGATCGTATAACCTTCACGCCAGGCACACCCAACAGATTTACCGTCAAGGGATAGGTGACCTGATCTTCCACGTTTTGGGGACTACGTCCTGGCCAGTCGGTAAAGACGATACACTGGTTTTCCCCAATATCGGGGATGACGTCCATGTTGACATTCTTCAATCCAAAGACGCCGCCAAACATCACCATGAGGTAAAAGCAGATAACGAGGAACCGGTTCTTCAGACAGAGTTCAATGAGTTTGTTTATCATAATAAATCTTTAAAGGTAAAAACGGAAACCACAGATTTCGCAGATTACACAGATTATTTAAATTGGTTAAATATTTACCTTATGAATCTCTTGTAACAGAGAGATACTTCGCCAAAGTTTAGGAATAATCTTACATTATGACGACTAACAGCAAGGCTATTTATTAATTGTGCTTCGTCAACCTTTGTTAGCAATTTCTCTGCTTTTATTTCTAAAATTACTTCATCGTAAACAATAAAATCTGGAACGTAAAATTTCTTTAATTTTTGATCTTTATAAAAGATTTCTAGTCGAGGTTGAGAAACAAATTGAATTTTTTTCAATGCAAACTCGATCTCCAAACATTCCTGGTATACTGCTTCCAAGTGTCCTGGTCCAATAACGGTATGAACCTCCATTGCTGCTCCAATAATTGCATGAGTTCTTGGATCTTTATTCATGGATTAATATGGGAATTTACATATTGTTTAAATATTTTATCTGTGTAATCTGTGAAATCTGTGGTTGCAACTTTATTTTTCTTCCTTGAATTCCATCGCGCCACCGTACAGGGCGCTGGCGCCGCCCGTGAGCTGGCTTTGAGAATCTATGAGGAAGTTGGCGGCGGTTACTACCTTATCGCCTTCATCCAGACCGTCCAGTACAGGATAATAATCACCGGCCTTCGGACCGAGAAGGACTTCTTTTCCCCTATATTGACCATTGCCTTTATCGATATACACTACCTTTCGTATACCCGTATCTAACACTGCCGTTGCTGGTATGGCAAGCGCCTGTGTTGTTTTCTCAAGGCGCATACCGCACTTATCACAATCGGCAGGTTTATCAGAAGTCACATCAGGATGCATGGGGCAGGCATAAACAATGCGTTTTTTAAGTCCGGCTTTTTTAGCCTTTATCCCTGGTTCTTCCCTGACCTCCCATCTGCCCAGGGGTCTTTTACATTCTGTGCATTGACCTGGTTTGTCTGATGCCATGCATGACATGGGACACATGTAGACGATATTCTTCTTTTTTTTACCCGATGGCGTGGTTGTCGTTACGTTCTTTTTTAGCAACATACCGCACATAGGACATGATTTTGGCGCTGTAGATGGATTCCATTCCTGTGGACAAATACACGCTAACTTTTCACCAGAAATTTCTACAGGCATTTCCTTCTTCTCAAGTCTCATACCACACACAGGACAATCTCCCGGCTCTTTGGAGGTATAACATTTCATGGGACATATATACTCAACCTGAACAGTTGTATCACTGGTGGCAATAAATTCGACTTGAGCAGGGGGGGGCTTTATAAAGGGCACATTGTCCTCCGGGCATATACCAGGTCTGCTAGACTTTATTTCAGGATGATTAGGACAAACATAGTCCAATCCACTTGCATAGTTTCCATCTTGTTTTTCGAGTTCTTCAATAGGTATTCGTAAGCGGGCATTAACATACATGGCGGGTTTGAGTTTTAGATGTATATTCGGGACATCACAACGTATCTTTACTGAACGTGTCTTGTCATCCAGGAATGGTTCAATAAAAGATACCTTTCCTACAAACACATCTCCCGGATACGTTGGGGTTGTGACTTCTACTTCCTGCCCAACCTTGACCCAGGCCATTTCATATTCATAAATATTCGCCTTCATCCAGACATTTGAAAGATCCACAACCGTGTATATCATCTCACCTTGCATGAGATATTGGCCTTCCAATGCTTTTTTTTCTATGACAATACCACTCAGAGGAGCATAGAGGATCGTGTGCTGTTTTACCTTTTTATCCTTCGAAAGCGCCTCGATCTGTTTTTCTGTAATACCCCACCATAGTAATCTCTTTTTGGCGGCCTCGACTAATGACTGTGCGCCGCTTACTACTTCATCAAAAGTACTTTCCTTAACCTTTTCATAAGTCTCCAGCGCTAACAGATATTCTTCCTGCGTGGATATAAGGTCGGGGCTATAGATCCAGACCATGGATTCACCTTTTATGACTTGCGAACCCGTAAAGTCAACAAAAAGCTTATCAATTCTGCCAGGAATCCATGCCGAAACAGATGCCCTGAGTCTTTCATCGGTCTCTATCAATCCAACGGTGTAAATATCTTTTGTGAGTGAACGATATTGGACGGTTTCGGTTCTGACCTGTGCTAATTTACGGGCTCGTTCGCTCAGTTCTACCATGGCAGTAGCGCCTTCTTCCTCTTTGCCAGCACTTTTTTCGTATACAGGAATCAAGTCCATGCCACAAATAGGACATTTGCCCGGCTTGTCCATTTTAACGGAAGGATGCATACCGCACGTCCAGTACAATATCTTCTTTTCTTTTACTTCCCCAGCAGTTGCAGAAGGAATAAAATTTAGACCATCAGGCACGTGAGTACTAAAAAGGACACTAAGAATAACAATCACAGGTTTAATTAAATCAACCATTCGGCTACTTTTTATGGAGTACGAAGTGGCACTTCGCACTTCATTGAAATTTCCGTACTTTTGAAGAAGATGTTTAAATGACATAGAGCGCCCCCATTTGTAATGTGTAACAGTTTAGTTTTTTTTAAATAACCCCGATGGTTGAATGGTGATTATCGTTTTATTGAGTCAATTGTATGCCCACAGCCCTTTCCATGTTTGCCAGGTTTTGTTCAAAATCAATCAAAGCCCTATAGTACAATAGTCTTGAATTTAAAAGAACTCTTTGGCTATCAATCAGGGTAAGAAAATCTACTCTGTCTGTCTCGTATCCAAAACGCGCCGCCTTTAAAGATTGTTCGGCCTGAGGAATAATACCTGTTTTGAAAAGATTTATGGTACTTTCAGAGGATTGTATCTTGACTAAAAAATCTTTGATCTCAAAAAAAGTCTTATTGTTGATAAAGCGATAGTCTGATTTAGCTGCATCAAGATTTTCCTTTGATTCCTTAACCTTTAACCGATTTTTTGGCCATAGCCAGGGAATGTTAATAGTGATTGAGGTTGCCCATGTGTCAGGATTTCCGTTCTCTTGCATATACTCCACCATTGGCTCAAAG
>JAHFOW010000216.1 GCA_023261465.1 Planctomycetota bacterium
TACCTGTTTTCTTCCATATCCTGTCCCACAGTATCCGTAATATAATGGCCCACGTCTGCCTGTATTTGAGAACGGTGTTCACGAAAATAGTAGTTTATGCCAAATGAATATTCTTTCTGAAGGTCGCCGGTTAAATCCTTGTTGGGATCAACCATGGAATAACGAGTTGCAAGTTCCAGTTTTTTCCGTATTACGAAATAACCGATTTGTGTAAAGAAACCATCGGTATCCACCGTAGGACTACCCGCCGAATCTGGATTTTCCCTTCTTACATAGTACTCATTGTTCCATGAAATGCCTCTATATTTTACACCCAAATCTACGGTTCCTGTGATGCCATTTGTATCAGTCTGTTTCACATCTCCTATTTTTGGATCAAATGTTACGGCTGCGCCCATGGTTGCTTTTATTTTTTCCGAATATTTGATGTCCGTTTCATCATAATAATCGTAACTTCCAAATGGGTTATATCTCACACCAAGTACATACATAAGTTCGTTATCAGTATTGTCCAGGCCTGAAAATTTTTCACCAGCGCCCTGAAATACAGCGGCATGATATTCCACATATCCGTCAAAGGGTTTTCCATAAATATCGAATCCCGTGTCCCTGTCCTGATCGAAAACCTCGCTGGCAATAGACCTGTCTTGAAAATCCATTTTAAAGGCTGATGTTACACGCTGCCTGTTAAAGGGCACCTTAAAGTATCCAACTTTGGTATTCAACCATTCGCAAGGAGTCCAGTAAACATAAAAATCCCTCAAGGCGGCATTAAATTTGTCTGCGTCAAACTCCACATAATAATGTAAGTCTTTGTTATACATATTGCCACCAAATCCAAACCGTGCCCGACGTAAGTTAACATCCTGCAAGTCAGACTGTCCGAAATCTTCGTCCCTGTCCTTAAATGTATATCTGAATTGTGCCCTCGCGCCCATATTAAGCGAATAATTGCCATCTGCTGTTTTCATACCAAGTGCGTATTTATCACCTTCCGGGGAATATTCAGCGTTAACTCTGGATAAACCAGTTCCCATTTTTTCACGCCCCTCTTTTGATGATAAATAATTCTCTATTTCCTGTTTTACTTCTTGCTTTGTCACCGAAGCGGTTTGAATCGTTGCCGTACCAGGACTAGTTTTTTCTGCGATTACTGAATCCAAATGGTCCCTTAAAGCTTGCATCTGCTCTTGCTGTTTCAGAATCGATTCCTCCATCCGCTCCACCTGTTGTTTTAAATCATCTATTTCATCTCCAGCCACCGCCTGATGCCGGAGAGCATCCTGAGCAAATACACCCGGTATAAACGCCAAAACCAAAAGGCTGACCGACAACCAGTTTAAAACCATAAAATTCTTCACCGACTTTATCTCCTGTCAACTTTTATGCCTCCGGTTGTCTGGTCGGCCCAAAATGTTCAGTTAAAATATTTTCTTTTACCTGCGGTTGTCCGGTCGGTATGGTAAACTTCCTCTGTCAGATCCTCCTTTCTATCTGTATTTTTGTCCGTCTAAACGAATTTTTTCTGTCTTATCGATTTGAACAACATTACCGTCATGTATCGTTATTTGAATATACCCGTACTTAATACTTTTTATTGCGCTTACCATTTCTAAAAGGAGTTGTTCCTCATCTTTATTCAATTCTATGACTCCCGACCTGCTCATAGCTAAAATTCCTTTGATAATATCAATTCCGTTGATTTTACAATAGCCGTGACCTCATCGCCCTCACAAATATCCATTTCCCTTAATGAAGTATTGGTAATGAATGCGTGGAGCATATCTCCCTGCGATTCCACAAAAACCTTGGATAATATATCTCCCTGGACGATCTGTCTTACAACGCCTTTTGCCTTGTTCCGTGCGCTCAGCATCCCGGAAAAAGATTTTGCAAGCATGATGTCGGTGCCTTTAATGAGCACATAAACGGTGTCGCCGGCTGAAAGGCGCATATCCTCGCAGGATGCCCTCGTGATGATTACGCTCATGGGTATTTGCCTCCATAAGATCTGAACGTGGGCATGAATTTTTCCTGAATTTATATTAGTAATTGTTCCGCACAGCTTGTTTGCCAAGTTCTATTACCTTAAAATTTTAACAAATTCACCGCACGGGTGGGCACAGACGACCCGGCGGGTCGTCTCTACGAAAATGGGCAGGGGTATATTTATTTCCGCAGAAGCCATTTTCTATTCTCAAAAAACCGTTTAAACTCTTTTTCAACTAAAGCGGATACTTTATCGTTATATTTACGGTATCTCGATATGAGTTCTTTTGCTTCCGCGGTAATGACCGAGCCGCCACCGCCTTTTCCACCCGTAGTGACCTCCAATAATCTTACGCCCAACACATTCTCCGTTGCCTTAATCTTTCCCCACGCCGCGCGGTATGACATACCCAATTTTTTTGCCGCCGCATTTAATGACCCAAGCTGATCCACTGCTTCCAGCAACATCTTGCGTCCTTCGGAAAAGGCAACCCCGTTATCTTGTTCAAACCATATCTTACATTTTACATTCATAATGCGTATCGTTATATCATAAGTGATATATCGATGTCAATAAAATATAAAAAGGTCTTTCTTGCAACTTCATGGAAGAAGTGGTATATCTTTTCTGTAGCTGATAAAATACCGCTTTATAACAGAATTGATGGTAGGGAAAATGATACTATGGATAATGTAAAGGCAGAAAGAAAGCTTCATGTTTTTGAAAAATTCCTGACGCTGTGGGTAATTCTTTGCATTGTTGCAGGGATTATTTTGGGTAAATTTGCGCCGGCAGTTGCAAAGTATTTAGACGGTATAGCGATTACGGTAAATGAAGCCCCTGTCGTTTCCATCCCTATTGCAGTGTGTCTTTTTTTTATGATGTATCCTATTATGGCGAAGATTGATTTTGCAGAAGTCTTAAAAGCGGGCAAATCAATAAAGCCTGTAGGTTTAACCCTTTTTGCCAACTGGGCAATTAAGCCATTTACCATGTATGCTATCGCCTTATTTTTTCTGGGATATGTATTTACCCATTTTATAGGGCCGCATGCCCATGATTTTGTTAAACTTCCCCCCGGTGCGGATTGGGGAGTCGGTACCAGGCATGGCGCGGGTTTGGTCGTAATGCATCACAGTGGCAAGATGCTTCTCATACCGTTGTGGAGGAGTTATCTTGCGGGCTGTATCCTCCTGGGAATTGCACCCTGCACGGCCATGGTGCTCGTTTGGGGTTATCTTGCACGGGGTAATGACGGACACACCCTTGTTATGGTGGCAATAAATTCTCTGTCAATGCTTGTTTTGTATGGACCGCTTGGCGGGTTTTTACTCGGTGTTGGACGGCTGCCCGTACCGTGGCAGGCGTTGGTACTTTCCATTGCAATATACGTGGCTCTTCCTCTTATCGCAGGATATTTTTCAAGAAAATGGATAATGCAATCAAAAGGCAGGGTATGGTTTAATGAAAAGTTTTTATCGTTGCTTACCCCAGTTTCAATTATTGCCTTGCTTGTTACCCTTGTTTTGCTTTTTTCATTCAAGGGAGAAATCATACTAACCAGGCCAACTACCATTCTCTGGATAGCAATACCGTTATTTATCCAGACGAATCTTATTTTCTGGATCACGTATATTCTTGCTAAGGCATTTAAATTTACGTATGAGGATGCAGCCCCTTCGGCCATGATAGGCGCCAGCAATCATTTTGAAGTTGCAATTGCTACTTCTATAATGATTTTCGGGCTTGCCTCCGGCGCTTCACTTGCCACGGTCGTTGGTGTTTTGATAGAAGTACCCACCATGTTATTTTTGGTTTACCTTTGCAAAAAGACAAGGAACTGGTTTATTCCAGAACGCATGGTTTCATAAAGTTAAAAATCCTCTGGCGAACTATTCCTCCATCTCAAATTGCCCTTCTTTATGTTTGTATTTAGGCTGGTCGAGTTCTTGCACCCTACGGACATACTCTCCATCAGTAATTCTGGTGTACCAGTGTCCCGTTGCACGTGCCGTGTTTGTAATGGCAAGATAAAGTCCAATAATCAAGCCGGCGTAAAGCCCGTAGTGAATTTTTTTGCTGCCGCCGATGAGTTTCATATCCAGCGCCCCACTTACCGGACAGGCATTGACACAATCGTAGCAGGCCAGGCATTCATGGGTCAGGACATGTTTCTTCTTATCGACAAGGATATAAGATGGACATACCCTCGTGCATTTCCCACAATCAATGCACTTTGTCGTATCGCGTGTAATCCTCATCGGACTTACATAAGCCAGAATGCCAAGCATTGCGCCATACGGGCAGAAATAACGGCACCAGTAGTTTTTATTGACAATAGAAATAAGGAGAAATGATAAAACTACCGCCAACCCCACCCCTGACAAATTAAGGAAAAATTTCAACATCTTGACGTCTGCGACCCGAATAAAAGGAGCGCGGTTATAGATATCTTCCAGGAGTGCAATAGGCATCTTTAAAATAATCATATAAATGAAAAATGCCAGAATAACGTATTTCCAGGCCCGGGCAATTTTGTCATTGACGCCATCTGACCAGTATTTCCGGGGAGCGACAAAGGGAAGCGCCATCGCCAG
>JAHFOW010000065.1 GCA_023261465.1 Planctomycetota bacterium
ACAAACTCACCTGGACGGAGAATACCGTAACAGGAGAGGAAAATCACATCTGGACGGTATCCACCAGCGACCTGATGGGCGATTATAATGTCTTTGAGGAACGCGCCACACGATTTCTTGCCTTAGTACGAGAACGCAAACCCACACCATACGACATTAGAATAGGCGTTATTGGTATACCGCCTATATGCGAGGACCTCTATTCGTTTCTTTCTTCCCTGGGCGCGCATGTTGTATACAACGAGATTCAAAGACAGTTCAGTATGCCGTATTATACCGAAACACTGGTAGAACAGTACAGCACGTACACGTATCCTTACGATATCTTTTCACGTATTGAAGATATTCAACAGGAAGTACAACGACGGAATATCAGGGGACTCATCCACTATGTCCAGAGTTTCTGCCACCGGCACATCCACGACAGCATTATCAGAAAGCACATCCAATTGCCGATGCTTACCTTTGATTGTGACCGTCCGGGACGGCTCGATGGCGCCATGAAAACACGCATCGAGGCATTTGTTGAAATGCTGAAAAATATTGAATGGGGCGATTGAACCGGCAGAAAATACATGCGCTCTTATTTATAACATTTTACTTCATTATCTATCATGGCAAAACAACCGTACTATAAACGTTTCATAGCCATAATTGTCATCGGCCTTATTTGCAGTGGAATAATGAGTATTTTACTTGAAACAGGCTATCTCCGGTGGATTGAACATAAGAGTCTTGATTTTCTGTTTTTGTGCAGGGGGACAATCCCTATAAGCGACAAAATTCTCATCATCGGAACAGATGAAGAGTCGCTGGATAATATTAAAGATCCCTTCATATTCTGGAATCCCTACTTTGCTGATGTTATCAAGGCAATAGCAAGGGGAGGGGCGCGGGTAATAGGATTCGATTTTCTGCAAACAATTCCCCTGAAAAAGAAGATCGACGGAGAAGACTATGACGGAATTATGGCAAACGCCCTGATGGAGGCAGAAAATGTAATCATGATTAACCTGCTGCGCTGGGATGATACAGCCAAAGGCCTCAAGGTTGACAACCCACTCCCCCGATACCAATACGCCTCAGACCCGGAAAACATAGGGTTTTCAAATTTGACCATTGATAACGATGGATGCATCCGGAGACAAACATTACTCCTGAACGATGAAGAAAACAACGTCTATGCCTACATTGGGCTCAAGGTTGTTGCAAAGTATTTCAATAGTACTATTGAGAAAAAAGGGAACACGATTTTTGTGGGAGACTGCGAGATTCCCGTCAACACGTATAACGAAATGCTTGTTAACTTTACCGGTCCCAGCGGGACATTCCCCGTCATATCATTTTATAAAGTATGGCAACTCGCCCATCAGGGAAACGCTGATTTTTTCAAGAGGAACTTTAAAGACAAAATAATCCTCATAGGTCCGGGAAATATTTATTCTCAGGATTTTAAGCCTACCCCCTATTACCAGTCGCCATATTATTCCGGCACACGTCAAACACCGGGCGTGGAAATTGTGGCGAATATCATTAACACCATTCTTGAAAAACGGTTCATAACTACTCTTAAACCATGGCAAACTGTTTGTATTATCATATTTCTCGGTATGCTCATCAGCTTTACATCTTTCATGCTATCACCTGTTTATGGTGGAATCGTTGCCTTTTCTATTGCTGCAAGCTATATTTATCTTTGCATTTTTATTTTTAATCACTACAGTATTTGGTTCTATTTAGTGTGTCCCGCCGACGTTGTTCCGCTCACGTATACTATAGTATTCGCCTACCGGTATTCCATTGAAGACAAGGAAAAAAGGCGCATCAGGAAGATATTCAAACGTTATGTCAGCGAGGAAGTAGTAGAGGAATTGTTACAATATCCTGGCACGATCCCCCTGGGTGGAAATCGTGTTCATGTAACAGTCCTTTTTGCGGATATCCGTGATTTTACCGCATTCTCCGAGAATAGAGACCCCTGGCAGGTTGTAGCGGTGTTAAATTCATTTTTTGCCCGGATGGTCGATATTGTATTAAAAAATAAAGGTACGTTAGACAAATATATCGGGGATGGTCTTCTTGCCTTTTTCGGCGCCCCCATTGCCAGAAGCGGACATGCGGATATGGCAGTTATTTCCGCGATTGAAATGGTATCCCAACTCGAAACGCTCAATAGGGAACTGCTTCTCGACAAGCCATTGTCGATCGGGATTGGAATTCATTCGGGCGAGGCCATAGTGGGAAATATTGGTTCTGCACAAAAGATGGAATATACTGTTATTGGCGACACGGTGAATATTGCTTCCCGTATAGAAAGAATTACCCGGGAAAGCAATGCAAACATCCTGATCACCGGAGAAACCTTTGCCCTCTTGAATAACCGTAGTAATATAAACATGGACAAAGAAGTCGTTCTCCGCGGGAGGACAAAACCGGTTATGATCTATCGGGTAAAAAATAAATAGAACTAATGGGGGTATTAAAACATGATTACAGGGGTTGAAGACTTCATCGGACGTTTGGTCAAACAATTTTCAACCCCCGTAATCTGTGCAATCTGCGAAATCTGTGGTTTCATTGTATTTATTAATATTAATGTCTGAAGTGCCGTTGGCCTGTGAAAACCATGGCTATACCATGTTCATCAGCGGCGGCAATGGATTCTTCATCCTTGTTTGAACCTCCGGGTTGAATAATTGCCATTACACCCGCCTTTGCCGCTGTATCAACGTTGTCCCTGAAAGGGAAGAAGGCGTCGGATGCCATCACAGCGCCCTTGACCCTGTTACCTGCCTTTTTTATGGCGATCTCTGTGGAATCAATGCGGCTCATCTGTCCTGCGCCGACACCCACTACCATCTCATCCTTTACAAAGACAATGCTATTCGATTTTACATGCTTGCATACAATAAAGGCAAAGCGCAGATCGGCCATTTCCCCGTCTGAAGGTTTTTTCTTCGAAACAACCTTGAGATTTGCCGGATCGTAAACCGACAAGTCCCTGCCCTGCAGGAGCATGCCTCCGACAACCCGTTTCATATCACAGGCAGATGCATCAATTAATTTTGCTGAAAGTTCGCCCGTTTTTAAAAGTCTGAGACCGCTTCCCCACTTGCGCTTTGTGGTGAGAATCTCCACGGCCTTTGGTTCAAAATCGGGCGCTATGATTGCCTCTACAAAGTGGCCAGGCCCGGTAATGGCATCCGCCGTGGCGACATCGACCGCCCTGTTTAAGCCCAGGATACAACCAAATGCTGATACGGAATCACCGTTGTAAGCCTTCATAAATGCCTCTGACAGGGTATTTGCAGATGCAGCGCCGCAGGGATTGGTGTGTTTTATGACTATGGCCGAAGGACGTTCGAATTCCTTTACTAACTCTAAAGCCGCATTCAAATCAATGATGTTATTATAGGAAAGTTCCTTGCCGTAAATTTGCTGTGCATTAGATACACAGGGTTCGGTTATATTCTCCTCTCCGTAAAATGCTGCTGTTTGATGGGGATTTTCGCCATAACGCAATGGTTGTCGTTTTATATAATCCAGAGATAACGTTGTCGGATAACCGCCTTTTTCCTTATCCAGACTATCAAGATAGTTGGCGATAATTCTATCGTAACGGCCGGTCATCCTGAATGCCTCTATAGCCAGTTCAAAACGCATCTTTTCTGAAAGGTCGTTGTGATTTGCCTTGAGTTCCCCGATGATAAATTGATATCGCTGAGGGTTTACCACAACAATTACGTGTTTGTAGTTTTTTGATGCAGAGCGTATCATGGAAGGGCCTCCGATGTCAATATTCTCAATCGCTTCCTCCAGACTTACGCCTTTTTTGGCAATGGTTTTCTCAAAAGGGTAGAGGTTTACCACAACCATATCAATCGGTTTTATTCCCAGTTCCTTCATCTGTTTTTTGTGGGTCTCGTTGTCACGCAGCCCCAATAAACCACCATGTACTTTTGGGTGCAGGGTCTTTACACGACCGTCCATAATTTCGGGAAAGCCGGTGTGTTCTGATATTTCTACCACACGGATACCATTTTCCTTTAATGATTTGGCTGTGCCTCCGGTTGAGATAATTTCCACGCCTAAATGCTGCAACTCCCTGGCAAATTCCACAATGCCTGTTTTATCAGAGACGCTGATAAGCGCCCTTTCTAACTTCGCCATCTTTTCCTCCTTAATTTTTCAATCATAAAAACTAGCCTCAAAGACGCAGAGAATGCAAAGGTTTAATTTCTCATTTTTTTTGCGCACTGTGCGACATTGCTGTGAATAAACAACGTTTTTGCGATTCTAGCAGAATGCAAAAATCATGTCAAAAGAATAACGATATGCTTTTTTCGTTGACTGTCCTTGTTTTTTTGTTTAAATTAAAAACTTCTTATAAATTATAAATCCCATGAACATACAGATTTTAAAGATGGCGGGAATAACCGTGTTGAAGAAGTTCTGAAAAACCAGGAAAGCGAGGGTAACTATGGCTGCTCATAAATTAAAGGTATACTGTACGCCGTTCTGTCCGAAGTGCAATGAACTCCTTGCATATCTCAGTAAGAAAAAGGCAGATTTTATTTCTTACGATATTGACAAAGACGACAATGCCAGAAAAGAAGTGGTAAAGATTGTCGGTACTGATGACGTCGAATCGCTTGACAAGTTGCCTATTGTCGTGGCGGGAGAGAAGGTGTTATACGGTTTTAACAGGAAAGAGATTGATAAGTGTCTCAAATAAATAAAAAATGCTAGGAAGAAAAAGTTATGGCAGAAGAAAGTTACCGGAAGGAATTTACTAAAGGGATTTTTAAATACAATCCCATGTTTGTGCTGGTGTTGGGTATATGCCCAAGTCTTGCAGTTACTACATCCGTAAAAAACGGGCTGGCTATGGGCGGGGCTGCAACCTTTGTGCTTATTTGTTCTAATTTCATTATTTCCATTGTACGGTCTTCTATACCAAAAGAAATTCGCATTCCCTGTTTCATTGTAATTATTGCGGCATTCGTAACGATGGTAGAGTTGCTTATGAAGGCATATTTGCCGCCTGAATTAAATGCGTCGCTGGGAATCTTTATTCCGCTCATCGTGGTCAACTGTATTATTATGTATCGTGCGGAATCGTTTGCATACAAAAACAAGCCTTTGGCCTCTGTTTTGGACGGCGCGGGTTTGGGATTGGGATGGACGATGTCATTGTGTATTGTTTCTTCCATTCGTGAGATACTGGGCGCCGGGACGCTCTTTGGGTTAAAAGTTTCTGAATCATATCAACCTGCATCAGTGATGATTATGGCGCCAGGCGCATTTATTGTATTGGGACTTCTGCTTGGGTTTATGAACTGGCGGAAATTGAGAAAAAGCAAACAATCTATGAAGGCTTTCATGAAACATGATTAAGGAAATTGTGTTAATAATAATCAGTGTGGTTTTTGTAAATAACTTTGTCCTGTCGAAGTTTCTGGGACTCTGTCCTTTTCTGGGTGTTTCACAAAAGACGTCCTCCGCTCTCGGTATGGGGGTAGCGGTAACCTTTGTTATGACTATTGCCTCAGCAATTACCTGGATTGTGTACAATTATATCCTGTTACCAGGTGACGCCAATATTGTTGCGTGGATTTTTCCTTCCATTCGGGAATTGGGGCTCATCGAGGTATTAAAAACTATCAGCTACATTCTGGTGATTGCAACACTGGTACAATTGGTCGAAATGTTGCTCAGGAAGATGGTGCCTGCGCTTTATGAAAGCCTGGGTATTTATCTTCCTCTGATTACAACCAATTGTGCGGTACTCGGTGTGGCGCTTTTAAATACAACCGATTCACCCAGACAACTGGGTTTTTTACAGGCTACGGTGCAGGGATGTGGGGCAGGAATTGGTTTTACTGTGGCCATGCTTTTGATGTCGGGTATTCGTGAACGTCTTGCACTCGTGAGTATTCCAGAACCTTTGCGTGGAGTCCCCATCGCCTTTATTTGCACAGGATTAATGGCGCTTGCCTTTTTTGGATTTTCAGGAATGGTTCAATAATTTGATTAAAAACGTAAGCATTTAAAAAAAATTTAAACTATTATGCGACATGTAATTTCCATTCTCGTTGAAAATAAGGTTGGTGTTTTGGCTCGTATTACGGGCTTAATCAGTGGCAGGGGGTTTAATATTGACAGCCTTGCCGTTGGCGAGACCGAGAATCCGGCCCTTTCACGAATTACCCTTGTCGTCAGAGGCGATGAGGCCATTCTGGAGCAGGTCAGAAAACAAATCGGAAAGATTATCGATGTCATTAAGGTAGTCGATTTTACCAATGAGGAATTTGTTGAACGCGACCTGATGCTTATCAGGGTTAATGTCCCGGCTGGAAAACGAGGAGAAATCATTGAAATTATCGATATATTCCGCGGAAAGATTGTCGATGTGGGACAAAAAGATCTGGTTATAGAAATTGCCGGTACTGAAGAAAAACTCGATGCGCTGTTGAATTTATTGCGTCCTTACGGAATTAAGGAATTGGTGCGGACGGGCAGTATAGCCATTGCACGCGGTGTAAAGTAAACGTGAACGTTTGCTCTGCATAAAATATTTTACAAGTACAAGTAAAGGAAGGGCTATGTTAAAAATCTATTATGAAAAAGATGCAGATATCAGTGTTTTAAAGGGGAAAAAGATTGCCGTGATTGGCTACGGCAGTCAGGGTCATGCTCAGGCTCAAAATCTCAGGGAATCTGGTTTTGATGTTATTGTATCAACAAGAACGGGCACGCCAAATTATCAACTGGCAGTTAAACATGGTTTTAAACCGGTATCAGTAGACGAGGCTGCAAAACAGGGAGATGTTATTCAGATTCTGCTCCCGGATGAAACTCAAAAGGCAGTATATGAGTCCCAGATCAAGCCTCATTTAAAAGACGGCAAGACGTTATGTTTTTCCCATGGATTTAATATTCATTTTGGGCAGGTTGTTCCTCCGGCCAATATTGATGTCATCATGGTTGCACCTAAAAGTCCCGGTCATCTCGTCCGCAGCGAATTTGAAAAGGGTGGCGGTGTTCCCTGTCTGATGGCCATACACCAGGATGCTACGGGAACGGCCCGGAAAAAGGCCATGGCCTATGCACATGGAATCGGCGGCACACGGGCCGGCGTGATGGAGACTACCTTTGCCGAGGAGACAGAAACAGACCTTTTCGGCGAACAGGCGGTGTTGTGTGGCGGCGCAGCAGCCCTTGTTAAGGCAGGTTTTGAAACGCTGGTAGAGGCCGGGTATCAGCCTGAACTTGCCTATTTTGAATGTATGCACGAACTGAAGCTCATTGTAGACCTTTTCTATCAGGGTGGCCTTAACTATATGAGGTATTCTGTCAGCAACACAGCTAAATATGGTGATCTGACGCGGGGTCCACGCATCGTTACCGAAGAGACCAAAAAGGAAATGAAGCGGATTTTGTCAGAAATACAGAGTGGACAGTTTGCCAGGGAATGGATATTGGAAAATCAGGCGGGCAGGCCGGTTTTCAACGCCCTCGAGAAGAAGGACAGAAATCATCTCATTGAAAAGGTCGGCAAAGAATTGCGCAAGATGATGAAGTGGATTAACGCTAAAGAAGTATAAATTAACCGCAGATTTCGCAGATGACACAGATTGTAAAAAATAGAATATAGTCTGTAATTTTTATTTCAGGAAGACTTATTTTATTTTCTTTGCTTCCCCACTTTCCCCGCCTCACGCAGGAGGGGAAAGTGGAATGGTTAAACTGGTTTTGTAAAAATACGCTGTACTTTGGTTTGCTGATGCAGTTTGTTTTGTTATTGTTGTTTATTTAACAAATATGAGCTGTTTATAAATATCGAACTCTTCCTGCGCCTCTTTTGTTTTACCCTGCTTGTTGTAGCTGTCGCCAATTAAAAGGTGCGCATTGGCATTTCCCGGGTCTAGTTCCAGCAATTTCTCACATGTAGCTGTGGCATCATCAAATAATCCCTTCCGGTTGTAAGCAAACGCAAGATTGTAACGTGCATCGTGATCATCCGGTTTTAAGGTTAATATCTTTTGAAAGATCTGAATGGCGTCATCGAACATTTCCCGATTATTATACATAACTCCCAGATTATAACTTGCGTCAACGTTTTTTGGATTAAGTCTTATCGCTGTTTGATATGCCCGAATCGTCTTGTCCGGCAAATTCTTCTTACTGTAAAGGCATCCAAGATTATAATATGCTTTATCATTTTTTGGATATAACGACACATATTTTTCTAACGCCCCGATTGCATCGTCGGTCATGTGTTTTTTCAGGTAAATATTTCCCAGATCCAGGAACGCCTCGGCGTCATTGGGGTCCAATGCAACGGCTTTTTTCAGGGAACCAAGCGCCTCATTCGTCATTCCACGTCTATCGTAAATTTGCGCCTTCTTTTTGTGGGCTTCGATAAAGGTATCATCTAGCTCGATTGCCTTGTTAAAGGCATCGATTGCTTCATCAAACTGGCCATGGTTCAGAAGATCAACTCCTTCGACATAAAGGTTTTGAGCAGTAACCGGGGAAACAACTTCTGATTTTGTTCGTAGTGATGGCGGCTCCTGGGTTTTTAATATTTGTGCTGGTTGTTCAGGTTCTGCTTGTTTTGGTTCAACCGGAGCTGTTTCCAATGGTTGTTCTTGTTCCGGTTTGTCTTTAGAGACGGAAATAATCTCTTTAAATTCTACCTTTTCCGATGTTTCTTTTTCTTTCTTATGACATCCGGAACACGCTATAAATGAGATACCGGTAAAAAGAGCTAAACCACGGTAAAATGATTTTACAGAATACAAAGCCTCAAAGCGAAATGGATTTTTCATACTTTTATTTTAACTCCTTATAAAAATGTGCAGTGAAAACAGCATTGTAGTATTACAAAGCAAATTGTCAAGAAAAATTAGAAGAAACAAACGACTTTAAAACATGGAAAAAGCCTGAGAATAGCCCGAAAAAAATTGACTAATACCTACCGGTATGATAAAATATTAGCTTAAAAAAGTTTTTCGTGGATGCCTGATGTCCGGGGATTTCAAACTAGCCAGCACGTATCGAAGACACTATGTTTTTTTGTGACGTGGTGGCCTGGTGGTAAAAAAGTCGACGAATGCCTAATTTAATGCTAAGGAATTTCAATGTCGTTTGTAGGGGCGTATTGCAATACGCCCCTACGAGTGAACGTGGAAACAAAGCCGCCTTTAGGCCTAATTAAAGAGGAAGTCAGGAAGTCTCGTTACCGTATAAAGATGATTGAAAACAGTCTGCTGCAGACAGTGCGGATATATAAAGAATATACCAATGGCGAGCGTACGTTGCCAGTCTTACAAGATATTAGCCTCGATATTAAAAAGGGCGAGATTGTAGCGATTGTGGGGGCGTCGGGCGCTGGTAAGAGCACACTCTTACATATCATGGGAATTCTGGATACACCAACGTCAGGTTACGTTGTTTATAAAGGAATTAATCTGACCGAACTGAGAGCAAAAAAGCGGGCTGAGATGAGAAACCGGATTTTTGGTTTTGTTTTTCAGTTTTATCATCTTCTGCCGGATTTTACCGCATTAGAAAATGTTATCCTGCCATGTTTGATAGGAAGTTCTTATTCAAACTGGCAAAAATTGCGGAAAGAATATACCAATAAAGCAGTATCGTTATTAGAAAGAGTCGGGTTAGGGGGAAGGTTAACCCATAAACCATTCCAGCTTTCTGGCGGTGAAAGACAGCGAGTTGCAATAATACGAGCGCTTATTACCAATCCTGAGTTATTATTATGTGATGAACCAACAGGAAATCTTGATACAAAAACTGGTCATGAAATCCGGGAGTTGATCTGGGATTTGAATAAGGTACTCAATCAAACGGTTGTAATTGTTACCCACGATGAAGAAATAGCCAGGCATGCGCAACGCATTGTGCGAATTGTCGATGGGCGCATTCTGGAATAGCATGAAAAGAAAGGAGTAGAATCTATAACAATGGGATTAAAAATTTACATCAATGGTCAACTGCTTCCTCAGGAAGACGCCAAAATATCTGTTTTTGATCATGGACTTCTTTATGGAGACGGAGTATTTGAGGGAATACGCGCCTACCATGGAAAGGTATTCGCCATGGACCAACACATGGACAGACTCTATGATTCTGCCACAGCGCTTGCTTTAAAAATACCGATAACGAAGGCTGAAATGGCAAACGCTATAAAAGAGACAATGGCTGCAAATAATTTAACAGAATCATACATCCGTGTGGTTGTAACCCGTGGAGTTGGAAAACTCGGCCTCGATCCGAACAAATGTGCAACCCCGCAGATTATTATCATTACGGACACGATAGAACTGTATTCAAAAGCGTTATATGAAAGGGGACTTGATATTGTAACCGTTTCCACGATCCGTAACCATTTTTCCGCCCTCGACCCAAAAATCAAATCCCTGAATTATCTGAACAATATTTTGGCCAAGATTGAATCGCTTCAGGCAGGCGCCGGCGAGGCATTAATGCTCAATAAAGACGGTTATGTTGCGGAGTGTGCCGGGGATAATATTTTTATCATTAGAGACCATGTACTTTTTACACCACCGGAAAGCGCCGGAATTTTGGTTGGTATTACCCGGAATGTAGTAATGAAATTAGCGCTGGAAATGGGAATTGAGGTTAAAGAACAACTCATGACCAAATATGATTTATATATTGCAGAAGAATGTTTTTTAACGGGGACAGCAGCAGAAATAATTCCAGTGGTAAAGATCGACGGACGCATACTCGGCACAGGAAAGCCTGGTAAAATTACCCTCGAACTCTTGAAAAAATATCGCGACCTTACGAAGGTGGGGTTTTAGTCAGACTCTTTTGATTTTGACGTAGAAAAGGAACCAAACACCATTGCGGATACTCCAATACAAATCAGGGTGTCTGCAATGTTAAATGTGGGCCAATGGTATTTGTAAGCGACATGCAAGTCTATAAAATCTCTTACAAAGCCAAACCATATCCTGTCCCATAGATTACCAATAGCCCCGGCAAGGATGAGTCCCAGTGCAAAGCTAGAGAGAAAAGAAGTCTTGTTTGACTTTATATAAATATAGAGAATTGCTATAATAGCAACGGCAGAAAAAATAATAAAGGCGTTGGTTTTACCAGGAAACATGCCAAAAACAACGCCTTCGTTTTCGCCTTTAAGGATATTTAAGAAACCAGGTATGATTGTTACTTTACCAAAATCATCTAACTGAGAAAAAACAGCCCATTTCGATAGTATATCAAGAACGACTCCAAACACAGTAGCAATGCCAAAGGTGACGACATTTTTCATAATTGTTATTTATACTTTATCAACCTCCTCTTCCCTTTGGCAATCTATACAAAGCTTTGCATACGGTACAGCTTTCAGTCGTTCTTTACCTATTTTTTTATTACACGCTTCGCAAATCCCGAAATTTCCTTCTTCTATCTTTTCTAGGGCGCTGTCAATATTACGGACACTTTCCTCCCCTGACTGGATTAGCTCAATCATAAGTTCTCTCTCGTAATTATCGGTGCCAACATCCGCCATATGAATAGGAACATTAGACAAATCACCTGATGCGTCCTGCCTCGACCTCTTTAACGCCTCCCCCTGCATCGAATCCACATTACCGACCAACCTTTCCCTTAACGAAAGGAGAAGTTTCTTATATTGAGCGAATTCATCTTTCATTTCCGTCTCCATGAATTAAATAACGAGGACTATTACCTAAAGCAACAGCACATTCCCATAAACTTTCAAACGTACGCTGGGACTTATACTTTAACTTAAACGTATAAAAGATCTTAATATATTCTTATAAAGAATTTTAAGTTTTTAATTTTAACTTATAATAGAAACTTAGTCAATAAAATTTGAATTTCACGGATTCGACTTATGGGGTGTTTGCCTTAAAACAAAAAGGGATACCATCCCGTCCTGGTATCCCTTTTTCTCCGCTTAAGCCTGCTCGTTAAAGAATGATCTATTGACCCTTTTTTCGTTCCCGGGTTTTTTCGGGAACAATATCATCTATTTGCCAGTTACGTTCAAATGCAGTGCATGATTTATAAGAAACATCTCGCATAAGGATATTACAAAAAGCAATTTTAGCATCGAGTATTATGGCATAATTACATCCCAAACATATACTCTTTTTATTAATCTTTTTATTTTTCATCTACCGGCACTCCAAATTAGTTAGTAGAAATAGCGAAATTAAGGAAATTATCCTGTTTTTTGATAATATTAATATTATCGAAATAAGTCAATGTAAAAAAACATACTTTAGAAGAATAATTACTATGGGGTAGAATATCGGGAAAGAAAAGGCACAACCGTTGGACATGTAGCAGGGCCGTATGAATAAAATGAAAATTCCTATACAATTAAAGTAATAAATATTTTTTCGTAATAATTTAGTTTTTTGAAAAATATCAATAATAACAGTGTTTACCACGCAATGTACGGGTGAAGCATTTGAAAAACTCCGGATAAGTCAAATGTAATTTAAGAATTCAAATGATTCGCCCCTACTTTTTCAAAAAACTAAATTGTTACTATTTTTCTTATTTGTCAGGGCGAGAGGAGTGAAGCAATCTTTCCCGGAAGAGATTGCTTCAGACAAAGTCTTCGCAATGACATTTTCGTGCATACTTTCTCGCGGGACATTCTTTCAGGAAATCAATATATCAAATCAATTGTTCTGCAAAACCCTGCTGTGGCGCCTTGTTTCCCAATAGATATTTGAACGTTGCATAGATGAGAATACCTGGCAATAAAATATCTATTATGGGTGCGCCAACTTCAATATCATACCCGTGAACAAAACCCAGCATATTAGTCAACAGGAGGTTTCTGATAAAAAAGAACATATAGAGGACAATCTTGGTATGCCTGTGTGCGCCGAGATATTTACAATACGCATAAACAAAGGCGAGTGCAGCGCAAAGCTTAATGGCGCTATTTAGAATATTAAGGATAAATGGTACGCCTTCCGATTCCGACTCTTCAGGAAAGAACGCCTCCAGTCCTGTTGTAAGTATATATTTTGAGAAAAAATACAGCCCAAAACCGACAGCGGCTACGTAAAACATATTCTTTACCGCAATGATAACATCTCTCATCCGCCTGATGGATTCACGGGACTTACTTTCCGTCTCACAACAAGTATACATCATGCCCCTTATTATATTCTTAATACTTGAAGAGGATATAAACATATACGCCAAACCAAAGAGAATAATAGTTATCACATCACCAGACATGTCAGGCAGGTTCGGGGTATGAAACTCATACTTGTGCCCGTGGCCATGCCCGCCAGGCTGTATTACATCGAAAAGTATAAGCGGTTTGATGATATCACCCACAACAAACCTCAAATTAACAGCTATAAAAGTAAACAATGCCCCGATTCTTACGTTCCTGAGTAAAGACTTTTCCTCGTTATTAAAATTCAAGGCCAGCATTTTTTTATCCCCCGTTGTATTATGCCTGAGATTTCACCCATTACGTACAAGCAAAAAAATATTGCGTACCCCCACAATAAATGCATTTACAATTCATGAATACTAATAATTTTACACTCATTAACAAACCATAAATAATAAATTATTTAGTATGGCTGAATTTTACCTTTTACAATTATACGATGTCAACTAAAAAATTATAGAATAATCCCAACTTCTGATATTGAAAGATTAGTAACGATTCAGCGAAAATATTTTAAAATTTATTTGACAGGAAATTTGACTTAAAGGGGAAATGAGTTTTACTGAGAACACTTTGCCGTATAGTGTTTAAGAGAAGAGTCCATAGCCAATATGCGATCTTTGAAAATACAGAGAGCAGGCCCAGGCGTTATCAATAAATTGTCGTGCCATAGAATGCGCTGTAGCGCAAAAAGTATGGATAAAAAGCCTGTGATATAATAGCCGCAGTACATAAATTAGTGGCTAAGTATTCAGGCGGTAGCCATTAGGAAATTGCCACGTGGTGAATATAAGGATGTGGGTTACGAATCGCGTCAGGTGTTTGATATTAAGGCTATAGACAATTATTTAACGGCTTCACAACTCCCCGGCGCCAGAGCGGTAATTTCGGTCGAAGAACGGCTCTCGCTCATAAAACAAGATCCCATCTTTAAAACGGTATCCTTGGCAGCAAATATTCTTTTTGTGGATGGCCATATAGAGTGCATACATAGCGGAAATCCAGATGGGACAACAAATACAGGATGGCCAAACAAGCAGGCCGGGAAGGAATTAATCTGGGATCCGGATGATCCAGGTTTACCATAAATGCGTTTCAGAGGCTTTTTCGAGACACTCTAAAAATTATGATAGTCTTCATCGCTGAAGAACGTCTGCAAGCGTCGATTTCCACGTTGAGTAATATGATGTGGTACTTTTGGGACTACCAAATGTGAATCCGGAATTTCCTTATTTATCAATTGAAT
>JAHFOW010000217.1 GCA_023261465.1 Planctomycetota bacterium
ATCAAAGGAGTTTGGACCATCTTCGTCAGGAAAGAACATCATTGTCGCATCAACGGAAGGCAATGTGGGCGTTCCGGGGCGGGAAGAGAAGATCGGTTTAAATATTTACCGCAAAAAGTAAAAGCATGAAATAACGTTATAGTAGGAGCCGTCTCCTGACGGCGATGGACATTTCACACTAGCGAGCAAAAGTCGGTCGCCAACAGGAGTAGGCTCCTACCTCGATTTAGAGATATACTTTGCAACCTTCATCCATACTTTTTTCTTCTGACTGTCGTCCTTAAATGTAAAGACGGCCGTTTACGTCTTATTCTCCGTAGGTGTTAATACTACTTTTTCACTTCCCCATATTTCTCATAATAAACAATTTTCTCCAGATTAAATCGCGGTCTCTGTGGCGGGTCTTCATCAGGATAACCCACAGGTAACAAGGCAATGATTTCTATATTCTTTGGGATTCCAAGTATTTCCTTTACTTTGTTGTCATCAAACCATCTTACCCAGCACGTACCTAACCCTAATTCTACCGCCTGAAGCGCCATGTGTTCGATGGCAATATCCGTGTTTCCTGTTGCGGCAATGAGGAGATGCCACTTGATATCAGCATTCATTTCACCCCTTTTCAATGATCGAACAAAGACTTCACGTGTCTTTGCAGGTAAAGCACCGGCATCAATAAGTTCATCAATCCGTTCCGGGAATTCACCAAATGCCTTAATATCAGCACAGCAGGCAATAATAACCGGTGGTTGCCCAACGTGACGCTGATTATAACAGGCCGTCTGTAATTTCTGCCGCGTTTCGGGGTCTTTTATTACAACAAACCTCCAGGGTTGTGTATTAGAACCAGACGGGGCAAGTCGTGCGCTCTCTAAAAGCTGTGCAATCAATTCATCAGACACCGGGTCTGTTTTAAACCGCCTGATACTTCTCCGTTTTGCAATTGCTTCTTTGACATTCATATTTTCTCACCTATGTTCCGATAATTATTTAGATTTCACTCTTTAAGGCTCATTTTGGTATTCCAGTATAAAAGAATATAAAAACAGATAAAAGTAAAAAATCGAAACATTGCTTGAAACTCTCATAATAAACAGTAAAATAAAAAGTTATTAAAAAAACAACCTTATTCCGGATCAATTATGACAAAAGTAACTATCAATACATCGATTTTAGAACTTGTTGTGGGTGATATTACCAAACAGGAAACAGAAGCCATAGTAAATGCCGCAAACTCAAGCCTTCTGGGCGGCGGCGGAGTTGATGGCGCTATTCACAGGGCAGGAGGACCAAAGATACTGGAGGAATGCAGGAAACTGGGCGGATGCCCGACGGGCGAAGCGCGCATTACCACGGGCGGAAACCTGAAGGCGCGGTATGTAATTCATACGGTTGGCCCCGTTTACCACGATGGCAAACGAAGCGAGGCGGAACTATTGTCGAATGCTTACAGAAACAGCCTTGCCCTTGCATCACAACACAAACTGAGAAGCGTGGCATTTCCATCCATCAGTACCGGCGCATACGGTTATCCGATGGATTAGGCTGCCCACATAGCTTTAAAAACGGTGACAGATTATTTAAAATCCCATGCAGACATCGGGTTGGTACGTTTTGTGCTTTTCGGTCTGCAATCATATCAGACATACGAAAAAACTTTACGGAGTCTTGTAAGTCTATAAATATTTTTTTTGAGAATGCTATGTTTATCAATAAAAAAGAGATTATTCTTACTATCAACAGAATCATCTTTTCGAGCCCAGACATCAGAGAGGTGTATCAGACGATGAGTAAGGAACTCTCAAAGGTAATTGATTTTGACAGACTCAGCGTTACCCATATCACAGAAAACAACGATCTCTATGAAAATTTTGTGTTATCGAAGGACTACGAATTTACCGCGCTCAAGGAGGGTGTCCTTTATCCTATGGAGGGGAGTTTGATGAAGCGGGTGGTGCAATTTCGTGATCATGTGATTGTGGATGATACGTCCAAAGGCAGGTTTCTCACGGATTTCGTATTATTCAAAGAAGGTATTCGTTCACGATTGGGGATTCCCCTTGAATATAAAGGGAAGATTATCGGCAGTGTAAATTTCGGAAGTAAACGAAAGGACTACTATTCCAAAAAACATATCGAATTTTTCTCCCAGATTGCCCCGCAGTTAGCAATGGCAATTGAAAATACAAGGCTTTATAACAAAATAAAGGAGGCTGAGGAAAAGTACCGGACGGTTGTTGAAGATTCACCGGATATTATTTTTGAATGCGCGAATAATGGTAAATTTATCCTGATGAGCCCGTCTGTGGAAAAGATTACCGGATATCCTGCACAACAATTTTACGATAACCCGGCATACGGCCTCTCTCTCTGCCATGCCGAGGATCAGGAGATAGTACAGCAAGAGGTCATGAAGATATTCGACGGGCGGAATTGCAGTTTAATGGATTTTGAGTTCCGCGTCATTCATAAGGACGGCCGGATTGTTTGGCTATCCCTTGAGGCGCTACCCCTGAAGCAAGACGGCAACATCATTGGCATCGAGGGGTTTTGCCGTGATATTACTGAAAGAAAAAAACTGGAGGAGTTAAAAAATAACCTCGTCCGCGATATGACACACGAATTAAAGACCCCCATTGCAAAGATAGAAATGGCTATCGACATGTTTGAACGTTCCCTTTCAAAGGGGGATGGCAATGTATTCGGGCGGGGCTCTCAAATCCACGAAATTCTCAGGAATAATATAGGCCGTCTGAAAAATACCATCAAAAACGTCCTCGATATATCGAAATTAGAATCCGGAATGGAGCCATTAAAATTATCTGATTTTTCACTCGTTGAATTGGTGACGCAGGTGATTAACGAAATGAAGGATTTAGCTCATAAAAAAGAAAATGTCCTTACCGGTCAGATATCCTTAAACATCCCTCTTGTTAAGGCGGACAGGGATAAAATATATCACGTAATAACTCATCTGGTTGACAATGCTATAAAATTTACAGAACGGGGAAAAATCACACTATCGGCGCAGATACTTCCCGATGCCATCGAGATGACCGTGGAAGATACCGGCAAAGGATTAGAAGGAGATGTTCGGGAACTTATCTTTGAAAAATTTTACAAAGAAAACCCTTCGGCATTTGGCTCAGGAATAGGGCTTGCTATTTGTAAGAATATTATACACATGCATAAAGGCGAGATATGGGTTGAATCTGGAGGAAAAGGTAAAGGTTCTCGTTTCAAGTTTACCTTACCAATCGGCGGAGACTATAAGTTTATTAAATAACAAAATTTTAGCGGAGAGTTTTGAAATGAAGGAATTATTAATTTTTGAAGATGACCTTGAGATGCAGGAATTTTACAAAGACATGTTACACGGAGAGCGGTTCAATGTTACTCTTGCTTCCAATGCAGACGAAGGGCTGAAAAAGACAAAAGAAAAACAATATGATATGATAATCCTGGATATCCTGATGGAGGGAACCTCCGGAGACCGGGTATTTGCTCTCCTGAGGAAGGATTTCAGATATAAGAATGTGCCTGTTATTATGGCTTCTGTTCTGGAAGAAAAGACCTATCGTTGTTTCCAGGCATTGGGAAACGTCTCATTCCTGGAGAAACCATTTAATAAAGAAAAGCTTCTCGCAGAAATTGCAAAAAGGCTGGAGTGCGAGAAGAAATAAAAAAACGCCACAGACACGTACAAAAAAATAATCAGGATAGAGACGCAAAATCCTGCGTCTCTATCCTGATTTACTCCGCCTCCAGCCTTACTTGCTGAATGGCTTCTTTGATAGCTTTACCGGCAAGTTCCACTTCGTCCTTATAAGGAGCGCTCTCGTCTATGTTCATTGACCAGAGAACTTTCCCATTCTTTGTGTCAATACATTCGGCAATAAAGGACACATTTCCCCGCGCATAAATCTTCATGTCTGATACTTCGAGTTTAGAGATTTTACCCAATACTACCGTATCAACCTGCAGCATCTTCCGAATGGCGACGTAATCTTTTGCATTGACAAGTTCTGCCTCTTGAACGTTTCCTTTCTTGAACACATTCCTGATCTCCGGACGCGTCAAAACCTGATACCTTTTCCATTTTTGTAATTCACCGGTCATGATCTCTGCAACTATTTCGCCTGCATCCGGATTAATAATTGTCTTTGACAGTACCCCATTTATTTGTTTCCCCTGGATGGCCTGATCATCGAAACGCATGACTGCCAGGGTTTTTATCCCGGTAGGCTGCGCCTCCGAACCTACGTTTATAGTACTTGTTGAAATTGTCTTACATCCGGAACATATCAGCACGATAGATAAGATGGAAAACACTATTAATTTTTTCATAAAATTCTCCGTGGAAATTGCTGTTAACCCAAGTTCGACAATCAAAAATCATATCTACTGGAATATCAGTTAGTTGCGATTTTTGCCCTTCAATTTTCGGCACTACATCTTCGAGTTTTAACAGATGACTTCATGTATTTCCTGTCTAAAGGCGTATGCTTTATATGCAGTTTACTGTAAATCAAATGTTGCTTTTCCGTTGGCGT
>JAHFOW010000066.1 GCA_023261465.1 Planctomycetota bacterium
AATTTAATAATGACAGCAATGATACCCTTAGCAATACAAACGTGCTGGGAACTGAAAATATTGCCTCGTTTTGTTATGCAGGAAAGCTCAAACGGTTGCATTACATCAGTACCGCTTATGTTGCAGGAAAAAGACGTGACACCGTTTTTGAATACGAATTGAACAATGGACAGGATTTTAACAATACCTACGAAAGGTCAAAATTTAATGCTGAAAAACGATTGCAGGAATTTAACCGATTCTACAATATTCCCGCAACGGTCTACCGTCCGAGCATTATCGCCGGCGACTCCAGGAGCGGTTATACAAAAAACTACGATAATATTTACGTATTCGGAAAAGGACTGTACCGTCTTAAAAATTGCGAGTTGCAAAAAGGCGGTGGAGATAGCGGACCGATTCGTTGGAACGACACAAATCATCTTCCCCCGATGAGGATTTTAGGCGATAAGCATGGTACGATAAATCTAATACCCATAGACTATGCTGCCCGCGCAATTGTTGCGGTATCGAGGCGGGCTGAAAGCATAAATGAAACCTTTCATATCGTAAACCCATCGCCACCATCGCTTGGAGAACTTGCAGAGTGGACGGGAGTAGCTACGGGCGCCGTCAGCACCAAAATAGTGGATGCATACGAATTTCGGAAACAACCGTACACGATGGTTGAAAAGTTATTTTTACAGGGCACAGAGGCTTTTCAACCGTATATGTTTGGTGAGCCAAGCTTTGACTCAACAAATACAAGGAAACTCCTGATTGGCACGGGAATTGAGTGCCCCTTAATTACCCAGGAACTCATCAACCGCGTCATTCAATATGGCATCGATACAAACTGGGGAAAAAACAGGCAAACCGTCGTGAGTGATAAAGAAAGTTATTCTTTAACAAAACTTCAACTTTAAGTTAGGCCTTAGGCAACTTAAAAAATACACATGTAGAGACGCAAAATTTTGCGTCTCTGCAATATTGAAGATTCCGTAACATTAAATTATGAACAAAAGACCTGAAATTCCGGAAAATATAACTCACGTGGATTACTTTAATCAACTCCTGAAGGCGAGGGTAAACCTGTCTCCGGTGCCCAAGATATCTTCGCTCAATGCGACTATTCAATTTGAGATAACCGACAGTGGAAACGGGCGGTGGAACGTTGTCGTTGAAAAAGGCCTTGTGAAGGATGTAACAACAGCATTTTGTGAAAAACCAACTTGTGTATTCACGATGAACAACGCCACATTTTTATCGATCATCAAACGCAAGATAACGCCTCAACAGGCATTTTTCAGGGGAATGGTCAATATCAAAGGCGATATGTTCCTGGCGTTGAAGATGAATATTCTGGTCGGCTATATGTAATATGAGAAAGGATGACGAGTGATATGCAAAACATGGTAAAGAGGACGTTCACACGGAATTATTGGGCATCATTAACAGCATTGATTCTGGCGATATTCACAGTGGGTTCTCTTCTCATGGAAACGCTTTCCGTCGATGATTTTCCGGCAAAAGAAGATGTCCACTTTCATATACGCCCATCAGCAAATCCTCCTGCACATGATGTAAATATCCTTACTACGGATAAACTTATTCATAGCGTCAGAGATACTTCCAGCTACGCAAACAAGCATGTTCAACACAATGACAATAAAAACAACGATTGTTCTTATTGCTATATGGTGAGTAACCATTACCGTTTGAATAATGACGATGACGACCATGACGAAGAAAACGATCTGGACATCTGGGATGACAAAGACAATACCAACGAAGATAGAGAGAGTAAGAGTAACGAGCAGGATTTTACATAAAAATATCTGAAACCTTCAGGGAAGAGATGGATAAAAGAGAATGAAAATATTTTAAATTATTTTAACTTTACGGATAAAGTCAACTGAGGAGAATCGAATTATGATAAACTTAATTTTTAAAAGGTATTTGAATAAGACCCTGTTTCTCTGCGGCATAACAATTTTTTTCATAAATACTATGCATGGCTCTTATGCAGGCACAGGGAAAACGAATATCAATGACGACCTTTTTCTGCAAAATCGCGATATTAATGTAAATGCAGACAATGGTAAAATAAATGAGGCCGAGGGAGAATCTCATAACCCTGGAAAAAATTGTCTGAACAGTAAGTGCCATGGAGGTGGAGAAGAACATTTTTTTGCTGGCGGAACAATCTACCAGGATCCGGAAGGCACCGGGGGCAGGATTGGTGCAGAAATTAAGATAACCGATGCACATGGTAAGACAGAAACCCTTACATCAGATCAATTAGGAAATATCTACACGAAGACATCTTTAAACCCGCCTTTTACAATATCTGCATCCTATAAAGGCCGTGAGGTAAAAATGCCCGGAGAAGCGCTTAACGGTGGTTGTAACGCCAACGGTTGTCATGTTGTAGGTGCGGCGGACAGAATCTTTATCAGTATCCATGACCTTGACCTGACGGGTACGGTAACTGAATCTGGTGGAGAAATAAGCTATACCAACGACATAAAACCAATTCTCGATGCAAAATGTATAAGCTGCCACAAAAAAGGCGGCCAAAGGAGCGATACCCCTCTTACAACATATACGGAAGTTACTGACCCAAAACTTATAACACCCGGCGATCCAAAATCCCTTATATTACAAAAACTGAATAAAAAATCACCTTTAGGCACTATGTGGGTAAATCTCAAGAGTATGAGCGACTACAAAAAGATCAAGGACTGGATCGTTAAGTACAATGCTCAGGAATTTTCCACCACAGGCGGAGTGGCAGTATCTGACGCCAAAGTAAAGCTTTTACAAAACGGTAAGGTAAAATACAGCTCCATTACTGATGCAGACGGTAAGTTCACCCTGAATAAGGTAAAGGCTGGCGGGTACAAACTAAAGGTATCTAAAGATGGTTATAGAACCTCTGTCCAGCCTTATCAAATGTATCAAAGAAATGTAGCGCCTCTGGCAATTACTTTAGAAAAAAAGTAATTTTATGTCTCTTGTTTTGAAAAAATACATCCAATTCCTTCTCAAATTCAGAACGCCGATTTTAATCTGTGTGTTTGTTGTAACCACATTCCTGGGTTTCTTTGCCCGGGAAATGAAGACCGATAATTCCATAGAAATCTGGCTTTCTAAAAACGATAAGGAAATGGACTATTATCGGTCATTTCTAAAAAAATTCGGGGATGAGGAGTTTCTGGTTGTTGTATCGAGTGCAGCCAATATATTTACCCAGGAGCATATTCAGAAGATTAACATAATAGCAGAAAAGCTCAGGAAACTTAACGGTATTGTAAACGTCATATCACTGGCAGATGTGTTTAAGAATACCGTTACATCCCCATTTTTTAAGGAAAAGATGCAGGCTCAGCACAATCGTTCACTCTTGAATGTCTTTAGACATCAGATACTTACGGATCCCCTTTATCAAAATACTATTATTTCAAAAGATGGCAGAACCACTGCCATTCTTGCTACGGTGAAAAGTACCGGGGAGGAATCAAGAAAACACCTGGTATCTGAGGTAAAGCATGTGCTCGGTGAATCTACAACTCAATCGGGTGATTTAACAGGGAGAAAACATCCGTATTATCTGGCAGGGCCCTCCGTGGTAAATGCAGAACTCGATCGCATGTCAAAGCAAGACATGACAAGGTTAACGCCATGTATGTTTGTGTTAGCAATCGTTGTGTTGGGGTGTTTGTTCAGGCGCATCTCCGGGATATTCATTCCCACCTTGACTGTTGGGGTTTGTATTATTTGGATAACGGGCTGTTATGTGCTGTGTGGACAGACAATGAATATGATTTCAAACATGCTGCACCCCCTGACATTCATCGTCGCACTCTCTACCTCAATCCATCTTATAAGTCATTATTACCATGTAAGTAAATTATCTTCGGGTACCGAGGATGCCCTTTATAATACCTTACGACATGTTGGCATTCCCATCCTTATGACAACCATTACAACGGTAGTGGGTTTCATATCGTTGGCAACCAGCAGTATTCCCCCTGTTCTGACAACCGGTCTCTTTATGGCTGGCTGTACGGCGCTTACTTTTCTTATCAGCATGACGCTTATACCTATCCTGCTTTCATTCATTCCGTTAAGAAAGCAGGTGTGCGAAGAAAACATCCCAGGGAGAAAAGACAATTTCGTGAAAAGACATGACGGAGAGCAGGCTATGAATTCCTTCTTTTCGAAATTGGGGCATTTTACGGCAAACTACAAAGGAACTATTCTGTTGTGTGCTCTTAGCTCGGGTATTGTCTTCATGTGGGGCATATCAAAACTTCGGATAGAATCTGATATTATGGCATCATTTCCAAAGAACAGCCGGATATCAAAGGATAATGCATACATCGAAAAACATCTCATGGGTTTGTTGCCCATCGAGATTGTTGCAGAAACAACAAACGGCGCTACAATACTTCAACCGGGAATATTAAACAACATTATATCACTACAAAAATACCTTGCCGGTATTCCTGAGATTACCGGCTCTCTATCGGTTGCTAACTATGTCCAAAAGACGCACCGGATTTTAATGAATGATAAACCTCAGTTTTTTTCTCTTCCGGATACAGAAAAAGAATCTTCTGACTATATAAAACTTGCCGCGTTGTATGGTAACAAACAAGTTAACAGCCTTTATACTCAGGGATATACCGATGCGAGGATTTCGGTGCGCATGAAACAAATAGGCTCAAACCGATACCAGGCTATCATACAATCTATAAAAAAGTATATTCACGAACATTTGAACACAGCCTCCCTGTCATGGCATATTACCGGGATCGTACCCCTTTTGATTAATGTCCAGGATAACATTTTGTGGAGTGAAATCCAGTCCTTTTCCCTTGCCTTCTTTCTGACATTTATTTCAACGGCAATTGCCCTGAAATCGGCCAGGATTGGACTTATCAGCGTTATTCCCAATATATTACCTATTACCTTAACACTTGGTTTAATGGGGTTTACAGGGATAAAGCTTGATACAGCTACAATCATGATTGCCAGCATTGCGCTGGGAATTTCTGTCGATAATACTATCCACATTTTTTATAACTTTAAAAAAGAACTGCTGGCAAATGGAGACTACTCTGCTGCAATATGCAACACACTGCACGAGGCAGGGAAAACCGCCCTGTTTACTTCACTATCAGCCGCCTTTGGATTTATGGTCTTTTCATTTTCAAGTTTCAAACCAATTCAATATTTTGGCATGTTGACGAGTATAACCATAGTAAATGCCATTCTATCGGATTTATTTATATCCCCCAGTTGCCTGATGCTGTTCAAGCCACGGTTTTGAATATTTTCTGGCAAATAAACTTTTTACAGGAGACTGTAAGAAATGGTCAGATGGGAATCTCAGATTAATAATATTCCCGGCGCAGATTGACTAACAAGAGGAATATCACATGTTAAATGATGGAATGACTGTTGATAATTACACTTCAATGAGGGGTAGTGATTTTGTCCCGAAGGGCGAGCGTTCTCAGGTAAGTCTGTTTTCGAAGACCGCTTCATTTCAGGATGCTGAATGGTTTGGTGTGCCTCTTGATGAATGGGTGCAACATATTATATCAATACACTTCGATCCCACAATTGGTTCACCATACTGGCTCGAAAAAGAAAAAATGCTGGGGATCAACGCGCGAAAGGATATTTACTCTTTTAACGACTTGCATATTTTGGGTCCGATGGAGGAAGAAGACCTTCGCCGGCACCAACTGGAATATTTTATTCCCAAAATGTATCTGGAAAATAAAGAACATTTGATCCTGGGAGAAACGGCAGGAACAACCGGACTTCCCAAGGTAACGGCTTATTTGAAGGAAGAGTTTTATATCGCCTTTGTGGAATGGTTTCGATACATTGCCGTGCAAAGGGGTTTTCCGCACGGGGCAAATTGGCTCTGGGCAGGACCTGACGGGCCGCATATTATTGGTAAGGCGGCCAGCCTTGTGGCAAACAGTATGGGAAGTATGGATCCATTTTCTATCGATCTGGACCCGCGATGGGTAAAAAAGCTTGTTCCGGGCTCACTCGGCTACCAGAGGTATATCAGTCATATTATTGAACAAACATTGGATATATTAAAACGGCAGCATATTGAAGTCATCTATTCAACGCCTCCCCTGCTCATAAAGCTGGCCGAAGAAATGAATAACGACCATCGGATGCGCATCCGTGGCATTCATTACGGTGGCGTCGCAGTTGGACAGGAACAACTGAGAAAATTCAAAGAGGAACTGTTCCCCAACGCAGTACACATTGCGGGTTACGGTAATACGCTTTTTGGTCTATGCATGGAGATTAAGGAATCAGTGAATTATGATCTGGATTACTATCCGCCAGGACCACGTATGGTAATTCAGGTTGTTTCTATAAAAGAAGGGGTTCGTCCTGATAAAAAGCGCCTTGCTCAGATTGTTAATTATGGAGAAAAAGGACAGGTGGTTTTTCACCGGCTCGATGAATCGTTCCTCATCCCCAATATGTTTGAAAGAGACGAGGCCATTCGTATTGCGCCAACTATGTATGCGCAATCGCTGGGTATTTATCAGGATGGTGTCAGAAATCCTTCATTATTACAGGGCTTGGAATCAAATGCAAAAATCGGGGTATATTAAAGTGAACCACCTTGGAACAGGAAGCATGTAGAGACGCAAAATCTTGCGTCTCTGTAATATTGAAATTCTTTAACAGTAACGTGTACCGTAACGCAGAAAGGATACCATGAAATTTTCAAAATCGAGTGTCGAACTCCTTGCCCCCGCAGGCCGATGGGAAGCGTTTGTCGCGGTAATAGAAGCTGGCGCCGACGCAGTGTATATGGGCGGCAAACGGTTTAACATGCGACTCCATCGTTCAGATTTTAATTTTACCGATGAACAGATAGTCGATGCCGTAAAACTTGCCCACAGCCGGAATGTAAAAGTATACATCACGGTCAACAATCTCCTCAGTGATGATGAACTCAACGACGCCCGGCGCTTCCTGGGTTTTCTGAGCGAAATCAATGTCGACGCCGTCATAATCCAGGATATGGGCGTACTCAACCTGATCCGGCAGATGGGGATTCCCCTTCCTGTCCATATCAGCACCATGGTGAATATCCACAATGTGGAATCTGCATTGACCCTGAAAGAACTGGGCGTGCGGCGGATTGTCACCTCACGGGATATTTCACTCGCGCAGGTAAAGGAAATCCAAGAAAAGACCGGGATAGAAGTTGAGTACTTTGTTCACGGAGACCTCTGCGTTTGTCAGAGCGGACAGTGTTATACAAGCGGAGTTTTGTTTGGAAAGAGCGCCAACCGCGGGGAATGCATGAAGCCATGCCGGTGGAACTACACCCTTGTAGAAAGCGCATCCAGGCAACCTATCGGAGACCTGCCTTCCGGACATCTGCTGGCAATGAAGGACATGTGCCTCTTAAGACACATCCCCGATCTCATTCAGGCCGGCGTCTGTTCTTTTAAAATAGAAGGACGCATGCGTCACGCCGATTTCCTGAGAGAGGTTGTCGGTGTTTACCGTAAATCCATTGACGTATATTTTGAAAATCCGGCTACATATTATCTCAATTCAACAGAGTATGAACAATTGTACAACCACCGGGTGCGGGAGTTTACCACATCGATGGCATTTACTCCATCCTCTGCCAACCTTGTTGATATTTCAGGAAGCCGCGAACCCCTCTTTTTAAGCCGTGCATCAAAAGAGACAACGCTTGCGCGGGAGGATATCCATAACAACCCCTTTGACAGTCAAACGCGGGAAACACACGATGAAAACATGGGAAAAGAAAATATCCCTGCTCTTAAAATACCAGACGCAAACTCATATCATCCCTTATTATCCGTCAAGGTAGCCTCGATGGATGGACTGAAAGCGGCGCTGGAAGAGGGGGCAGACCGTATCTACATAAGCGGTGAGATATCGCCGTTAAAAAAACAACGATGGACAAAATCATTATACAAAGAGGCGTGCGCTATGATACATGATGAAGGTAAAACCATCGGAATAACAACACCCCGGATAACCACAAATCGTGAAATGGTTGATACCATGTGGCTTTATGAACAGGCAGCCTCGTTCGGTTTTGACTATGCGCTGGTTCACAATATTGGCGTTCTCCGGCTGGCAAGGCAATTTGGATTAAACTGCCTGGCTGATTACTCATTCAATAGCCTCAACATAAAGGCCTTAAGCCTTTTAGAAGAAATTGGGGCATCGGGAATTACCTTATCTCAGGAATGTTCATTTAAATATTTAACGCAACTGGCCTATCATGCTTCTTTACCCCTGGAATGCATTGTACACGGGACTGTTTCCGGCATGGTGCTTGAACACTGTGTCCCGGCAATGATAATATCAAAGTCACATAAGATGGACCAGTGCAGACTCGTATGCCAGCATATGGGATATGCAATGAAAGATGAACGGGGAGAGATAAGGCAGATTGAAATAGACCAGTACTGCCGCAATCATCTCTTGCTGGCCAGAGATATTTGTACGCTACCCTACCTTCAATCCTTCATACAAACAGGCATAAAGGTACTCAGGATTGAAGCGCAATATTATGAAGATGCTCTTACAAAAACCCTGGTAAGGTTGTATCGTAAGTACCTGAATATATATAAGGAGCATCCAAACCTTTCACTTCCCATCCAGGAAAGAGACTGGGACACCCTGGTAGAAGCAAGTCCCAGGGGCTTTAATCTGGGCGGTTATGCGCAGGATATAACGCATTCAAGAAGCACTGCAGTGGTAATGAAGAGCCTCAAGTAAAGCATTCAATTCAAAACGATAGCAAACAAAAGAATTGGAAAAGATGTTGGAAAATAACATTAATCGAAAAAAACAATTTTTCAAAAAAATAACCATGACCTATATAGGACCAGATGCCATTCTTCAAAAAAAGCGGGAATATCTCATTCCCTGTGTTTACCACTTTTACAAAAAACCGATGCAGATCGTAAGGGGAGAGATGCAGTATCTCTATGACCATACAGGTAAACAATATCTGGATTTTTATGGCGGGGTGTCCGTAATGAATGCAGGCCACTGTAATCCAGAAATCGTAGCAAGTATTTGCGAGCAGGTCAAAACGCTTCAGCATACCACCACCATTTATCTCACACAGCCTATCGTAGACCTTGCGGAAAAATTGGCGCACATTACACCGGGGAATCTCAGCCGGACATTCTTTTGCGCCAGCGGTTCAGAGGCAAATGAAGGCGCAGCGCTCCTCGCCCAACTCTATACGAACAAACACAAGTTTGTTGCCGTACAGCAGGGGCTTCATGGCCGAACAAAACTCACCATGAATCTTACCGGTATTAGCATGTGGCGAACAGATCCAAATCCACTCAATGACATTGTTCACATTCCCGCAGCGTATTGTTACCGGTGTGATTATGGGCTGACCTATCCTGGTTGTAATCTCAAATGCGCACGCCGTCTTGAGGAAGTTATCAAAAGTGGTGGTTTTGCAGCCTTTATTATTGAGCCTATCCAGGGTAACGGCGGTATCATTACACCGCCGCCTGAATATTTCAAGGTGGTCCGCAAAATTCTTGACACATATAACGTCCTTTTCATTGCCGATGAAGTTCAAACGGGTTTTGGACGGACAGGGAAGATGTTTGCAACGGAACACTGGGACGTTGTTCCTGATATCATGACTGTTGCAAAGGCGCTTGCTAATGGCACACCTATAGGCGCCTTTATAACAAATAATAAAATCGCCTCATGTTACACCCGTCCCGGCGCATCCACGATGGGGGGAAACCCTGTATCGGCCACGGCAGCGCTCACGACCATCAGCGTCATAGAAAAACATCACCTCGTGCACAGGGCACAGGAACTGGGAAGTTATTTACGGGAGAAACTGATTGGACTCCGGCAAAAACATAAGATTATTGGGGATGTACGGGGAAAGGGGCTTATGACAGGCGCTGAACTGGTCAGGGAAAACAAAATACCGGCCACCGAAGAATTGGATAACGTCCTCGAACAGTTAAAGGATCGCGGCATTTTAGCCGGAAAAACCGGCATTTCAAGAAATGTGCTCACATTCCAGCCTCCCCTGATAATTACTCATAACGATATCGATCAGGTGAGTACGGCATTGGATGAAATATTATCTTAAAAGTAAAGACACCAAAGATACCAGTTTGGCGTCGTGCTGACTGCATATATACTTATTCCGAAATTTATTGAAGAAAGGGCGTGGACGTCAGATGAAGAAAGTTTCTGATTCATACGCGTTCAAACATAGGGGATTAGTTGGAGTTGCTTGTTTGTTTCCTTTAGGGATTGCAGTATTTTTCAGCTCTCCCCTTATTGCAGAGAATACCTTTATTGATTTTGCTACAGATGTTCTCGGGTGGGTCTGTTTTGGACTCTACGTAACTTTTCGAACATGGTCTACCCTGTATGTTGGAGGGCGCAAGGATAAAGAATTGCAAACCCAGGGACCGTATTCCATTACCCGTAACCCTTTGTATTTCGGGAGTTTTTGCTTCGCATTATCGGTCTCATTCTTTTTGGAAAGTATATCCATGGGGGCAGCAATTGTAATAGCAGGTATAATTTACTCACGTTGGGTAATTGCGACCGAGGAACAGGTCCTCCAGGAAATTTTTGGAGATACCTTTTTAAATTATATTAAAAATACACCCCGTTTTATTCCTCGTTTCTCTCAATACCGGTCTCCGGATTTTTTAGAGGTCAATCTTAGGGCGCTGAGAACTGAGGCGAAACGATTATGGTTTGCCATGGCGCTCCCTATCATTATTGAACGCATCATGTATCTCCGAACAGCCCCTTGGTGGCCACACTGGTTCATCCTTCCATAAGGAAATACCATATTTATAAAAAATCAAAAGGATAAAGCCTGAATGGCTTACAGAATATAGCCCAGGGCAACAGCCCGCAGGCGCTAACGTATCTTTGTTACTTATTTGTCAGGTTGGGATGGTACTATTACTTTGTTATGAGAATTCCAATATCGAATATCGAAGGTATTTTATCATTATACTCAGGGCGTTGCCCTGAGCTAGTGCGCCTGAGAGTGCACGATGTCAGAGGGGTGAAAGTCCCCTTCAGGAAAAACGCTTTCCAGACCTGTAACCGACCGTAACTGCGCCACTGCGAGGTGGGGTGGGGAGCAACGGGAGGAGAAAAGTCAGTCCGTAGGATAACGAACTCGATTCGGCTTATTGTAACGGCGAGCCTGCTAGCAAATGGCGAAGCCCAGACCTTGAGGGGGAAAAAAGGAAGCCTTCTAAGCTGAGGGGTAGCGTGACAAAACGATAGGAGGGAGCAATGGGTGGTTGGAGACGGAATGGCAGGAAGGCAAAGTGCATGAATCAGGGATACCTGAGCAGGGAGGAGTGACTGTATCAGGAGTCAGAGCCTTCATAGTAGCGAGGAAGCACCGTAATGGGTGTGGAGCAAAGGGAGGCAGGAAGGTGGAGGAGTGAAGGATATAGGGAAGGAAGAAAGACCAACGGGAGTGGTAGAAGAACCTAAGCAAGTTGGAGAAGCCCAACAGATACGAGAGAAGTGGAAGTGGGTAGAACCTTCCGTATGGACGGAACGCATGTTGACGACCCTGGAAAGAGGGGTGAAAGGGGGTAAATGGTTTAGTCTGGTGGATAAGGTATATTCCGGAAATAACCTGAAGGCGGCGTGGGAGAGCGTAAGAAGGAACAAAGGGGCAGCCGGAATAGACAGACAAAGCATCAAGGCATTTGAAGGCAATGAGGAGAAGTATCTTGAGGAGTTGGAAAGGAGTCTCAGAGAGAAGCGAAATAAGGCAAAACCAGTCAAGAGGGTATGGATACCGAAAGCAGGGAGCAAAGAGAAAAGGCCACTGGGTATACCGGTGGTCAAAGACCGAATCGTGCAGACGGCGTAATAGAGCCGATATTCGAGAAACACTTTGCTGAACACAGTTATGGATTTCGACCTGGGAGAGGGTGCAGGGATGCGCTCAGACGGACAGACGAATTGCTAAAATCGGGTTATACATGGGTGGTAGATGCAGACATCAAGAGCTATTTTGACACAATACCTCACGACAAGCTGATGAAAGAAGGAGAAGAACAGATAACAGACGGAGGGGTATTGGAACTGATAGAAGGCTACCGGAAACAAGGAGTGATGGAAGGGTTGGAGCAGTGGGAAGTGGACAAGGGAACACCGCAGGGAGCAGTAATCAGTCCAACGTCTACCTGAACAAAATAGACCATGAGATGGAGAGGAAAGGGTACGAGATGGTCAGGTATGCGGATGATAGTGTGATACGCTGTCGGAGTGAGGAAGAAGCGGGGAGGGCATTAGCGGAAATGAAGAGAATGCTTGAGGAAAGAGGCCTCACCCTGCATCCAGAAAAGACCCGAATAGGAAATGCGATGAAAGAAGGGTTTGATTTTCTGGGATACCACTTCGAGAGTAACAAACGGTGGCCACGGAAGAAAAGCATGGACAAACTCAAAGAGACAATTCGCACGAAGACAAGACGAACATCAGGGGAAAGCATGGGATGTATAATTGCAGACATCAACCAGAGCCTCAAGGGATGGTATGGATACTTTAAACATAGCCACAAGTGGACGTTTCCAACAATAGATAAGTGGATACGAATGAGACTCAGGAGTATCCTGAGAAGACGTCAAGGAAGAAAAGGAAGAGGCCGGGGTGCTGACCATCAGAGATGGCCAAATGCTTATTTTACCAGACATGGGCTGTTCACAGTAACCACAGCCCATATACTGGTCTGTCAATCCCGATGAGGAAACCACTGACTGGAGAGCCGTATGCGGGAGAACCGCCTGTACGGTTCCGGAGGGAGGGGAGGCGAAAGCCTTCCCTACCCCTATTCATGCACACAAATATTTTCATCGTTTCTGGGTGCCGATAAAACTGCATGACGACTGGCAAACATTACTTTTTTGAGTAATAGACAGAAAACTTGTAAAAAAAGAAGTTTTTGCACAGTAATATTCTATGCAAACGCCATTATACCCGTTTTCTCTTTTGTTGTTGCGCTTTAAATGTGGACTCGTCGCCAGAATGAAAGCGGAACCACCCCTCTATTTGGTTTCCCTGCACAGTTGCCCACCCTTTCCCATTTGCCTCGTCTCCCTCATCACATCCCTCAAACGAGAAGACGAGACGTTCGTGATCACCTTTCTTCTCAACCTGGCAGGCCACTTCCGCCTCAAACGCCCCGAAAGCAAATTTGCCCGTACCATCCGCTTTGATAGTTAGATGCCCCGGAGCAACAAGATCGATGAAGTCTTTATCCCATTCTGACATTTCAATGATCCGCCATTTGCCGACATATTCAGTCTTGATCTTCATAGTAAAAAATCGGTTCGCTCCATCCTAATAGGTTTTGATTAACTTGAACGAATATATAGTCAACGCCAAAAGAAAGTTGTTGAGAAGGCTTTCCCGTATTTGAGATGAAAGCAAAGTTACAACAGCAACTGTTCCACCGTCAAGTGTCATAAATTCGACTTCAAATACTTCACCTTGACTATGAATATAAACAACCGTACCGATATTATCAGCCTGTAACCCATCCTCCGGTAAGTCTTTCAACAAAATAATTCGATCATGCTCTTCTATCACGGTTTTCTCCGATTTTGGGTGTGCAGTAATCAATTTTGGTGTTGTAGACTGTGTTTCTATTATCAGACAGTCCTTACATAACATATAGATTGCGGCTATCTGGTGTTTCTAACAATCCATCTCACTATAACGCGTGCCATATTCAGATTTAACCACTTTTGTCACATTATGGGTTGCCACATGTTTGCGCAAAGATTCTGCTAAAATTTTCCAATTTTCTAACGTGAAACCAAATTGAGAAAAAAAGGCCGCTTTATTACTGCCATCCGGATGTGATGTACACAACAAGTATTCCGTAATTTTCTTATGATCCACTTGTGCCTGATCTGCATTAGGCAAATTCATTAGTTTTCTTAAGTGAAAGTAATTTTACGTTGTATACGTTGTATAACATGTTATTGATCAGTTTTCTGCTCAATATACCATGTTCAATATACCGAACCATATTTTGTCTCAATATGAGGCCATTCTCAAAAAAAACTGGCATAACTTCTTTTTTTGGGAAAAATTATACCCACCCTAAATACTAAACACACCACGCTCATCACAACATGCCTTTTTACCTGGAAAAATATATACGTTTTATTCAGATATGTTGCGTGGTGGTATATGGCTTTCTCATAGTTGGCCGCCGCATTATCTTGGCCTCCCCTCTCCCCTGAAAATGCATTCTTTTTTCCTACCTTGTAAC
>JAHFOW010000067.1 GCA_023261465.1 Planctomycetota bacterium
TATAAAGGGGAATTCAGGGGGTTGTCTTTACCATTAAACAATACACGTGAACTGTTACAAAAAAGGTTACAGAAGAGTTTTTGACTTACGAATTATGACAAGTATCCAATCAACCACAATAGAAATGTTACACCACGTTTTTCCGCAGCACGCAAACCCTGCTGGGAGTCTCTACGGGGGATGGATGATGAACTGGATTGTTACGGCCGGGAATCTTGCAGCATCCCATCTTACAAAGAAGCCACTGTTATTGGCATCTCTCGAAGACTTGTTTTTTATTCAGCCCGTGAGAATTGGTGACGTTGTTACAATCCGGTCTATGGTTGAATATATTGGAAGGACTTCCCTTGAGGTCGAAGCGATAGTATTTTGTAAATCATTGAATGGGGAGGAAAAATTATGTACCCGTGCGCGGATGTGTTTTGTTTCAGCAGATACGCAGGGTAATCCACTACCGATAGAGCTGGGCATTGAACCTGCTGATGAACAGGAAAAAAGAATGTATTGGTATGCGAAAAGTATTCGGGATGCACGATTTTCCCGAATTGCACAGAGAGAGCAAAGGGTACTCGATACCCATCTTGACGATATGGGGCAATTAAACGTCCGGATGTATCGTCTTGTCTTTCCGGAAGATGCCCTCTATGGCAATCTCATGTATGGCGGAAAACTCTTGCTTATGCTGGATGAGATTATATCGATTATGGCAATGAAATTCGCAGAAGGCACCACGGTGACTGCATCCCTTGACGCCCTTGATTTTTACCATCCTATTTATGTGGGTAACATCATTACTCTGGCAACGTCTTTGAACTATGTTGGTAAATCATCGATGGATATTGGCGTAAAGGTGCTGGCAGAAGACCCTGCGAACAACACGGTTCGTCATACCTGCACAGCCTTTTCCACCTGCGTTAGGGTTGATAAAAGCGGCAAACCTGTAAAGCTCGCACCATTTATCCCGACAACAGAAACGGAGAAAAAACGCTGGTCTGATGCTGAACAACGAAAACAACACCGTATGAAAAGGCTTCGTGAATTGCAATAATAAGGAAAAATGTGATTCTGGAAAATCATATTTTTATTATTATGGGTTTTCTTCGATTTATGTGGGTATAACTGTAAAACTGTGTTGTCATCTATTTCTCGATGCCCGAACGTAGTGCTTGATGTTACTGTCTGTATATGCGTAGTCGCAAAAGCCTGAGTCAAACCAAACGGTCCAGGCCATGCCATCTTTCCTGAAATCAGACGTCCATATCCTTTTCTGGCATGGGTCGAATGCCGAATCTATGTGCAAAGCACCGGTTTTTTTTGCCGGTTCCATTAAAGAAATTGCCTCCTCCAAGGTTGGCAGACGCCAGTCATTATAACCGGCAAACCGCTCTTTGTTCAGTGCATAAATATAGTTCTTTGCATCACGGTAGTTCATGTCATTCAGTGAACCTGCCTGCTGCCACATCAGGCAACTGGCATGGTCATATACTACCTTTCCGTCTTGTTGCGTTTCATACTTATGGGAAACGCCATGACCGGTAGCATTCCGACGGGAATCAAACAACCCCTTTTTCCTTAGCATACTTTGCACCGCTTCGGGTGACAATGCCTCTTCGGGTGTATCGCGAAATGCTATTCCGGTAACCGATGCATATACCGAATGTGCAGTTATCTGTGGTACGGAAATGGCAGCTTTAATATGGACCATCGATACTATTCCCCAACCGATTATTATGGGGAAAAGAATGCTGGGTACCGAAGACAATTGTCCATTTTTTTGCTGTTCTATGGTGTTAAAGTAATCTTTGCGCGGGATATCTTGCATATTTTTTCCGTAGAACGATAAGGAGAATTGGTTGTGGGTAATAGCGCTATGTTGTTGAGTAACCTTTCCTGAGATGCTTCCATTTTACAATGCCGTACAGAGCACATCCTATTAAGTAAATGCTCAACGCTGTGGAAAGGGCAAGTTCTGGGGCGATAGCAAAAAAGAGTGCAGCGGCGGATAGTTCCAGGACGAATGCCCAGATGCCTTGTTTTATGCTAATTTTACCGGTAACATTAAAAAACGGGATTTTACTTACCATAAACACCGCAAGCGCAAAAGTTATAAATGGTAAAAGTGTTATTACGATGTTTGTGTCAAACCTGGTTTGAACAAAATGGTCGAGGATTATGAGCTGGGCAACCGTTCCACCCGAAAGCGTGGTTGGCAAACCGGTAAAAAAATGTCTCGGTGTGCTTGTCCCTTCTTCCTTTTGGCTGTTGTACCTGGCCAGCCGAAGGGCAGAACATATCATGAAAAATAAGCCAATTCCCCAGAGAATACTTACGGGTAAACTATTGCAGGCGCTTACTACGAGTAACGCAGGGGCAACGCCGAATGTCACCAGATCTGCCATGGAATCCAACTGGGCGCCTATTTTACTGGAACTTTTCATCATACGCGCCAACCTGCCATCAAAAGCATCCAGTATCATTGCAGCAACGATTAACCACGCCGCAATCTCAAATCTCTGGTGTAAGACACAAAGGATCGATGTGAACCCGCAAACCATGTTTCCTAGTGTGACAATGTTCGGTATTGTTTCTTTTATTTTCACTGAAAATCCTCCCGTGAGTTTTAAACTATGCCTTCGGCTACTTTTTTCGCCACCAAGACACCAAGAAATTAGTGTCTCTTCCCCATCTGCCCCCTCAATGCTGGGAAACAAAGGGGGAGATGACAATTTTTGAAATCTACACTTATAGTAACTAATAACAAATATGATGCCTAAAATACGAAAATATATGTTTTATTAATAATTGTATAACTATCTATATTTGTAGTAGATATGACTACGATAAAATAAGAGAAAAAAATAGTAATCATTAGATTGTGAAACGGTGCAGTATTTTCACTGCGTTTGGGTATTTATTTGCTGCGGTTGTTCGAAATTGCTCCAAAGTTTATTGTAAAGTTTATGGTGTGTGTCTTAAGTTTGTATCTTTTTTCTTGACACTGAACATTGATTGTGTTAATTTGTTTCAAATTTATGTCTTATCCATAGTTAAGTATTGTTCATAACGTTCTTGAAAGGAGGTCGCGCAAGAATATTTTGTGAAAGTGTAATTCCATATAAAAATATACTTATTTTATGGAGTTTATAGAAGGAAGGGATAACCATAATTTTAAAGAATCTTACGAGTTAATAGTAAAAATAATAATGTTCTTGCTGGTTTGGGAAAAGTAACTTATGGGAGAAATGTAAAATGAATGCGTACAAAAAATATATGGCCGAGTTTGTTGGGACATTTGCGCTTGTTTTTATCGCGGCTGGTTCTGTATGCGCCGATTTTTATTTGAGACAATCAGGGGGGCAAGGACTGGGTCTTTTGGGTATTTCTATCGCTTTTGGCGTGGTCGTAAGCGCTGTTATCTATGCCACAAGTTATGTATCGGGTTCCCATGTTAACCCTGCCGTGACCATATCGTTTTGGGTTACAAAAAGGATGGACCCCAATACAGCGATTATGTATATAATCTCTCAGATTGCCGGCGCAACCGTGGCAGGGCTTGCCTTAAAAACCCTGTTTCCGGATGCAGCAAAGACAGTATATCTGGGAACATGTATGCTTGCGCCCGGCGTATCCATTGGTAGGGGGATATTGATGGAATTTATCATTTCTTTTCTTTTGATTTTTACCATTTATGGGACGCTTGTTGACCGAAGGGCACCCGCTGGATTTGCGGGACTTGCAATTGGATTGGTGGTACTTTTTGGTTCGATGATAGGCGGGACGATCAGCGGTGGCGCTATGAACCCTGTCCGTGTATTTGGTCCAGCCATTGCTTCCGGGCAGTTTACCCATCATTATGTCTGGTGGATCGGTCCTATTTTAGGTGGAATCTTAGGCGGAATTGTTTATGATAAGCTCTTTGCAGAGCACAAAAAGGGGTAAAAAATAAAGTTTCAATATGGATTGTACTACTGAGTAAAATCTTCTTTTTTTGGCAAGTTTTTTAAACACACCTCTGAATCCCCTTTTAATAGATGGGACTTGGTTGTGGCTATGCCATAGTAGGTAATTAAGGTGTGCTTTTGATATGTGCTCAATCATGCTAAAAAATGGTTTGTAAAACAGACATAACAATAAAGGGCAGCGTGTAAATTTTTTATACGTTGCCCTTTTTTTATTAGAAGGGGCTGCGATTGTTTAATATTGATGCCATGTTGAAGATAATTGGGCAGGAAAATAAACGGTTTGTAGAACCCGTTGTTACAACCGTTTCAAAGGAAAGAACTCCATTTCATGTTCTTATATCGTGTCTCTTAAGTCTCAGGACGAAAGACCAAACTACTCGTGATGCGTCACAAAGGCTCTTTGCGGTTGCCAATAATCCTGAAGATATGATGATTATACCTGTTGCAAGGCTTGAGAAGATTATATATCCCGTGGGATTTTATCGAACCAAGGCGAGGAAGATTATAGAAATTTGCAAGGAATTGATTAAAACATACGATGGAAAGGTGCCTGATACCATTGATGATTTATTGAAGTTGAATGGGGTGGGGAGGAAAACCGCAAATCTGGTAGTTACTCTGGGGTATAAAAAACCTGGTATATGTGTGGATACCCATGTTCATAGGATTACCAATCGTTGGGGATACGTTAAAACAAAGAACCCGCATGAGACCGAATTTGCCCTGCGCGAAAAACTCCCCCGGAAATACTGGCTTACCATTAATGACCTCCTGGTAACGTATGGTCAAAATATTTGTGCCCCGGTTTCACCCAAATGCAGTATATGCCGTATCAATGGCTATTGTAAAAAGGAGGGTGTTACAAAACATCGCTAAAAAAATTGTATAATTAATTACCTGCTTATTATTGATTTTTTATGGTAAAATTAATTCGCTTTTTATAGAATCATTAAACTTTAACATCCTTCATTAAATAATTTGCCACTGAGATTTGAGTGGTACCTTGATACTTTTAGTTGATAGGGAACGAAAGGAATGATTAAAAAAATATACATACTCATTTATTCCACTCTGTTCATATCTCCTTCCATTGTTTTTTCTGAAACTTTTTATAGATTATCATCAAATAACACACTCCCGCCGGAAAATTATATGGGTCTTTCTGGCAATGTCCCTGAAATAATCTTGATTTAAATGGTGGGTATAGTAATGGCGTGACCTAAATGTGATATACCTATGAAAGGGTTGGAAAGGGACTGGACTTGGGTTATCTATATGTTATGATATTATAAAAATTGCAGGGGAAATATTTTGTTGGATAGCACATTAGGCAAAGGGGCTGCATTCATGGTAATTTTACCGGGAAAGAGTAATGATAATGAATGAAATGGCTGATGAAAAAGAAAATCCGGTGCGTATCCTGGTTGTCGATGATGAAGAAATAATTCGTGATTTACTGTGTGACAAACTTACTCAGGAAGGAATTAATGTAACAACCGCAAAAGATGGTACCGAGGCACTTCAACTCATCCAAAAGGAACTGTTTGAAATTGTGATTACCGATTTAAGAATGCCTGGAATGAGCGGCATGGAACTCCTCTACGAGGTGATCAAGATTTGTCCGGATACGTGCGTGATAATCATGAGTGCATACGGTACGGTCGAATCTGCCGTCCAGGTTATGAAATCTGGCGCATATGATTATGTGTGTAAACCTTTTGAACTTGAAGAAATAAAATTTATTGTTGGAAAGGCTGTAGAACGTCAGCGCCTTTTGCGTGATTCGCGCATGGCAAAGCATTATAAATACCTTTCTTCCACCGATGGTTTAACGGGGGTTTACAATCATAGATATTTTCAGGAATATTTGGATTTTGAAATACAGAGGTCTGTGAAGAATCACAGCATGTTTGCACTCTTGTTTGCAGATGTGGATAATTTTAAAAAATTTAATGACACGTTTGGCCATGTAGCAGGGGATACGGTACTTCGTGAGTTAGCGACATTATTCAGAGGAAAGACAAGAAAAACGGACTTCATCGCCAGGTATGGCGGGGAGGAGTTTTCCATTGTTTTGCCAGATACACAACTTATTGGTGGTTTGCGTGTGGCAAGTCACATTATGCGTGAAATTCAGTCAAAGAAATGGGTACAAATAGTTTCCTCTTCCGAAACAACAATTACCTTGTCTACGGGAGTCGTGGAATATCCCAGGGATGGACAGTTGAAAGGAGATTTAATAAAAAAAGCAGATGAAGCCATGTATTTTGCCAAAAAAAACGGGAAGAACAGGGTATGTTATTTTAATGGGGGCCAGGTTGTTGAGTATAAAGAAATTTAATATGGGTAGATTCCTGGCGGAAAAGAATGCAATAAAATATGTAATGTGTGTGTTATTGTTGATAGTATGCTTTATACCAGGGTGTGGAAACAAGGCAAACGAGCGTAATAAGGAAGGCATTGTTTTATATAATAAGAAAAAATACGACGAGGCCATAACGGAGTTTAAAAAAGCGCTGGAACTGAACCCCAATCACTACGACGCCCACTACCATCTGGGTATCTCATATTATGCTAAAGGTTCGATTGATGCGTCCATTGTTGAGTTAAAAAAGGCCATTGAAATAAACCCCAAAGAGCCCAGGGCGCATTATAACATTGCCTTTGCTTATGTTGCAAAGGAAGAGGTGAACAATGCAATTCCTGAATATCAGAAGGCAATAGAGTTATACAGGGAAAAAAAAGACAAGAAAGAGGCGGATGGTTATCTTTATCTGGGAGTCGCTTACAGCCTGATAGAAAAACAAGATGATGCGCTCGCAGCATGTAAGAAATCGCTCGAAATTAATCCAACCCTTGAGGATGGGCATTATTTTTTGGGTGCTTGTTATTATAAAAAGAATATGTATGACGATGCGATTGCGGAACTCAAAAAGGTTATCCAGATAAATCCGCAATCAGAAAAGGCGCACAGCCTGCTCTTTTTTATTTACGATAAACTGGGAAGAAACGAAGAGGCTGCGGAAGAAGACCGTATATTAAAAAGGTTTACCCAGGAACGCAGGGCGCGATGATGGATAATAAAAATAGGTTTTCTCTTCCGACTCGTTCGGGTTGGGTGTTTGATATGTCTATTTTGAAAAGAGACGCCCCGCCGGGGATGTCTGTACGTGATGCTGGAAAGAAAACATATATTTGTAGGAGTGGTTTTCAGTTGCCTCCTCGTAATGGACAACATGCAGGTATGACGACTGGATTTGTAAAGACAGAATATCGAACGCCGAATAAAAGAATGTCGAATAACGAATAGTTTTTATTCAATATTCGTAAAACAAGTTAAAAATGAGCGCATAAAAAATATAGGGAATGGAGGATTGATAAGGTGGAAAAGGATATCGCGAGAATAGTTGTTAACGAAGAACAGATTCGAAACAAACTTCAGGAATTATCAAAAACGCTAATTCAGGACTATAAAGACAAAGATTGTACCATTATAGCAATTCTCAACGGTAGTCTTGTGTTTCTTGCCGATTTGATACGGTTGATTCCTTTTTCCATACGATTGGATACCATAGACGCCTCTACCTATGGTGAATCCACATTTCCGAAGGGTGAGACCAGGATTATACGCAATTTTAAGATTGATATAGAAGGCAGGCATGTACTGGTCGTGGACGATATTATGGATACAGGAAGTACCTTGAAAAGGGTATTGGAAGATATCGGTCAATTCAACCCCAGATCGCTGAAGAGTTGTATTCTTCTGAATCGTTTAAGCAGAAGGCGCGACGGTTTTAGACCGGAATATTGTTGTTTTGGAATAGGGGATGACTTTGTCGTTGGTTATGGATTAGACTACAATAATAAGTATAGAAACTTGCCGTATATTGCGGTGCTGAAGGATGAGTGTTATCGTCGGGAAGGCTTAAAGGCTTAGTATGCCAAGCTTAAGGAAAAATATCCTTTGAAAGCCGTCATTGTCCACTTATGGGGAAGCCGCCGGGGAACTACAGAGGTATTTGCTTCTGGTAAGATAACCATTGGCACAGACACTTCCAATGCTATCCGTTTTGATCCCATTATTGATAAGAATGCATCTGCTCATCATGCCGAGATACAAGTTAAGGGATGTGATTATATACTCCTGGATAAGGGAAGTAAGCATGGAACACTTGTCAATAACAGGGCAGTGAGCGAAATTACCCTTAAGGATGGTGATTTGATAGAGTTTGGCGCTGGTGGTCCTAAAGTGCGTTTCAGAATTAAAGCAGACGCGGGAGACGTCTGTAAACCATGGACAGAGATATTGGAAGATTCTCTGGGAATAGCACGCACATCACATAAAGGAAGAATTACTACGGCAACGTCTTTTTTCAGGCAACTCCTGTGGGAGGCGTTCACCCAATCTTCCCGAACGTTTAAGATAGGAATAAGTGCGGTTATCTTTCTTATTTTCAGTGGTCTCATAGGTTATTTTTATATACAATACACAAGATTATCAAAAACCGTAGAAGTGGTGCGGGCGCTTGAAATAGAGCGGTCAGTTGCTGAAAATATCATCAAGAAATACAGCGGTGGGGTTTGTCTGATCCAGGGAACTTTTTGTTTTTTCGATGAAACAACGGGCGAACCGCTCATGATGATGGGAAAGGGGCAACGGGGAATCAATGAATATACAGGAAGCGGGTTTCTGGTCAGCGATGATGGATTGATCCTTACCAACCGTCATATTGCCGAACCGTGGTGGGAAATGGAGACGTCTCCTTATATCCGGTTGGATGCCACGATTAAACCCAGGTTTGAAATATTCAGGGCATATTTTCCGGGTATAAAAGAATCATTTCCGTTAAAAGTAGAAAAAGTTTCAGAAGAAGTGGATGTGGCGCTGCTTCGCATTGATACACAGGGCAAGAAAATACCTGTCCTTGAATTAGATACTCCGGAGAGAGGGGCGGTTGTTGGTGAACCAGTCATATTGATGGGATATCCGGCAGGGGTACAGGCTATCTTCGCAAAGACAGACCCTGAAATTGTAAAACAATTATTTAATATGCCATTTGTCCCTTTAGTGCAGGAGCTTTCTAATTGGGGATTAATAAGACCTCTTACCACGCAAGGCCATCTCAGTGATGTGATGCGCAACAGGATTGTGTATGATGCGCAAACAACGGCCGGTGGGAGTGGAGGGCCTATTTTTAACAATAAGGGAAAAGTAATCGGAATTAATTACGGCATCTTTCCCGGTTTCAGGGGATCCAACTTTGGCGTCCCGGTACAATATGGGATTGATATTATTGAGACAATGGCCTCGGAGAAAAAAAATAAAAAATAAGTAGGATAAATGGAGTTTTAACCTTTATGAAGATATTCAGGAAAATATTTTATGCGACTCTTTATGTTCTTATATCAGCCGTATTTTGCAGTTCTCTTTATGCACATTCTGATGGAGCACCTATTGCTTGCCTCGGTAGTGGAAATAATAGATATAGTCATTTTTTTTATGCCCCAAGAAGTACGTTTACCTGTGGTAATTTAGGATGTCATTATCAGTATCCAATCGATTGTGGTAAGGCAAAGTTTCAATTGTTTGTGATTCAAAAATGCGAGCCAGGGGAAATGGTTGACATTTTAATATCATTTGAAAAGTCAGATACAGAATCCCACGGATTTGAAATAGCGGCTCAAGATAGATATTATAATCGATTGGTGGGTGATTTTATTATTGGAGACGCTGATGATGTACAGATAATCGGTGGTGGGCTTTATGTGACCCATACAAAAAAAGGGGCTAACCAGAAGTCCTGGCATATAAAATGGCAGGCGCCACCCGCAGATTTCCTGGTACAAAATCCTGTTAGATTTTATGCAATGGGAGTTGAAGGTGATAATGATGGTACAGCGATGGGAGATTATATTTATAAAGTAACGAGGGTAATTGAAGTATTACCGAGGAAGGAACAAAAACAACAAGTTCGTATAATAAAAAAGGAGTAATTTGTGAAGCTAAAACTTCTATTATTAGGGTTATTATTTCCCCTGTTTTTACCTTACACAATACATGCAGCCCAGCTTGATTTTTCATGGAGTGCGCCCAAAACGTACGTACATAATAAAGGGACGGGCGGCGAGGTTACTTACATTCTCTGGTTCTATAATCTTGGTAATACCACAGATAAAACCATTATAGTCCCCATTGAAGTATTTCTTATGACTGATACCGGAGAAAAGCATCTTGATGCTTATTACCCGGAGATTCTGCAACATGCGGCAAAATTAGACGAAGAGTACAAAGAGGGTAAAAAATATCAATATGCAGCCGTCGCAAAAGGAGAACTGTCCTCTAAAACAACGAAGAACTGCGTAGCCATGTTTGAGGATGTCGACCCCAAAGCCAGACGTCTTGATATATTTGTGACCGGCATATCCCATTTCTTTTTCTGGAGGTGGAGGATGGTCGATTACTCGTATAAGATTACCTATGAAAAAGAGCAGGATTACTGGAAGCTCGTTGAACATGGAATGACAAAAGACGCATCTCACCGTTCGTATGAATTTGAAACAAGGGACTGGTAATTTACAAGTCCTATCTTTTTACCATCTCACACCCTCAGTTACGTAAGGTGGATTAAGGCGTTGTCTTTTATGCCGAATCCACCACCAATGTTGATGAATGAAAATAATTTAGTTTGTACTTTTCAATAGAAACACTTCAAAATGACAGAAAATAAGGTTAAAAGCCTTGCACAAGTTATAGATACCGATGCTTACGCACCTCCTAAGATTGCTACCAGGATTGACAATCTGGCAATTTTGAAGGCAAGATTAAGCTTTTCCCAGACCTTTATGCTAAGTATTATAGCTGGGGTCTATCTTGGAATGGGTGCTCAATTTGCCACATTTGTAATAAGCGACTCAAACCTCCACTATGGTCTTACGTCATTTATTGAAGGTGTTGTATATTCTTTGGGGTTTATACTTGCTGTAATTGCGGGAGCCGAAGTATTTACCGGCAATTGCCTGATAATCATGGGTTACGTAAGCCGTAGGATTACGACGCGTGAATTACTCAACAACTGGATCATTTCATATATTGGAAATTTTGTTGGTAGCCTCACGATGGTCTTTTGGATGTATAAAACCCATCAATGGGAATTTTTTCACCATGCGGTTGGTGCAAAGGCATTACTTATCGCTCATAAAAAAGTTAATTTGTCTTTTACAACTGCTTTTGGAAGAGGTGCGCTTTGCAATGCGATGATATGCCTTGCGGTCTGGTTATGTTTTAGCGGCAGGAGCACGGCAGACAAGATTATTTCTATTATATTCCCTATAGGGGGTTTCGTTACGAGTGGATTCGAACAATGTGTTTCAAATATGTATTTTATCCCAATGGGCATAGTTTTACAAAAACATCCAGACGTTGTTGCCATGGCGGAAAAAATGGCTGGAAAAACATTAGACCTTTCTCAACTGACTTGGAAAGGATTTTTTATAAACAATCTCATGCCAGTTACGTTGGGGAATATTGTAGGTGGAGTTATTCTGGTTGGTATAATTTTCTGGTTTATTTATCTACGTTCACATAATGAGAGAACTATTACCGTACGAAGAGACTGCGATGCTAAATGACAAAATGAGAAAATATACGACGACCATAAAAAATTCGTATCTTTATATTATTTGCGTTTTTTATCAATTTTTCATTATCACTGTTCTTTATTCGGATGAATGGAGTTTAGAAGAACAACCCATTAAAAGCGAATGGGGTCTGGAAAAACAGGCACCGAAATACGAGTGGGGTTTGGAAGAACAAGCATCAAAACATAATAAGAGCAATAGTATTATACTTCATTATGACGGGATAAATTGGATACGGCAGAGATCCGGTACCAATAATTGGTTAAGGAAAACATGGAGTATTGATAACAATAATATTTTTGCAGTAGGAGATAACGGTACTATATTTTTTCACGACGGTAAAAAATGGAATAAGCAAACGAGTGGTACGAATACCTATTGTTAGGAATATGGGGTAATAGATGCGACAATATAGATGTTGTTGGAATTAATGCAAAAGGCTTACTACTATCACCGTTGAGGTGTTTCATCTTGAGTAATATTGCATATTATTAATCAATGAAGACTGTACTTAGTAACGCTATCACTGTCGTAATTCGCAACCCAGATATTTGCTCCATCATACACCACCCCTCTTGGATCTAAACCTATTGCATACGTACCAAGTACAGTTCCATCGCTTGCCCGCAACTCTGTCACATTATTACTGCCAGAATTTGTTACCCAAATATTTGCCCCGTCAAAAGTCACACCGACAGGGTAGACGCCTACGTTGTAAGTACCGAGTACAGATCCATCGCTCGTCCGCAGTTTCGTTACTTTACCGCTACCATAATCTGCTACCCAGATGTTTGTTCCATCAAAGACCACCCATTCTGGCATCCAGCCTACGTCATACATGCCTAAAATAGTCCCATCGCTTGCCTGAAGTTTCGTTATGTTATTCGTGTTTGCATTAGCTATCCAGATATTATTTCCATCAAACGCTACCCCCCTTGGGTTTGATCCTACGGCATAGTTGCCGAGTATTATTCCATCACTTTCACGTAACTTTGTTACGGTGCCGCTGCCGGAATTTGAGACCCATATATTAGTCCCATCAAAAGCCAATAATTGTGGAGTCCATCCAACAGCATACGTACCCAGCACAGTTCCGTCGCTTGCCCGCAACTTTGTAACACTATTGCTGTTCGTATTTGCCACCCAAATGTTGGCTCCATCAAAGACCACTCCGCGCGGGCTGAAACCAACAGCGTAGGTACCGAGAACTACACCGTCATTTGCCCTCAACTTCGTAACGCTATTGCTGCCATTATTTGCGACCCAAATATTAGATCCATCAAAAGCCATACCGCATGGATAGGTGCCAACGGGAAAAGTAGACCTGTTTTGAGTGTACTCAAAAAAACACGGTGTTACCAATTGTTGATCGTTCAACCGATATCTTTCAATAGTTTGATTATATTTTTCTTCATACAATTCTGTCTCCGATTGAGAAGTATTCCCTATCGGTGGGTTGTATTTTTTACCGTAGCTTCCCCAGGAAACAGAGGTGGTAAAGAAAACAAACGAGATAAAAGAAAATAGCGAAGGTAAGTTTAGAAGTATTCATAGCTTTATCTCCATGCATAAATAAAAAATGAAATTAATAAACTTTAGGAAATTATTTAATGCGAAAGTAGAAAATCATTTGAAATCAGATACTGCAATTCAACATAGAATAAGGTGTTGAACTATCAAGCTAAGCAGCAATTCCCTGCATATAAATGCTCCATAGAACTTCATGTATTTTCTTTGGTGTAAAGTTGAAGTTTTTATATGACCATACGGTAACTGTTGACTGTATGAGTCCTAAAAAAGAGATGGCCGCTATTCTGGGATTAATGTCTTTTCTTACCAATCCATGCTTTATAGCATTTGTAAGTATCTTTCTGATCTTCCGTAGATATTTCTGGATAAGCAGTGAAATTTTATGACGTATAAGAGTATCACTGAACTGCATTGCTCCCATAATGACAATAAATGATGTTTCCCGACGTTCCCTTGCATAGGTAAGATGTGCTAACAGCGTGTCTTTTAAATTTTGAATAGGGTCATCGCCAGTTACAGCGCTGTCCAATTTTTCCATAAGGGTTTCTTCAATATTATCTATCAACAAACTCAAGATATCCCGCTTACTTTTAAAATGCCGGTATATAGCCGTTTTCGTGATGCCAATCCCGCTGGCAATCTCGCTTATGGTGACATATTCAATACCTTTTGAAGAAATGATATTTCGGATAATTTCGATAATCTGCTGCCTTCTAATCTTTGTGCGTTTTCTAATTTGCATGGCGTCTCCTTTAAAGAAGTATAATAATTTACTTGTCCAAATTATACACGATAGATATAATATTTCAATAGTATGTTTACGATTGTTAACATAACATTATTCACATACATAAGAATAAATAATAGTTGATATAGAAAGTACCAACAATATTTGCACCTCCTTGCGAATATTCGAATACATTGTATGCATGAGGTGAGAAGTATGAAGAACCTGAAGAGAGTATGTATAGTATTTTGCCAAACTGCAATGTGGATTTCTTGAATTCATTAGAAGTAAGGAGGTGTCAATAAATAAAGGTATCAACTCGGTTAGTGCGTTGAGGGGTGAATGATGTAATTCCAGTCGCCATGAAACGTGTTCCGTTTCAGGTTCACTCGTTTAAATTCCTCATCCGTCACCTTACAATGTTGCTACCTTTATTTATTGACGCTTCCTAAG
>JAHFOW010000068.1 GCA_023261465.1 Planctomycetota bacterium
TCTGGTGCATGAGAGATATAAGGACTTGACGGAAGTGGAGAAGGCGTTTCGGGGGTGCAAGACAGTGAACCTTGAGGTTCGTCCCGTGTATGTGAGAAAAGAGGAGAGTACACGAGGGCACGTGTTTGTGGTAATGCTTGCGTACATGATAATCCGAAGACTACGGCAGGCGTGGGCCGGTTTTGATCTGACGGTAGAGGGCGGTCTCGAACAATTGGCAACCCTATGTTCCATGGAAGTGAAAGTCAAAGGCCAAAAAGCGCGTTGTCAGAGGATACCCCGGCCGAGGCAACAATCACGTGAATTATTAGAGGCTTTACAAATAAAACTACCGGAGGTATTACCAAGCCGGCACATACGGGTAGTCACGGGAAAAAAACTTATCGGTAGACGTAAAAGCCAATAAATACAAGGTATTTAAGGCATTTTTGTTTTTTTATTTGGGGTGAACATCCGTTAAAAACCCTGAGGACATCGGTGTTTATAGAAACCGGTAAGTAATAGTCGGAAATAGACTAACCGGAGTTATCACATTCTACCGCCTGATACTAAAGATGTCCCTGTTCTCATGAAGGAATTTGTCAAATGGCTGAACAGCAAAGATGCCTCGGAAACGAATCCGGCGCTCACGGCTGGTATAAGTCATTATGAGTTTGTAAGATCCATCCTTTTATAGATGGAAATGGACGAGTAGCAAGGGCATTGGCAAGCCTTATACTCTATTTAAGAGGGTTTGACACAAAAAGTTTCTTTGCCCTCGATGATTATTATGACAGCGACAGACCGTCATACTACAAGGCGCTCCAAAGCGTGGACTAAAAAACGTTGGATATAACGGAATGGCTGGAATACTTTACCTATGGAGTGGCCTTGCAGATAGAGAAAGTAAAGGAAAGATTTCTATCCCTGAGCAGTGACCTCAAACGGAAGCGATTGACCGAGAGGCAGATGAGGATTGTGGAGAGAATAAACAATTATGGATATATCACAAATAAAACGATCCGGGAGATGTTCAATCTTTCCGATGAGGGAGCGCTAAACGAAATTAAAAAACTCTTATCTCTTGGGGTTATAAGGTCAGAAGGCGGATGGCGTAATATCAGGTATCTTCTTGCCTGAGTTGGCGATTAGGTTGGCGATTATAAAAAACTATAAATATCAACTATGGAGAGTTTGAATTAACAAGATGAATTGAGTTCTATTTGTGCCTGGTGCTAATATCTTGAACGGCTTAACGCCTCAATGTTTTTTGGCAACAGGACGTCTCATGATAGTACATTTTAAAAGCTTAGCTAAGGACGCAGTCATAACTGTTAGTGCAACTTCAAAGTTTTGATTTCTTAAGGAGTTTCTACATGGTTTTTTTACGTTTTTGTACAGTAATTATTGGCCTGATTATACTCGCCCCTTTTTTGGCCTACTCCGGGACTCTTGACTATCCAAGTGTTTCCACTGCCGAGGTTAAGGGTAAAACCTTCCTGGAGCTAAACAGCGCCGACAGATGGGGATTCATTACAGGAACCCAAGCTCAGAACAAAGTTCAGGGTTCGTCACAAAAGACCGACCAAGCTATTTCTTGTGTGACAAAGGATAACGCGAATTCGAATAAAGGGGTAGCCTCGCCCAGCCCCCGCTTTACGGATAATCGTAACGGTACGGTAACAGACAACCTTACTGGATTGATATGGTTGCAGAATGCCAATGTCGCGGGAGCAAGAGTATGGGCAGATGCCCTGACTGATGTGGAAAACCTGAATAGCGATGGAACGATGAATGGAACTTCTGCTAATGATACGAGCAACGGTGGCAGTCACCAAAAAGACTGGCGTCTGCCAAATATAAATGAGTTATCAAGCCTGACTGATTCAAGTAATAACAATCCGGCCCTTCCATCGGGTTACTCCCGTTTCTTTATCGGCGTGCAGTCGGACGGCTACTGGTCGAGTGACACCCTCAAGGGTGGTATTGCCTATGCGTGGCTCGTGAACTTGAGCGATAATGGCATTATGGACACTGCCCATAAGACCGAATCTTACTGTGTATGGCCTGTTCGCGCAGGAAAATAGATTCTTTGCTACTTTGGGGGATAAATATTTGCAATTAAATTATAAGAACATTTGATCTTTTAAATCGATGCTGCACGTAAGGCAGGTTTGTTCTGATAGGGGTTGTCCAAAAAGAAGTGTTTCATCTCTATAATCATTGCACGAGACGCATCGTAAACGTTTTTGTACAACAGGATTTTTTCCATAGTATCCCAGGGTTTCTATATTCGTGCGAACGATTTCCTTCCTCCGCTCAAATCCGTAACAGGCTTCGAGAAATGAGTGGATATCAAACCGTGTTGATGCAATCAGCACAATCGAAACTGTTGCCTCTGATTCATCGTTTAGCTTAGTTCTGTCAATTCTTGCATAAATTATTACCACATTTTTTTTGTTTTTTGCATCCACCTTGTATATCGTTCTGTCATTTCTTTTTAATAAGGTATGTTTGACATAGTTTGCGTGAAGGTATTCTCCCAATTTTTTTTCTATATAAGACGCGGTAAATATTTTGGCAAAAGACACCCGGTAGAAGATATATTTCACATCGGGAGGATTATGCGGGTCGGTGAATTCTTTGATTTGAAATCCCCGACAATGCTGTTGTATACGTCCGATGTTTTGTATAAGCGCTTCATGGCTTAAGAGCGTTTCTGTTGTATCGTTTAAGAGAAACACAAGGTCATAGACATTGATACCATAGGTTAGGTCTGTTGTGGGTTTGTCTGTCACTATTTCTCTTAAATGTCCTGATAATGAATAATAATATGGCGTTATTTCAGGCATTGCCAGCATGAGTGCGCGAGCAATGGCATTTCCCATAAATCGTTTCGGGACTAAACGCATGGATGCATCAATTTCAACAACCGTCCGCACCCTCATTCTCTTCTGTTTCATTGTTGTAATACGATTGAGTTCTTCGAGGAGGAATGGCGGCGAAATTTTGTGTTGTGTGATCTTTTTTATATGGGCGCCCGATGGACATGCGCCGCAGCCAAGACAGTTCGCATCCACATCAGGACGGCCGAGGCAGTATTCACGTTCCATAAACCGGGTTGATCGCTCGTATTCATCCCACAAGAATTTCTTCGAAATACCCGTGTCGATGTCGTCCCAGGGGAATATGTGGCCTTCTTCCTTGGCGCAAAAATAGCGCTCTTCAGATAACCCCAATTCCGTTAAATAGGCACGCCAGTTCTTTACAACCTGCTTTGGCACACCATTATAATAAACAAAATCGTCTGTGATTGATGAACGAATAAGGGCCGGGGTTAATCGCCGGTCGCCCATGGCCAGTAATTGCATGAGCCATGTTTCTTCATGAGCAGCGCTTTCACGGAATTCCATACCATGAAACTTGCAGATACGTTCAATTTCCCTGATTGTCCACTTGTTGTCTTCCCGGGCTGTTATACACCCGTGAAATTGCAGAGGGGTGTGAGGCGGATAGTAAAGCGGCGTCAAACTAAAGATGATGCGTACCTTGCTATCCGACATACTTTTTAAATCTGCCAGACGTTTTACAAAGTTTCCAAATTCCAAAAAATCACTATCCTGTTCTAATCCTGTGTTGATGAGAAAGACCTTTAGTTCCCTGATACCTCTTTCAAACAAGAATTCACATGCCGTGTAAATTTGTTCTTCGGTAAGATTTTTGTGCAGACACCTCCGTAATCGTTCACTGATACCTTCCATCCCGCAGCTTACGGTTGTCTTTCCAATGATTTGCTGTACTTCCGCAAGGAACCGGTCTGTTGAGAGGAGATCGAATCGCTGACTTTTCAAACTGATGTTGGCTATTTCTTTATAGAAAGATAAGATCAGGGGGTAGAGTTCTGCATGGGTATTAAAATTAAAGCTCAGGAGATTGATCGTGTCAAGGCCCTGACGCGCCTTTGCCTTTCTCAAACCTTCCAAAAGTTTTTCTAACGATCGCTCACGATATGGTTTCCGCTCCCAGCTTTCGGCGCAGAATGAACAAAAACAGGGGCATCCGTTGCTAATCTGAAGAGTTCCTACACCCAGATTTTCCGCTTCATACCAGAGAGGTCCTGATTCGAGTGTCCTCACCTTGTCAAGGTCGTACACAACTGCGCTTTTTACCGGATGCGCTACGTACGGTTCTGTCGGCACAATTTCTACCAGACCTGCATCACGTTGTTCATTATTTTCTTCCAAAGACAGTTCCCCTTTTTCAAGGAGGGATTCTGAGGGATTCGGCGCAGTACTGTGCTTGTGGTGATTTATATTGTGTGCAACCGTTCTATACCGATGCTCATATTTGTCCGGCTCGTAGAATCCATCCACCTTTCCATGACATTCACGCAGGATTTCTGTTTTACTGCAACCGGACAACTTCCCTTTTTTTACAATCTCCAGGAATTGCTTTATGGCATATTCCCCCTCGCCAATAAATACGGCATCTACAAGGCCATAATTATCTTCAAATCCTTGTTCTCTTATGGGGCCATGTAATACCGAGGTAACTGCCGCACTGGCGCCCCCAAGAATAACCAGAGGGACATCGGGACGTTTCATCCGTTCAGTCTTAAAGAGTGGGATACCTGAATAATGTAATAATTTAGGCAGGTTTAACAATTCAAGGATGAAGGAGTTGCTGATACCCAGCACATCGAATGTACACGGCGGTTCTTTTGTGGTTGTGCCTACCCAGAGGGGAATCTTTGATGCAGTCATTACTTCCATATCTTTGGGTGGGGGGAGAAAGGCAAAATCGGTAAACATACCTTCGACCTCCTGAGCAATCTGGGCTACGAGCGAATGGGAAATGGAAGGTGTTACATCACGGTAGGTGGATAATCTGCAGATCAGAAATCGCACCTTCGCCAGGGCAAACAAGGCTGGATCCATGGTGTTGGGTTCTCCTCCCTTTAGCCACAATCCAGCCAGAGAGAGTAAATGGTAATGCTTTTCGTACCACTGCCTGATATCTTGCGAGGATATGAGACAATCATAGGAGTTAGATTTAAACATATAAATATTTTAAAAGATTTAGCCATCATCTGGAGAGTTGCACAGTGACATACCATTACCATAGAATGCAAAATGCGCATAGTTTCAAAAACTGCGTTGGCGACCTTACGCGACGTATTTGTTTTTCATGGTTTTTTTCAAAATACAAGCAGAGTTTTATCAATAAGTGCGTATGACATCTGCCATTTACACTCAAGCTGTATTTCAAAATTGTATTTCTGAGATTTCGCTAAAATTCGGCATGTCCAGGATGGTCGTATATAGCCGTGTAGGGTGCATTAGTGAGCAATAGCTCCACACCATACCTTTCGGGGTGCATTTCCACTCACGGTGCGTGATAATCTGAAATCCTTTATTTTTCCTAACAATCCCTTTCCTCCTCAAGGTACATTTCAAATCTTTTTATCGCGTTTTCAACACTTCCAAAAACACCTACTAGTTTTTCTTCCCAGTCCGCGTATTGTAACCATTTATCTTCCATATAACAATACCATGATTGAAATTTAGGATCTTTTATATAATAGTTTAACTTTTGTTTTGCTGTTAGCTCACTCATTTTGTCCTCCTATGCTATGCGCGATTCAACTTCACGCGTAAGGATTGTTTTAAGTCTTTGTCTTGTGAAAGAATCAGCAAAATGAGCCATTTTGTGATGATGTGCACAGATTACAATCAGATTCCAAATTGCATCTTCCCCGCCTTCGTAAAGGGATATAATATGGTGAACTTCAATATATGGTTCATTGTTAGGTTTCTTAAAGGTATTCTGACATGTTGGATATAAACAGTATAAACCAAGTTTTTCTTTTGCTTCTTTAACCCATCCTCTGTTTCTTGCATATGTCTCGATTAAATACTCGCGTTTTTCAGGTGTTTGTATGCTAATCTCCTGTACTTTTTCATCCTCGACTTCCCCCTTTAGGAGTTCAATTCCTTTCAAGGTATATGTGCCGCGGCCATCAAGAAACTGTATTAAACCATCGTCACGTAAGAGTTGTAATTGCTGCCTCACTTTGGGAAGCAGATGATGATTATCAGGTTTGAATTGTTTAAAGTCATCTTCGTGAGCAGAATAAAATTCTTGCAATGTAAAGGTTCTTTTGCCCCTCACATTGCAAAACTCAACAACTAACTGGTAAACAAGCTCTTTCCACTTAATCATTTGATATTCTCAAAATATTACGACTCTTTGATAAGCTTTAGACGTATCTTTTTCATTAATTCATAGTTGAAACTTCTTCTCTTGTGTGCCGTCTGTTGATCAATAGATACCACAAAAATCCCGCAATGATAGCGCCAACAGTATCTGCCGCCCAGTCGAGCACCTCTACCGAACGGTTGGGCGTAAAGAGTTGGTGAAATTCATCGGACGCTGCATAGAGGGAAGTAATAGCAATTGCCAGGATAATTTTGTATCTGCTTTTTTTCCAAATCTGCACAGAGGAAAGTGACCAGCACGTTAAGAAGCTTAAAATACCAAATTCCACAAGGTGAATGAGTTTATCAATATGCGGAGGCAGGGGAACGGAAGATGTGTCTTCCGAAGATACGGCAAATATGGCACAGGCATAGAAAAGTGTGAGGACACATTTAAGAATCCAGTGTACTTTAATCCTGCAACGCATCCTTTTCCCTTTCTGTAAAAAAACGAACCCAGTATTGTACTTCATCTGGAGGTGTGCCCTTATATTTATACATTGGCTCTTCGGGGCTTTTTGATGATTCCTTTTTCTCCTTCTTTATGGGGAGGATCGTGGTATTTTTTGCGTCGGGTTTTGACTCTTCGACGGGAATGTTTTTAAAGACGTCCTTCCAGTATTGCGCATCGTGTTCTGATGGGCCACGCTCTTTACTCTCTGGTTCGTCTGATGGTTTTTTCTTCTCTTTGTTCAGCATCACCACAATCTCATTATACAGAACCTTCGGTTCAATAACCTGACAGCCGCATCTTTTGACATGTCTTTTAATATCGTTGTCATAGGTTACAATATACACATCCTGCGGGTTCTGGCAGAGATTGGTAATATTTTTTATCTCGGTATCCGCACTTATGCCTGATTTTGAATAAATTACCATAATACCTGAACAGGTTTGCTTTTTGGGAAAGATGGAGCCAGTTTGGTTACCGTCAAACACAAGGATTATATCATAATGCTTCTTTTCTCTATATTGTGAAAGTAAAGATATCACATGGTCACGCACGGGCTCGATACGTTTTATTCCAACATATTTCTCCAGTTCGGATACTGTAAATATAAAATTGTAACCGTCAACAATAATTAACATACCATCTGTCCGTTATCGACAACTACTTTTCCACCAACAAGGGTGGTAACGACCTGTCCCTTCAATTTCCAGCCCTGGAAAGGGCAATTTCTGGCCTTGGATTCGAATTTGTTTACTTCTACCGTCCATTCTTTATTGAGATCTACGACTACAATATCTGCGGGCATACCCACGGCAAAGCTTCCTCCATTAACCTTAAATATCCGCGCCGGGTTGGTTGACATTTTCTGGACGATCTCTTTCAACGACAGGATACCGGGATGCACAAGCTTTGTCAGAATAGCACCAAGCGCCGTTTCGAGTCCCACAAAACCAGACGAACCCTTTTTAATATCATCGTGGGTGTGGGGGGCATGGTCGGTAGCGATGACGTCGATTGTCCCATCTTTTAAACCTTTGATTAATGACTCTCTGTCTTCTTTTGACCTTAACGGCGGATTGGTTTTTGGCAACGTTCCGTCTGGATTTCTAAAATTATCATCCAGCAATAAATGATGGGGAGTGGCTTCACTGGTGATGCTGGCAAGATTCCTTTCTTTGGCTTGCTTTATAACATCAACGGTGCTTTTCATGCTCACATGGGATACATGCAAGAGTCCTTTTGCCTGTTCTGTACATTTGATCTCGCGGGCGACAAAGTCGGTTTCATGACAGAATGACTTGCCCGGGAAGTGCGCTACATTTTTATTTTCTTTTGCCTTGTCCAAAGAGACTTGTGAATCTTCACAATGGGGGCTTATGATAATATTATTTCGCGCCGCAAGTTCGCATGCCTTTTTCATCAGCGCTTCGTAAAATACCGGATTACCGTCATCGGAGAGCGCCCTCACCCGTTTGTCTTTTGCTAATTTTTCTATATCGGTAAGTTCCTCGCCCAATAAGCCTTTGGTAATGCATGCCTTGGTAAAGATATTTACCTTACTTTTCTGGCAGACCTTCTCCATTAAGGATGACACCATTTCCAATGAATCGATGGGTGGCATGGTATTTGGTTCGCATATCAGGGTTGTAAAACCTCCTATTGCCGCAGCCCGGGAGCCTGTTTCAATTGTTTCTTTATATTCTAAGCCAGGTTCACGGAGGTGGACGTGACAATCTATGAGCCCCGGAATAACATACTTCTGCGTTGCATCAATGACCCTGGTATTTTTACCTGCCTGAATAGTATTTGATATTGCCTTAATCTTCCCGTCCTGGATAAAGATATCTGCGCTGCCATCAACGCCGGTTGCAGGGTCTATTACATGCCCGCCTTTTATTAATACCTCATTGCCTGTCATTTAAATATACTCCAAATTAATGTTTGTAGTTATCGCTATAACCTTTAACATGATACATAGCAGGGGCAGGTTTAAAATCCTTCCCTACCATAGATATTTATATGTCTTTTATAACCTGAATTATCATACAATTACAAGAAATCTTTTAACGGACATTGTTCACAAACCTTTTTCGGTTTACAAAACATCTTTCCGATGTTTACCAATAAGGCATGATATTCATTAAATAATTGCACGTCTTTTGGGAGATTTTCCTCGAAGAAGGATTTCATTTCATCGTAAGAACTTTCTTCGGGGATAAACCGATGCCTCGAAAGTATTCTGTACGTATACGCGTCGACGACAAATGTAGGAAAATTTCCCGCATACAATAAAATTGAGTCCGCAGTTTCCGGTCCGATACCTTTTACGGCTAACAATTCATCCCGAAGTGTGTGCAAGTCATAGGCAAACATTTTGGCAAGCTTGCCCTCATGGTTTGAAAATAGCCATTCGATAAAGGCCTTAACCCGTTTTGCTTTAACATTAAAAAAGCCGGAAGGCCGAATAAGCTCTGCCAGTTCGGTTACACCAAGCTTATGTATTCCTTCGGGAGAGAGTGTTCCAGCCTTTTTAAGATTTTTAATTGCCTTCTCAACATTCGACCAGTTTGTATTTTGCGTTAATATGGCGCCAATAATAATTTCAAAAGGTGTTTCGCCCGGCCACCAGCGCTGCGGGCCTAAAGCATCAAACATCTTTTGATATATTTCTAAAAGAACTGGTTTTTTACTCATCCCCTGCGCCAAGTTTTGAAAGTATCCCTATCCTCAACAAGGGAATCATGATCTCGTGGTGACCCGTGATAGCATATCCCTGCTGAGCCGGTCTTTTCAGGACATTCGTCTGCGGTCTGTAATGCTGAATCATATCCATATTTACCGTTAAAAAGTTTTCAGCCTTGTGGCCGAGATTTCTTACGAGACTGATAGCTTTGAGAAAAACCTCCGGCATAATAACAGCCGAACCGATATTGAGCCATACGCCGCCTTCGAGTTCTGAAACCACGGATGAAAGAATTTTAAAATCAATATGGCTCGCCTCTCCCAGGTCATGCCCTGAGATATTCGGATGCATGTGGATGGTATCTGTTCCCAGGGCAACATGAACCGTTGCCGGCATATTTAATCGGGCGCCCCATGCCAGAATACTCAAGTCTTGATACATGCTGTTTTCTTCAATAATTCTATTGCCCATAGCACGCCCAAGTCCAATATACTCTTTTATTCCACGGCTGGATGCAACCTGAAATGCCGCTGCTGTTTCCTTTACCATACCAAAGCTGCCGTCCTTCAACCCTGCTGCCACGTCCTCGGAAGTTGCCCCGATGAGTGAGATTTCATAATCATGGATAGCAGTTGCACCATTCATAGCAATGGCCGTTATGATACGCCGTTTCATGAGGTCGATAATCAGAGGCGATAAACCACACTTGACAACATGCGCGCCGATAGCCATTACCACCGGGCGTTCATGACGATATGCCTGTACTATTGCATCTATAACCTTCCGAAGCTGTGCTGATGCAAGTATCTCGGGTAATGAATCAAAGAATGCGGATATTCCATCCACTGGCACAACAGGTTTTGCAAACAGATCTACATGAGAAAGATTCTCTCTTTCCTTTATTGAGTACGTCTTAACATTATGTAAGTCTATAGGTTTAAAAGATTTAACCCTAGGTTCTGCTTGTTTTGTCATTATAATTTTACCGTATAGTTTCTTAACAAAAATATTTCAACATTATTAGCAAAAAAAGTTGTGGGAGCGAGGGGGGTTGTACCCGCTCGCAATAACAATGGTAATGCAACTTACCGAAGACGTTTAGTTTATGATGTTGGCGTAACTCAAACCTTCAGGTTTGAGACCAGGACAGGTTATCAAGACTAAAGCCTAGGGTTACATCAAGACTCATATGTGTCCCTTAACGAGTAAGGACACGGCGCGCCGTGTCCCTACCTTGTTCGTTAAAAATCTTATGGTGCAAGGATTGCTTCAACCGGACATACAGCCACACAGCTGCCACAATCGGTACAGGTATCTGCGTCAATTATACGCTTGTCGCCTGATTCCGATATGGCATTTACCGGACATTCACTCTCACATGCGCCACAATTTACACATTCGTCCGTAATTTTATGAGCCATTGTATTTCTCCTTTCATTGCAAAATGGAATTTATCTTATTTTCAAAAATTTCACAACCTTTTACAATACAAATTTCTATTTTCAGCGTCCATAATGGGAAATCCCACGTATGCCTGATATCTTTTATTTTCACCCTGTCTTTTTGGGTAACAAGGATTACGTCTGGTTTTAATCGCTGCGCCTCTGCATTTAAAGTTTGTAATTCAGCACTGGTATACCAATGGTGGTCTGAAAATACACGAAAACAAATCACCTCTGCCCCAAGACCTTCAATGCTTTTATTGAATGATAACGGGTTACCCAGGGCGCAAAAAGCAAAGACCTTTTTCCCCCTTAACAAATTGAGGTCTAACCGCTTTCTTTCATATACTGATTCCAGACAAGAGGGCTTATGAATCGTTTCCACAACAGGAACATATCCTGCAATCTTATGCAATCGACCGACAATAGACTCGATTTCTCCTGGGCTGCATTGATCTCTATGCGTCAGGACAAACAAGTCTGCCCTTTTTAATCCTGCTAAAGGCTCACGAAGCAAGCCGCGTGGGATTATGTGTTCGTATCCAAACGGATTCAATGCATCGATGACAACAATATCTAAATCCCGTACCAGCCGCAGGTGTTGAAATCCGTCATCCAGCACCAGGCATTCAGCCTGAAAATGCTGTATTGCTTCCTGTCCACCTTTTACCCTGTCTTTATTGAGTATGTCTGGGATATCGGGAATATTTTCCCTAAACAGGAGGAATTCGTCATTGCAAATATCTTTTGGGAAAGCCACTCCCTTTTCTTGTCTATAAGCGCCATACCCGCGACTGAGAATCGCAACACGTTTCCCTTTATTATGTAAAAATCTTGCAATATATTCTACTACGGGTGTTTTTCCCGTCCCCCCGGTCGTGATGTTCCCAACACTGATTACAGGAATGGGAAGGCGAACACTTTTTAATAGACCATACTTATAAAAAAAAATACGAGTTTTAACCACAAACCCGTACATTTTTGAAAGAGGGTACAATAAATTCCATACCACCCTGGATTTTATATCTGCCGGTTTCCCTTGTATTACTTTTAAATAATACCCTCTCAGATTAAATGGAGACATGTAATGCCAGGAATATGAACCGCCAAGAAATAAAAGGTGAAAGATAGATGGAAATATGTTTTGGCGAGACAGGAATGGAACAGATTTATTTCAGAGGAACAGACCAATATGCCTCATCTAAAAATTGCTTCCAGGAACGATATTTATCTGAACGCAGCTTCAGACTGAGAATAGGGCTATGTTTTGGTTTAAAGGGTTTACGAGTAAGCTTCATTCCTGCCTGTCCCGGCGTCCTTCCCCCCTTCTTCTTATTGCATTCAGTGCAGGCACATACAATATTTGTCCAGGTAGTCTTTCCATCATAAGCCTTTGGTACTATATGGTCCAAACTTAATTCTGACGTCGGAAACCTATGGCCACAATACTGGCACTTGTTTTCGTCTCGGGCGAAGATGTTTCGTCTGTTAAATTTTACATTGGACCGGGGAAGCTTATCGTAGAATAACAGACGGATAATTTTCGGTACTTCCATATTAAAAGAAACAGTCCTGATCCAGCCAGCCGAATCATCCTCCGGTAAACCGAGCCTTGCTTTACAGATCGAGACGTCTTTCCAGCTTTCAAAATCATAGGCGCTAAATCTCCCCTCATCCACAGAAATAACTTCTGCAGTATCCTTGCATAATAAAGCAAGCGCCCTCCGCGCAGAGATGACATGGAGCGCCATGAAAAATTTGTTTAATACCAGCACACTGGATTCTAAAGCTACCACTTGTTGCATACAAGACATCCTCAATACATAACAAGTGCATCGTGCGTCATGCGCACCCAAACAAATTTACCCGAAAATAGTACTGTACATATTTCAGGACATTTATCTTAATAAATTCATAGAACGATATAAAAAAATATTATAACAATCATAAATATTCAATTCAAGGGAATTGTATTGCCATCCATTGGTCTAATGTTCCATATCCCTTGCCGGGAGAAATAGATTTCCGGATAGCCGACGTAACAAATTTCTTTGCCTGAATGACGGCCTCTTTAACGTCGCTTCCTTTTGCCAGATAAGTTGCAATGGCTGAGGCGTAGGCGCATCCCGTACCGTGGGTATTTCTGGTTGGAATGTATTCATCTTCAATATATTCAAATGATATTCCATCGTAAAGAATATCTACGGCGCAATTTGTGTCTTCCGTGCTCCACGATGCCCCTGCATGTCCTCCCTTGATAAGCACATAGGGAGGGCCGCATTGATATATACATCGGGCAGCTTTTTCTGCATCGGATGGTGTTGATATCTTTATACCAGAGAGGTATTCTGCTTCTGGAATATTTGGAGTGACTATGAGAGATAAAGGAAATAGTTGTGAAGTGAGGGTTTTTATAGCATCACCTGATAACAATTGCTTTTCATTCTTTGACAACATAACAGGGTCAACAACAACGCGTTTCATGTCATATTCTTTAATCTTTGAACTGACCACCTCCACAATTTCCTGAGACATAAGCATCCCTGTTTTAACGGCATTTGTGCCGATGTCTGTCATGATGGCGTCAATTTGTTGACCTACAAAGGATGCTGGTACTTTAAAAATGGATTGAACACCGAGGGTATTCTGAGCGGTGAGTGCGGTGATAGCAGTTGTTGCATACCCACCCAGTGAGACAATTGTTTTGATATCTGCCTGTATGCCGGCGCCGCCGCCTGAATCTGAACCGGCAATGGTGAGGACTTTATACAGAGACCGTCTCTGGTTGTTCATTTCGGATAAGAATTTTTGGATTTGGATTTTGGGGTGGGATGGGTAATCCTTGTTCATTTAATAAATCAATATATACTTTCATGCCCCATATTGCCTTGTAAATACAATCCGCCATATAATTCCCTATTAGTTTTTTGAAAGATTCGGTCATTATGCAGGGAGCATATAGCGACGCACCCTTACTATAGTACGCAAAATGTGCACAGTTTCAAAAACTGCATTGGCACGTCTGCAAGACTTATTTCTTTTTTTCTGGCTCCACCGGAGCCAACTGTTTGTAGCATTGAACACAAATGCCCTATTTAGCTCCATAGGAGCGACCTGTTTATTATATCTCTCTATCCATTCAAACAAATACTTTTCATTGTATTTAATTTCATATTAAGTATTTGCATCAAGAAAACTCCCATAATTAGGAAAAAGCTCACATGGGGTTTTTTCAAAAAACTAAATTGTTATCATAAATTTATTGTTGCGGTGTTGATTGTCCTGCTTGTTCTGGCTGTGTTGCTTCTTCAGCAGGTAGTTCCTTTGTTTCTTTAGCCTTCTTTTCCGCCTCTGCCCTGGCTTTCGCGTCTGCTGTCTCACGCTCTTTCTGACGGCGTTTTTTCTCAGCCTCCCTCAGGTCGTATTCAAGTTGTCTGTTGAGCTTGTCGGGGTCTGTTCTTTCATCAACATAGATATCACCTGGGG
>JAHFOW010000218.1 GCA_023261465.1 Planctomycetota bacterium
TTATTATTCGTTCATTATAAATAATGACGCGGGAAGAAAAGAATTTGAAGAATTGCTCGATCTTCTATTGATCAAAGAGACGTTCTTCTTTCGGGATGAAAGGCAATTGAAAACGCTCCTCCATCATGTTCTCCCTGAGTTGTCGGAAAGAAAAAGGAGTCAGGAAATAAAGATATGGAGCGCCGGATGCGCAACAGGCGAGGAGCCGTATTCCATAGCAATGGCAATTAAGGAGAATTTTTTCCCTGAAGGCATGAACGTATCAATTTTTGGTACGGATATCAGTAATACTGCTTTGAAAATGGCAAAAGAAGGTATTTATACAAAGAGTAGTATGCGGGCAATAGATACATGGTTATTGAACAAGTATTTTACCAAAAAAGACGGGCGATATTATCTCTGCGATCAGGTCAAACAACGTGTGTGTTTTGATTTGCTCAATCTCGTTGAGCCTTATTTTCTTTTTGAAAAGAAGAGTATTGATATTGTTTTTTGCAAGAATGTGATTATCTATTTCAGGCTTGAAACGGTGCAAACCATTATTCGCAGGTTATGTGATATGCTGGCGGAAGGTGGTTATCTGTTTCTGGGGCATTCCGAGTCTCTCTGGCAGATATCGGACGATTTTAAGCTCGAAGAAGTCGGCGGGGTATTTTTCTACCGGAAAAATGGGAGGGGGGCCGCCATGCCTCTCTTTGACAAATCCCGGCAAAAAGAAGAACTCCCGGAAGATATTACCCGAAAAAGATTTCCAGGTACAAAGGCTGCTCCCCTTCAAAAACGGCAGAAGATTGATATGGATAGTGTTCCTGTAAGTCGGGAACGGAGAGAAAACGTATTGACCCGTGGTAGTGAGCGAAACAAGAAAAAGGATATACCAAAATGGCTAACAGAAAGGATACAACTTTCCGGAGATGATATCGATGGAAAATTAGATGAGATTGAGGGTGTGCTCAATGAGGAACCTGGCAATGTTGACGCCCATTTGCTTGCCGGCAGAATATATGCGGATATGGGTTTATACGATAAGGCGTTAAAAAAGGGCATGGACATATTGAAAATAGATGACTTTTCCGGAGAGGCATACGCCCTTATGGGGAGCATTTATTACAAAATCGGGGACAAGGAGAATGCCGTCACTGCCTTTAAAAAGGCGATTTATCTCGATGAAAAGTCTGTATTGTCACATTATTATCTGGGAAATTTATACAAGGATTCCCATCTCATTAACCAGGCTGTAAAAGAGTACAGAAATGTTATTCAGATAATCGATATGCATGCCGGAAATGGTTTATTGCCGATTGGAGAAGTTTTTACCGGAAAGCAGCTCAAAGAAATATGCTCCAGAAATATCGAGATGCTGGCAGTAAATAAAATACCTTGAGAGGTGTGTTTATAGAAGAAACAATAAGTTTAAATTTCCTCAGCGCTAAAGTAACAAAAGTACGTTATGCCTCCGGTTTTTAACGCCATTTCCCCAGATATTTGTCCATTCGAATAATCCTAATTCCTTTCATGCGTTTTAATTGGGAAATGATAGACTCAAAATTCTTTAAATTCCTGGCAACCTGTTCATCCGCGAATATGTCTCCCTGGCTGTTTATCCATAAGTGCCAGGGATGAATCGCAAAAACAAAGAGTCCGCCCTGCGCAATTTCTTTTGCCCGCACAACGGCGTCAATATACTCCTGGGCATTCCTTTTTCCCTCGAAAATTGCCCATAAGTAAGAAGTCATTTTTTTGCCCCGTGCGTCAGGAAAGGCGGGTAGGGGAAGTTCGATAATCGTTGAATCAAATGTTTTTAGGGGAAATGGTTTCCCATTCCATGTTGTGCCCAGATTGATTGTTTCAGATGAGTCATAATGAAAGTCCATGCGCTCTAATACTTTTATCACCGTTTGATTAACCCTTGTATATGGCGCACGAAATCCCCTGACGGTGCGTCCAAAAATACCCTCCAGAATTTCTCGTGCGCCGGCAATGGATTCCTGAATGGCGTCTTCTTTCATGGGTAAGCCGGATACCTTTCCCAGATAGTCTTCGTGTTTCAGCGAGTGGCAGGCTATTTCATGGTTTTGGGATAATTCGGGCAAATCCATTCTATCGGCAATGAGCATCTGAGCCGTTCGTGCCTCATAAAACAAGGTGGCGTTGATATCGTAAACATCCAGCAATTCAAGTATTTTGTGCAATCCTTTTTTACATGCCTCAACGCGTACATTTCCGCTTTGTAGGGGAGCAGAGAGCGCATCGTACCGGCCTTCAACGGCGACGTTGGCGTCGGGGTCAATATCGAGAGACATTGCTGCGTATAAATAGTTGTCGTTCATACCTGTTTCCAAATTAGGGAAATTCAAAGCAGGGACTTGTAGAGACGCAAAATCTTGCGTCTCTACGGAATGTTTTCTCGTGAAACACTCAATAACTGTTTTCCCTTGCATTATACCATAATTACCGTTACAAATAGTTAAATTTAAACAATAAAAAAATACTACTTGAGCAACACCAGGGTGGCAAGTATTAACAGAAGAAAATGGCAATAAGAATCAAATTTTAAATAATAATTCATAGTTTTGGGAGAGCATATGCCGATTAAAGAGAATCTGGAACAGGTAAAACAAAATATCGCTCGCGCCGCTCAGAAGGCTGGCAAAAGACCCGAAGATATTGTCCTTGTCATGGCCACCAAGACGGTAGATCCTGAACGGATACGCGAGGCAATTCTGGCCGGAGGGCAGATTATAGGGGAAAATAAGGTGCAGGAGGCGCTGAAAAAATATGAAGTATTAAAAAATGAACGTGTCCGGTGGCATTTTATCGGCCACCTCCAGACAAACAAGGTAAAAGACGTCCTTAAATTTGCATATATGATCCATTCCGTGGATCGGTTATCGCTTGTAGAAAAGCTTGACCAGCGTCTCCAGCACGAAGGGCGTTCCCTGGATATCCTGATCCAGGTCAATACCTCGTATGAGGAGAGTAAATACGGCATAGCGCCAGAAGAGGCCGTCTCACTAGTCAGACAGGCGGCGAAGTATGAAACGCTCAATATTCTCGGTCTCATGACCATTGGCCTTTTTACCCGGGATGAAATAAAGATCCGCAAGTGTTTTAAGCTGCTTAAGGAGATAAGCGATAAGATTGTTAAGGAAGATATTCACAGAGTCCGGATGAAGTATCTTTCCATGGGGATGTCGAATGACTATCAGATAGCGATTGAAGAAGGGGGAAACATGGTGCGGGTTGGCACGGCTATCTTTGGCGCCCGGAACACGCCGGATGCTTATTACTGGCCTTCTGAAAAGACGGATGAAGAGCGCCAGGGTTGATTTACGAATTACGAATTGAGATTTATGATTTGATTCATCATCTTCCTGTGCTCTGTCACGTCTTTAACCACATGAACCGTTCCCCTATACTTGCGGGTTTCATCGAGGTGGGGAAATGATGTAATTTGAAAGATACCGCCCATGTGGGGGTCTTCAATCTCGGCGGAACATTTTTTCATGGTCTCTAACGACGTGCGGTGTGGACATGTTGGCCAGGGTTCATCCGTACCATGAAAAATCTTATAACACTTCTTGCCTATGACTTCCCTGATATCCACGTTGAATTTCCTGGCCACGGCCATATTCGCCCGGATAATGTTAAAATCAGCGTCATGGATGGTAATTAAATCATCAATGGTATCAAGCGCCTTTTCCCATTCAGACCTGGAACATTCCAAAAGTTGAATTAAGTTCACCTGATTGGCATTTTCAACGCTTACTGCGATGTGGCTTGCCAGCATGGTAAGGAAAAGGAACTCAAATTTTTCCTGCTCAAAAAGGAGAAATTTCTCTGGCACGGTACTAAATACTGCCGAAAGACCTATGAGTTTTTTCTTATGGATAAGAGGTGTATTCATAAAGGATGTGTAGCGTACATCAAAGATGGGACGGGTAATAAGGTCTTTCAGTCGTGTGGATGATGGGCGGCTGACGTCCTTGACCTTTGAAAAGGGGATGCCTAGTGAACAAACCGGTACGAGGTCGCCTTCGTGATTTAACATAAGGACAGATGCGTCTGCTTCAGTAAACACCCTGAAATGTCTGGCGGCCATCCTTAAAACGGATTTATAATCCATGGGTTTTGAGGATAATAAAAAGGCATCCGAAAGGATTTTTATACGATGGTATATTTTCTTTTCGTCTGAAAGCAATGACATACCGCCTAATTCCTTATTTAATGTATAAGAATTTCAAACTTTCTTCTACCGCCTTACACACCCCGAACCCCTCTCAAGAGGGGATTAAAGAAGTCCCCTCCTGGGAGGGGATTCAGGGGTGGGTATTAATCTTAATGTATCGGAAGATTCAAACGGCCATGTAGTGGCAAGACACGCCTTGCTACTACGCTGATTCAATCTGCAAGATTGAGCCAGCATAAAACTTGATGTTCCGGTGTCCTCACGCCGAAA
>JAHFOW010000069.1 GCA_023261465.1 Planctomycetota bacterium
TCTCAACCTGTCGAAAACAAGGGGTAAATTTGAGCCAGGCGTTAAAGATGTTATTTCGTGGTGCGTTGCCTGATTTTGTTCGCTCATAGCGGTAGTGGGAAAAATACGCTGAATAGTTACTAAAATTTAGAAAAAGAGGTTTATCTATGTTTAATCTAAACTTAACGGGACATATTTTAACATTTGTATGCATTGTGTTATCTATGAGTACGTCGAATGCAGATACCGGAAATATCCATAAAAACCAACTTATCGGTCACGATCTGGAAGTCGAACTCCACATAAAGGACAACAAATTAACAGCCGTAGATCATGTGCTGGTGCACCATAACAATGCTGAAAAAGTCATGCTGTTTCTCAATGGGTCATTTAACATCCGGTCTGTGAGTTCCTCTCAGAGGAAGTTCGATTTTCTGATTAAAAAAGGTTTTTCTGACGAAGGGGATGGTATGGGAAATTTCTCAAACGTACAGCACGTGGAAATTGACTTACCGGCAGATGTGCGGGAACGGCAAGAGATACCGTTGGATATTGCGTATGAAGGGGTACTTCAGGTGGCGCCCTATTCAAAAGAAGAGGAGGATGTTGGGAGGACAACCGGTATTATTAGCGAAGAAGGGGTTTACCTGAGCCCGGCCTGCATGTGGTATCCTGATATGCCCCATTCAATGGCAACCTTTCGGATAACAGTTATTACACCTGCAGGATATGAGTCCGTAACACAGGGTGCACGGGTAAGCAAAAAAGTAATTGACGATAAAACAATCACAATCTGGGATGAGAAAAACGTGTCTGAGGGTTGTCATCTGGTGGCGGGAAAATATACTATAACGAGCATTAACCACAACGGAATTGATGTGTATGCATATTTCTTTCCCGAAGATCAGGGTTTAGTAAAAAGTTATGTTGCTGCAACAACCCGTTATCTGGACATGTACCAGAAATTAATAGGGCCTTATCCCTATACAAAATTTGCCATTGTTGAAAATTTTTTCCAGACGGGGTATGGTATGCCCTCATTTACCCTGCTGGGAAGCACGGTTGTAAAACTGCCTTTTATTGTGGACATTTCCCTGGGACATGAAATCTTACACAACTGGTGGGGTAACTCGGTCTTTGTGGATGAATCGCAGGGAAACTGGTGCGAAGGCATAACTGCCTATATGGCAGACTATTATTATAAAGAATTGAAGGACGCAGCTGCCGCACAGGAGTATCGCTGGGATATTTGCCGGAAATATACGAATTACGTTACAGAACAAAATGATTTACCATTAAAAAAATTTGTCGGCAGGCATGACCAGGTCACGCAGTCTGTTGGTTATGGAAAGACGGCGATGGTATTCCATATGTTGCGGCGGATAGTTGGCGACGAGCAGTTTTATCAATCTATCAAAAGGTTTTATAGGGAAAAGATATGGCAACAGGCGAGTTGGAATGACCTTCAGGGTATGTTTGAAGATACTTGTAAGATAAATTTATCATGGTTCTTTGATCAGTGGATAAACCGGACGGGGGCGCCCCTGGTTGAGTTAGGCAAAACGGAGGTCGAAAAACTCGATGATGGATGGCTCACCAAAGTAGAAATCATCCAGAGAGGCGCACCGTATTGTCTCTTTTTACCCATTTCTCTGGAATTGGATGATGGAAGCCTTTCAACTACTGCCGAATTAAGAAAATCACCACAGGAAATTTCTATTAAAACCAAATCACAACCCAGAGGCATTGCCATAGATCCCCACCATGATGTATTTCGGCGTCTCTACCGGGAAGAAATCCCGCCCACGATAGACTTAGTACTTGGGGATAAAGATAGGATAATTGTATATCCTACCGGTGGCGATATCTCTTTACAGGCAGCGTATAAAGAACTTGCAAAAATTCTTGCAGAGGGTGATGGCCTTATAAAAGCAGATGCAGAAGTAACAGACACGGATATTGCTCGAAAAAGTCTCTTTATTTTAGGGGGTTTAAAGGAGAACAAACTAACGAAGGTTTTTAGAGAAAACATACCAAATAATTTCTCGATTCAAGAGAGTGGATTTGCGGCAAATGATGTGTCGTATTATAATAAAGGCGATGCATTTCTCATAACCATGAGAAATCCCGGCAACGGAGAAAAAGGTATTACCTTGTTTTTAGGTTTCGATTCGGATACCATAAAAAATCTGGCATATAAAATCCCCCGATATGGGAAGTATAGCTACCTTGTATTCAAAGAAGGCAAGAATATCGATAAAGGAATTTTTGCCGTAAGTGACAGTCCACTCAAAAGGTATATCAAAAAATGATGGGTTATATATGTGAAAATACCATTTCATTTGTGAAATCAAGGCGCAGGTGTTTAGATCGATAAGGAGCATCGGATAATATTATCTTAATTTTTAAGTACTACTGAAATTTACTACTTAGAAGATATTTTTATTATTTTATTATTTTACTGTAAACCGGGAATGATTTTTGTTGTCTTTATGAGGGATTATAATTTGTATACTAAATTTATGATAAATTTAACAAAACCAATACTCATTCTAAGCGTTATCGTTGGATTTTTATGCGGGGATACCCAGTCTTCAAAAGATATATATGCGGGTGATACGTATACCGAAATAGAAGTTGCCGAGGGTGGTACGGTTGTTGGAAACGTTAAGTACGGCGGAGAGTTAGCAGCATTGAGTTTAAATTTATATGCTGATATGCAGGTGCCCGATACCTCCAAACCTACTTCTGAAAAACTTATCGTGAGCAGTATTAATAACGGTCTCAAAAATGCTGTTGTTTCGATTACGAACATTAAACAAGGCAAAAAAAAGACCGTGCCGCTTATACACCCCCTTGTAGACCAGCAGAAAAATACTTTTGTTCCCGGCACACTTCCAATTCTTGCAGGGACTACCGTTGACTTCCTCAATGGGGATGAGGAGTTGCATAATATTCATACCCGTTCAACGAAAAATCAACCATTTAACCTCGGAACAACATACAAACAAAGGATATCAAGAACATTTGAATATCCTGAGGTCATTAAGTTGACCTGCGATATTCACAAAAAGTCGTATGCATGGATTATCGTTCTGGATAATCCATATTTTGATGTGACGGATAGGAATGGATATTTTGAGATTTGTGATATCCCGCCAGGAACCTATAAATTTCAGGTTTGGCATGAAGAGTTGGGAAATCTAGAAAAGGAGGTAACGGTACATCCGAAAGAAATAACAAATATAGAATTTAACTATGCCCAGAATTGGTGATAGAGACGTAGTAGCATTGAGAATGTTTAGGTTTATAAGAGCATTTGGAAAGGAGGATAAGCATATATGAAACCTAAGGTTTTATTAGGTAAAGTTGGCTTGTGGAGCGCTACAGCAGTGGCAAGCGCAGCGGTGATGTTGTGTATTGCGCCAACAACTGCAAGGGCGCTGAATGTACCAACCGAAGTTACAGAGTTGGGTAAGAATACCTACAAAAAATATTGCAGTCCATGTCATGGTGAGGAAGGAAAGGGCGACGGACCTCTTGCACGGTCAATGTTGCCAAAACCACGCGATTTTACACGGGGCGCATATAAATTCAGGACAACGCCCAGCGGATCGCTTCCTACAGACGAAGATATTTTCAGAACGATTTCCTATGGGGTGCCAAATTCTACGATGATCCCCTGGGATATTTTGACAGAAGAACAGCGCTTATCCGTGATTCCTGTGCTGAAGAGCTTCTCTGAGGCTTTTGAAGTCAGGAAGCCTGATGCGCCGGTTGATGTTGGATTGGAAGTCAGACCTACGGAAAGAACTATTGCTGAAGGAAAGAAGATTTACGAAGAGAAACTCGAATGCTGGAAGTGTCACGGTGTTGAAGGCCGCGGAGACGGTCCGAGCGCAGGAGAACAGGAAGATGACTTTGGTTTCCCGATAAAGCCCTTTGACTTTACAACAGGCAAATTCAAGGGCGGTAATTCATCCAGGGACGTTTACCTCAGGTTTACCACGGGATTAAATGGCACTCCTATGCCATCCTTTGCCAAAGAACTCTCCGATGAACAAAGGTGGTATTTAACCCATTATGTAATGTCGCTCGTTAAACCAGAAGATAAAGAGAAAAAATAATAGCATCTAATAAGTTGACCATAGGGAGGTGAATGAAATGAAAAAATTAGGATTAGGTTTGTGTTTGACCACAATGATGGTGTTCACTTCTGTGGCAATGGCTGCTGAACAACCGCAGAAGAAGCAATCACCACCGGATTTGTACGAAGGAACGCCCGACTGGTATCGCGCCGTTTACAAAGATAATGTTGGGTTGCGAGAAGGTTCCGGTCCTTTTAAGGACTATTTTAAACCACAGATGCTTGATATGTACTGGCAGCCGAACAGGCATTATGAACCCATGAAGAATCTGGATCACTCGATCTTTATTGAGAAAGAGAGAAGGGATCTGTGCGTAACCTGTCACGAAGAGGCAACGCCCGGTGTTGTAAGGGACTGGAGGAGTTCTGGACATAAAAACCCAAAGAGTACTCCATACCTTTCAGCAAGGACTGCTGAGATCGAAAAACGTACCGGCAGGGTGTTGAATGAAGTTCATTGCTTTGACTGCCATGCAGATACACAGAAGAAACAGATTCGTATGCCTACCGGCGAAGTCTGCGGTGAATGCCATCGGCCACAGTTTGATGATTTCCTAAGGGAAAGGGAAATGGGCCGCCCCAACCACATTCAGTCGCAGGAGGCCAATACCATTGTTCCGTGGTATGCAGAGGCTGCACGAAGGGGTTATTTATACGGAATGCATGGTTGTGATTTGTGCCATTCAGGCGCTGAGAAGTGTGACGTATGCCATACCAGGCATAAATTCAGCGCTGCAGAAGGCAGACAGCCAGAGGCTTGCATCACCTGTCACATGGGTCCTGACCACCCTGATGCAGAGTCGTATGGTGAATCAAAGCACGGTGTGATCTATCACAAAGAGGAAGATCATTATGATTTCAGCAGACCACTGTCAGAAGTAAGACCAGGCAAGGACTATCGTACGCCAACATGCCAGTTCTGCCACATGTATGAGAAGCATGGCAAGTATATCCACAATCCTGTTATGAAGGGCATCTGGCGTATGGGTACCATTCCACCAAAGAATCTGGAATACACATCAGGTCTGAAAGATTATCCTTACGGAATCAAGATTATTGGCGAAAAAATCGATATCTATTCAGAAGAAAATGTTGCCAAGAGATCGTACTGGCTTGAGGTCTGTGCAAAGTGCCACAGCGACAGATTTGCTGATACTTATTTGAAGTCATTGGATCAGTTCATGTTCCAGGCGCATAAACTGGCAGATGAGGCCCAGAAGATCGTCGAGGACTTGATTGCGGACGGTTATCTCTATCCAAGCGCAGCCGACAGGGACCCATATCCGTTGAGCGATGGAATCGAGAAACAACTGAGCCCTGCATTCCTTGGCGAGCCTGTTTACAATGCATTCAAGACTTTGAAGGGGAAATTCCCTGTAGTAGGTCCAATTCTCGGTGTGTATGGTATGTTTATACAACAGCAGGATAATCCATCTGCGATTGAGAATGAATATAACAGATTGTGGTTCTGGTACAAACTCCAGGGTTATAAAGGCACTGCCCATATGCAACAGGACGTTTCCTGGTGGTGGGGTCAGGCGCCTATGATGATGGAGATGACCAGGATTCAGGCTGAAGCATCGCGTCTCCGCAGGGAGGGACGTATCGAAAAGATTTCTGTAAAGTAATACTATTCAGTTTTGCTGACAAACTGAATTCATAACAAACGAAAAGCCCATGATGGTTAAAAACATCATGGGTTTTTTCGTTTAATGGGGTATACTACTAGGGAAATATTTTGTCCACGTTGTCTTTGCGGGCAGAGCGAAGCAATCTTTCCCAAAATGAGAAGTTAAGTTTTTAAAGAAGTAAAAAATAAACAAGACTAAAAGAGCATAAGACATTTCAGGCAAATAACAATTATAAATCGAAATATTTCCTGTGAAATCTGTAAAATCTATGTTTATAATAAAAGCCTTGATCAATTTTGTATTGTGGAGAAAAATAATTATTCATGAAAACAATACGCGTTAATCTGTCTGAAAATAGCTACAATATCTATATAGATAAAATCCTCGTCGGCAGGATCGGTGAAATCCTGGCTACCGAAAAGAAACCGTGCAAAACCCTCCTGATTACAGACTCAAATATTGATAAGGTCTACGGCCCTATCATAACGGAAAGTCTTTCACAGCACGGTTTTTGCGTGAGAATCGTGGCCTTAAAACCAGGCGAAGACCAGAAGACACTGGAGACGGCAAGCGCCCTTTATGATGCATGTTTTGACCATAAGCTTGACAGAAGTTCCCTTATTATAGCCTTAGGCGGGGGTGTTGTTGGCGACATCAGTGGTTTTGTAGCTGCAACATTCATGCGGGGCATTCCTTTTATCCAGATACCGACTACCCTCCTTGCACAAGTTGATAGCAGTATCGGAGGCAAGGTAGCGGTGAACCATCCGAAAGGGAAAAACATGATCGGGAGTTTTTATCAACCCAAAGCCGTCTTTATAGATACCGACACGCTCTCTACACTGCCAGCTACAGAACTTGTGGCGGGTCTTATGGAGGTTATCAAATACGGAGTTATCAGGGATGCAGCGTTGTTTGAATACATAGAAAACGCTCTTCGTGATATATTACAGTTGAACCATCACGCCCTCCTTAAAATTATTGCTACTTCGTGCCAGATCAAGGCGCGGGTTGTTGAAGAGGATGAAAAGGAGACACACCTGCGCGCGATACTGAATTATGGGCACACTATTGGCCATGCTATCGAGACCCTTACCGATTACAAAAAGTACCGGCATGGCGAGGCGGTTGCTATGGGAATGCTCTATGCATCACGTATTGCACAGGAAATGGGATTAACTAACGATAATACAGTATTTGAACGGCAACTTTCCCTCGTCAAAAGATTGGGGCTGCCACTTTACACGGGATTAAAACCCGGGGACATTATAAAGACACTCTATAGTGATAAAAAGGTCATTTCCGGCAAACTCCGTTTTATCCTGCCCACGAAAATTGGGGAGGTTATTATTTCAGATCAGGTAACAGAAGAAATCTTATATCGCGTGCTCAACACCCCGTTGCTGAGATAAAGTTTTTAAAAGGAATATTTTCATGACAAAGAGCTTTGCACTACACGAAAAGAGCAGAGACCTGGCCAGGATTCTGGATATTTCTCACGCCATGATTGAGAAGACCGACCTGAGTTCTCTCCTGAGTCTTATCATGGAGCAGGCTACAAAGACAATGCACGCCGACAGAAGCACCTTGTATCTTGTTGACCGTGAACGAAACGAACTGGTCAGTTTTATCGCGCAGCAATCTGAAATCAAAGAAATCCGCCTTCCTCTGGGCACGGGTATAGCCGGCTATGTTGCCAAACACGACAAAACGGTAAATGTTGAAGACGCCTATAAAAATCCTTTATTCAACAAAGAAACCGATACACAAACAGGTTACCGGACAGTGACAATTCTCTGTGCGCCAATGAGAAATCACGACGGCAAGATCATTGGCGTACTTCAGGTGCTCAATAAAAAGTCAGGCTTGTTTACTGAATATGATGAGTGGCTTTTCAACACGTACGCGGGCTACGCCGCTATTGCCATTGAAAACGCCCGTTTGCACGAGGAGAGAGAAAAGACATTCCTGAGCGCGATTAAAACACTTGCCGCTGCAATTGACCGGCGCGACCCCATCACGGCAGGACATTCCGAACGTGTGGCCAGACTTGCCGTTGAACTTGGCAGTGCAATCGGCCTGTCAATAAGTGAACTCCGTATGCTTAACTATGCGGCGATTCTTCACGATGTCGGCAAGATTGGAATAAGAGATACCGTGCTCTTGAAACCTGGGAGATTTACCCCTGAAGAAAGAAGCGAGATGAACAAGCACGCCCTTTTTACTAAAGAAATACTTGAAGAAATCTATTTTTCCAAGGAATATAAAAGCATTCCCACCGTTGCTGCCATGCACCATGAAAAACTTTCTGGCGCAGGATATCCCTTTGGTCTAAAGGCAGAACAATTAAATGTGTTTGGCCGCATCCTTGCCATCGCAGACATCTTTGATGCGCTGGTATCTCACGACAGGCCTTACCGGAAGGCAATGGCGCTTGCCGATGCATTAAATATTTTATGGGATGAAGTTAAAGAAAATAATATTGATCCACACCTCGTTAGTATTTTTATTGATAAGAAGGTATATCTCCGGGCCTTTCCTGACATAGAAAGGCCCGATTATCATCATGAGGGTTAACCATTGACAGAACTTGAGGCGCTTCTACGCCTGAGCATGACGAAGGGTGTAGGTATTAAAACCTATCAAACGCTTTTAGAAAAATTCGGATCTTCAGAGGAAATCCTCAGCGCCTCTAAAAAAGCATTGGAAGAAGTACCAGGTATAGGCACAAAGCTTGCGGTTGCTATTGCTGAAGAATCAAAGACTGTTGATATCGGGGCAGAAATTAATTTAGCGCAAGAAAAGAACGTTTGCATCATCCCTTACACAAGCGATCAGTACCCGAAACACCTCAAAACCATTTATAGTCCCCCGCTTATCCTGTATATCAAAGGAAATATGATTACGTCTGATGTTGTAGCCCTTGCCATTGTGGGCGCTAGGCGGTGCACCCACTACGGGCTCTCACAGGCAGAACGTTTTAGCCGTTTACTTGCGCAAAAAGGATTTTGTATTGTCAGCGGCATGGCACGGGGAATAGACGCTGCCGCGCATCGCGGCGCCATCAGCGCAGATGGCCGCACCATTGCAGTGCTTGGCAGCGGTCTGGGTGCAATCTATCCCAGAGAAAATCTTGAACTAGCGGAGCAGATTGCCCGGCACGGCGCTGTCATTTCTGAGTTTTCCATGAACACACCGCCCGATTTTCGTAATTTTCCACCGAGAAACCGGCTCATCAGCGGCTTATCTCTGGGCGTCCTTGTTGTTGAATCGGCATTGAACAGCGGTTCGCTGATTACCGCACAATGGGCGCTCGAACAGGGAAAAGAGGTCTTTGCCATGCCAGGGAATATCGACAGTGTTTATAGCCGGGGTACGCACAAGCTCATTAAGGAAGGCGCCAAGCTCGTGGAGGATATTAACGACATCATTCAGGAATTAGGCCCTCTTGCAGAAATCTTCTCGGACGGTGACACAGAAACAACAACCGATCCACGAAGTTTGTCCCTGAATTCCCAGGAAAAAAAGATATTTTCACTCCTGTCCAGCAGTCCGCGGGACATCGATGAAATCATACAAACAACAGGCCTGCCCTCCTCAGTGGTCTCCAGTACCCTGATGATCCTCGAAATAAAGAAGTTAGTAAAACAGCTTTCAGGGAAGAGGTTTGTTAAGGCATAGGTATTCGTCTTATTTACATGAGTTCCCGGGTGGCACGGACAAACCTTGTTTGTCCGTGGTTCAACCATGCAGATTGAACCAGAATTTTGAACTATGATGTGGATTTAAGTTTTTCTGTCATAAAAAACAAATAACATTTAATTAGGCCTTTGGCAACTTTTTCGCAATCACACGTAGGGCGAGGCTTTAACCTTGCCACGTGCAACCCTAAAGGGTTGCCCTACAAATAAACTTGAAATTCCTTAACGTTGAATCAACTATGAACTCAGACTTGACTTTTATTACAAACGAAAAGAACAAGAATCTGCAGGAAAGATTCAGGGTACTTATTCAAGATACCCGATTTTTTGACGTCCTTGTCGGTTATTTCTATACAAGCGGATTTTACGCACTTTACAAATCCCTTGAAAACACCGAAAAAATTAGGATCTTGGTTGGTATACAGACGAATAAAAAGACAATAGAATTCATTCAGAAGACAAAAAACGAACAGCAGTCAACCCGTCAATATTCGCACGCAGAAGTAAAGGAACAACTGGAAAGCTCAGTCACAAATGAAATTGAAGAGTCAGAGGATAAGCCCGAAGTTGAAGAAGGCGTCCTGAAGTTTATTGAATGGCTCAAAAATGGGAAATTAGAAATCAGGGCTTATCCAACCGAAAACATTCATGCAAAACTTTACATCATGACATTTGTCGAAGGTGACAGAGATAGAGGACGTGTCATCACAGGGTCAAGTAACTTTACACAGGCAGGCCTCATTGATAACTTTGAGTATAACGTTGAATTAAAGAACAGAGCGGATTATGAATTCGCCTTGGAAAAATTTAATGACTTGTGGAAGGATGCGGTTGACGTCAGAGAAAGGTACATTGATATCATTCAAATAAAAACCTGGCTGAATAATACCATTACTCCTTATGAATTGTATTTAAAATTTTTATATGAATATTTCAAAGACGAACTCAATCAGACCGATGAAGTGTTTTTGAAATATCTTCCCCAGGAATTTAAAAAACTGGAATATCAGGAGCAGGCAGTTTTAAACGCACGAAAAATACTTCAGGAATACGGTGGTGTTTTTATCTCCGATGTTGTAGGGTTAGGCAAGACGTACATATCAGCAATGCTGGCAGGGCAGCTTGACGGCAGAACCCTTGTCATTGCCCCTCCGGTGCTTCTCGAAAAATCAAATCCCGGTTCATGGCTCAATGTGTTTTCTGATTTCAGGGTGCCGGCCGACTTTGAATCACTCGGTAAACTGGACGACCTTATTGACAGAGGGACGGAGAAATACACCAATATTATTATTGATGAGGCACACCGTTTTAGAACTGAAACAACGGTTACCTACGAAAAATTGGCAGAAATTTGCCGTGGTAAAAGGATAGTTCTTGTAACAGCGACTCCTTATAACAATGCGCCAAAAGACATTCTAAGCCTTTTAAAACTATTTCAGAAAACCAGAAAAAGCACTATCCCAAATCTTCCCGATCTGGAAGGCTTCTTTAGTGGGCTGGATAAAAAGTTGAAAAAACTGGACCGGCAGAAAGATTATGTTCAATACATAAATACGGTAAAAGAAAATGCGCAGGAAATACGTGAAAAAGTCCTCAAATATCTCATGGTTCGCCGCACCAGAAAAGAAATTGAAAAATATTTTGGTGAAGACATAAAGAGCCAAAACCTTACATTCCCTAATGTTGAAAAACCCGTCCCTCTTTTTTATGAACTCAATGATACGGAGGATGAAATATTCAATAAGACCATAGAATTGATAGCGAATAAATTCAAATATGCCCGCTATATGCCCATGCTTTATTATGAGGGTAAAGTTGACCAGCTTGAACAGCAGTCACAGAGAAACATGGGCAAGTTTATGAAAATCCTGCTTGTGAAGCGCCTTGAAAGCAGTTTCTTTGCATTTAAAAATTCAGTGGATAGATTCCTGCGCTCTTACGAGATGTTTATAAAAGAGTTTGATACCGGAAATGTTTATGTAAGTAAAAAGCACACGAATAAAATATTTGAACTGCTTGAGAGCGATGACGATGAATCCGTCCAGCGATTGATAGATGAAGGCAAGGCGGAAAGATACGCAAGCAGCGAATTTAAAAAAGGAATCAGGGATAATTTTCTAAGAGATGACTTACAGCACGATCATGACATTCTCCTTGAGATTAAAAAACTATGGCATCACATTGACCGCGATCCAAAACTATTAAAATTCCTGAAGGAGCTGTCAACGAATTCTGTTTTAAAAGAAAATCATCTGATTATCTTTACGGAATCAAAGGAAACCGCAAACTATCTGTTTAAAAACATAAACCAACAATATCCAGATAAGGTGCTGTGTTTTACTGGTGATTCAGGCGAGGCAACGCGCGACAAGGTAATTGAGAATTTTGACGCCAGGGCACGTCATCCTCAAGAAGATTACCGGATACTGGTCTCTACTGAAGTATTGGCTGAAGGCGTTAACCTGCACCGCTCAAATACCGTGATAAATTACGATATCCCCTGGAATCCTACCCGCATGATGCAGCGGGTAGGGCGTGTCAACCGTGTGGATACGCTCTTTGACACGATTCATACCTTTAATTTTTTCCCGACCAAACAATCAAATGACCAGATAAAACTGAAAGAAGCGGCAGAGGCTAAAATCAATGGATTTTTAACCCTGCTTGGCGGAGACGCAGAACTTTTGACTGAAGGAGAACCCATTGGCTCGCATGAACTATTTAATCGTTTGATTTCCAAACAAACACTGGAAGGTGAGGAAGGGGCAGAGGAAAGTGAATTGAAATACCTCCATATTATAAAAGAGATTCGCGATAAAGCCCCCGACCTGTTTGAAAAAATAAAACACCTCCCCAAAAAGGCGCGCACTGCAAAGCAGTGTTGCAAAACCCTGACAGGGTTGAGAACCCTGTCAGGGTTAATTACCTATTTCAGGCGGGGAAAACTGCAGAAATTTTTTAAAGCCGACCATAAAAATGTGGCGGAAGAAATGGGTTTCGTCTCTGCGGCAAAACTGCTGGAGAGCAGTCCTGATGAAAAGAAGGAAAAACTCTCTGAAAAGTTTTACGAGCTTCTGGATAAAAACAAAGAGGCATTTATTTTAGCGACAACGGAAGAAATGCCGCATCACTGGCAAAGGGGCGGACGCGACAGCTCCGCAAATATCCTTAGAATTTTAAAGGTAACACTGAAGAATACCCAAAAACTGACAGAAGACCAGGAACTATACCTGAAAAAAGTCCTTACTCAACTGGAAGAGGGTGGATTGCCCAAACAGACGGCAACCCAAACACTGAAGGCCCTGAATGCGCTTAAGGATGAAATCGTTAACCCGCTCAAGGTGTTGGCGGCGCTTCAAACCCACATTCCAAAAAAGCTGCTGGAAGAACATTATGCCGAACAAAACCCGGCGGTATTTGGCAAACGGGAAGTGATACTCTCGTTATATTTAGAAGGTAAACAATATAACACCTAAAGAATAAAATGAATATTATCTAAGGAGGAAAAGTAACATGGCAACAAATACAAAAACATTTATAGGAAAAGTATTACCTGACGGGCATCTTTCTCTTCCGGAAGATACTGCCAAAGAGGTAGGAAGCGTTTTTGAGGTGGTATTAACACCGATAGAAAAATCAGATATTCATAGGTATGCAGAGTCACTGGTAAAAGAAAAAGGGTTTTCAGAACTCACAGAAGAAGATATAGAAAGAATAATCCATGAGTCAAGGGGTATCCATTGAAGAGGGTCGTTCTGGATACCAACGTAACAATCTCTGCGCTTTTCTGGAAAGGATATCCGAGAGTCGTGTATGACTTAATATGTGAGAAAAGAGTTATAATGCTTTTATGCAGTGATATGGAAAGAGAATTTATTCGCGTCCTTGGTTATACAAAATTTGGTCTGTTGGCAAGACAGATCTCTCCGTTCATTAAAAACCTGAGAAGTTATGCTGAGTTTGTGGAAATACATAGCACTATCGCTGAAATTACTGCTGACCCTACAGATAACATATTTCTTGAATGTGCAGTTGATGGAAAGGCAGATTATATAATTTCAGGTGATAAGCACTTACTTGAGTTGCACAGTTATGCAGGTGTTCCAATCGTAAAGTCGAAAGAATTTCTTCTTAGAGAAAAGTTTATAAAGGAAAGCTAAAGCGGTATTGTATGTAAAAGAAAATCTTTGGGAATAGTATGAATAAACATCAAGCACAAAACATTATCAGAGAAACCTTTGAAAATTCTTTTGATAAAGAGAAGTATGCCTGTTTTATCAAGAACCTTTTAAACCGTATTGAAGAATCTGCCTTTACTTACCAAGGGCAGTTCATTCCTGACGCTTACAAGGCATATATCAGCAGTCTGGAGCGAATCGGTAAATTTAATGATGGTGAAAACAGAATTGATATCCTTATCGTAAAACTCCAAAAAGAGACCTCCCTTGAACGAGCCCGCACCATGCAAAGAAACTTTGTTGCAGGGTATTTACAGGGAAAATATGGTAGT
>JAHFOW010000070.1 GCA_023261465.1 Planctomycetota bacterium
TTTTTATAAGATCATATCTTTTCTTTATAGAAAATACAGTTCCATTGCTCATATCTATAAAATATCAAATTTAAATCAAATTATCAACAAATACCAATGAGTTATTTATTTACAGATACTAAGGAAAGATATTTCAATTTTAAATAAAAGCCCAAAGGGCTTGCATAAGGAAGCCCAGGGCGACGCCCTGGGTAAATGTACAGTAATATTTTTAAGCTCTGAAAGAGCGTAATAACAACGGATGGAAAACAATGTCCCAATCTTAACTTAATGACATTGACCTTATTATATAACCCTTTCAGGGCTAATACTTCGCTATCTCTTTTTCCCAGGGCGTTGCCCTGGGCTATCTTATGAGAGCCCCTTTGGGGCTTGGGGAAAGTGGCGATAATTTTGGATATACCGTCAACTATGTTTATAAATCTTCGCTTATTATGAATATGCAAAATTTTGAACTGCTTAATTCAATGACATTGCCTTGCGAAGGAGGGGAAAGAGGGGTGGTTATCTTTGGTTGCCGCTATGCTGCGCTATGGAGTAATGGGGTTGGCTGTTTGTGGGGAGCCGTCAACCTTTACATCAAACTCGCAGCCGAGGAGCCGTGCGGCGCGCCGGCAGACAACCATGCGGGCCGTAAATATTTCGAAGTACTCCACCATGTCAGATATCTCCTCATCAATATCAAGTGTTAAGGTGATTATCTTTTTCTGTACATCTATACAGAGTTCTGATTTAGTAACTGCATAATTGACGCGGTCGTGGATGTCAAATCGAATTTCCTTTACACTCCGTACCCTCGAACGGTGAACGTCTGATTTATCCGCAATGAGGAGCGCAGCTGCAACGGGGCTTACAACATCACACGTTCCTTCATCATGATTACCCACGGCGCTCATGATATATACGCGGTCTTCAACGGGCATGCCTAATTCTTTCAAAACCTGATTAGCCAGAAAGGCGCTGGCTGCCGGATGGGTGTAGCGGGAGACCACATTTCCAATATCATGAATATACCCCGCTATTGCAGCAAGTTCGCAGGTTTTTGCATCATACCCAAGTTCCTTGAGGATTCTCCGTGCGTTTTTTGCCACATAATTTCCATGCCGTTCTCCATGCTCTGTATAACCGATGACGCCGAGAAAGTCATTTGCCTTTTTAATGTATACCTTGACGTCCGGATGATCTTTTACTTGTTTTAAGGTAATCATAATTTAACGTTGAGGATGTTTGTTAACGATTGAGACGTTATTTTCCATCCGTTGTTATTACGCTCCTTCAGAGCTTAAAATTATTGTTGTACTTTTTACCCAGGGCGTTGCCCTGGGCTTTCCTATGTAAGCCCTTCGGGCTTTTATAACATCCTCTTCTACAGTCAGCTTTCTTATATAAGCCCTTTGGGTTTTTACAATACCCTCTTCTACATTCAGAGATAAACAGGCAATCAGAGAATGAAATTAGCCCAACCGATGCATACCATAATATTGCTTATCTATAAGTAATTTGTCAATATATAGTATAGCGACAGCCGTGTAAATACATTCTTGGACAACAGGTAAACTTCTACATAGCCCTATTAGGGCTATAATAAGATAGCCCAGGGCAACGCCCTGGGAAAAAGAAATAGCGCAGTATTAACCCTGAAAGGGTTATATAATAAGGTCAATGTCATTAAGTTAAGATTGGGACATTGTCCCCCATCCATTGTTATTACGCTCTTTCAGAGCTTAAAATATTATTGTACTTTTACCCAGGGCGTTGCCCTGGTCTTCCTTATGCAAGCCCTTCGGGCTTTTATTTAAAATTAAAACATCTTCCTTTAATTCAGTGACATTGCCCGTTGTAGATGCGCAGATACGGGCATAAAGCTAGCGGTTACTTTGTCCTTTTCCACGTTGTGCCATCAGGTTTATCGTCAAGTGCAATACCTGCCTCCATAAGCTTGTTACGGATGAAGTCCGATAGTTGCCACTGTTTTGCCTTTCTTAATTCACACCGGGTATCAATGAGCACACCTATAACTTTCGTCAGGGTATCTGCTTCGTTTGACGCCCCTGTACTAAAGGTTTTGGGTATGATACCAAGTATGTCCCCGCCGAGTTGCTGGTAGAGCGAGTCTATGTCTTCCCAACATTTCTTGCTGTATTCCTGCGCAGAATTCAGCAAGGTGTTGACCTCTTTTGATAAGTCAAAGAGCGCTGCAATAGCGGCAGAGGTGTTAATGTCTTCGTCCATTGCCTCCATAAATACCTTTTTATAGTGTTCTAATTTTTCATTGATATCGGGCGGTGTTGTGCCATCCTTCGCAAAATTCAATCGCGCGCGCAGGTGTTTGATGGTGTTGTGTAGCCGTTCAATGCCTTTATCGGCGGCATCCAGCGCCTCATTGCTAAAATCCAGGGGGCTGCGGTAATGGGTATTGAGGATAAAAAACCGAATGGTTAAAGGGTGGTACTTTTTGAATGCATCTTTGAGAGTAATGAAATTTCCCAGGGATTTCCCCATTTTCTGGCCGTTGACCGTAACCATGTTGTTATGAAGCCAGTAACGTACAAAAGGAACGCTGTTCGCCGATTCACTCTGCGCAATTTCGCATTCATGATGAGGGAACATATTTTCCAGTCCGCCTCCATGGATATCCAGCGTTGCGCCCAGATATTTCATGGACATGGCGGAACATTCAAGATGCCAGCCCGGAAAGCCTTCTCCCCATGGACTTTTCCAGCGCATAATATGGCCAGGTTCCGCTTTTTTCCAGAGCGCAAAGTCGGCGGGATACTTTTTCTCAGGATTAATTTCTATTCGTGCGCCAGCCTCGAGTTCATCCTGTTTCCGTCCCGACAGTTTCCCGTATTCTTTAAATTTCCGGACGTCGAAATATACTGAACCGCCTGATGCGTAGGCAAGTCCCTTTTCTATGAGCTTTTCTACAAGCTCAATTTGTTCCGGGATGTGCGCCGTTGCCCGTGGAGATATGTCCGGTCTCAGGTTGTTTATGGCATCCATATCATCAAAATAGCTTCGTGTGTAAGTTTCAACAAGTTCTGCAGGTTCTACATGGTCTCTTTGCGCCCGTTTAATGATTTTATCTTCTCCGGCATCTGCGTCGTCGGTGAGATGCCCAACGTCGGTGATATTCTGCACATAGCGCACCTTGTAACCCAGATATCTCAGGTAACGGACAATTACATCAAAACTCACATAACTCTTTGCATGTCCAATATGCGGATGGTCATAAACCGTGGGTCCGCATACATACATATTTACACGGCCTTCATGAAGCGGCGTGAATAGTTCTTTTTTTTTCGTTAACGAATTGTAAAATTTTAATGCCATAAATCTCTTTCTTGATGTTTAGGAATTTCAAGACAATCACTGTTTAAACCGTTCAAACCGCTTAAACCGATTAAACGGTTTAAGTTGACAAAGGCCTCATTTAAATCATATCTTTTTCACAAGAAATCTTTCTACCCGTATTTTGCATGTCTCAATGCCCAGAATACGGGCAATACTATGAAGTTCGGGGCCGTGCTCTCTTCCCGTCAGGGCAAGACGAATGGGGAGATACAGACCTTTTCCCCCTATTTTGGTTTCTTTTTGAATGATTGTCAATATTTCCTTAAAATTTTGAGGTGACAGGACAGTTGCTTTTTGAAGTTCACGGTAAAATAATACGAGGACGCTCTGTGATATTTCAGATGATAAAAATGCTGCATGGGTTTCGCTCACCACAAGATCTTTAAAAAAAATATTTGATTCTTCCACGATTTGCGACATGCAGGACATGTTGCTTCTCGCTGCATCTATAATTAATTTTAATCTGGTTTTATCAATTTTATTTTCATCAGTAGGCGTAAAACCCGCAGTTTGCAGGTAGGGTATAGCCAGATTCATGAGTCTGTCCAGGTCTGCCTCCCGGATGTATTGACCGCCAAGCCAGTCCAATTTCTGCTGATCAAAGATGGATGACGCCTTACTCATGACGCCGATTTCAAATGTTTCAACAATGTCTTCAACCCTGAATTTTTCTTTTTTGTCCCGGGGAGACCAGCCAAGAAGCATCATGTAGTTCAGGATGGCTTCAGGTAAATAGCCCAGTTTTCTATATTCTGAAAGTGAAAATGCCCCGTGTCGTTTGCTGAGCAAGGTGTGGTCTGTGCCCATGGTAAGTGACAGATGCGCAAATTGCGGTGGTTTTTGTTTTAATGCATGAAAAAGTAATATATGGCAGGGTGTGTTTGATAAATGATCCTCACCCCGAATGACGTGGGTAATCTGCATCAGGGTATCATCCACCGTAACCGCAAAATGAAAGGAGGGTGTTCTATCTGACCTCATAATCACAAAATCACCGGTTAAACTCATGTCGAACTGACACGTTCCCCGAATGAGGTCTTCAAATACGATGATCTCCTCCGGCACTTTGAAGCGAATAGTATACGGTAAGCCCGATTCTTCAAATGCCCGTTTTTGTTTGTCGGTGAGTATACGGCAACGGTTATCGTACCGGGGCGGCTTGCCGGTTAGTCTGGCAATCTTTCGTCGTTCTTCCAGTTCTTCGGGTGTGCAGTAGCACCGGTAAGCCAGTTCTTCATTTAAAAATTTCTGGCAGATGTCGCTATAGATATGCTGGCGCTCTGATTGTAAATACGGGCCGTAATTGCCGCCCACATCGGGTCCCTCCTGCCAGGATAAGCCGAGCCAGTGAAGGTCTTCAATGAGTTGGGTTATGTATTTTTTATCCGAGCGTGCAACGTCCGTATCTTCGATACGTAAGATAAAAGCGCCTTTGTGCCGTTGTGCAAATAACCAGTTGAAAACGGCCACACGTGCATTTCCAATATGTAAGAGACCAGTAGGCGAAGGCGCAAAACGAACTCGTATCATAAATTGTTATAAAACGTAGTTGTTATTGTTAAAGAAAGATAGCAGAAAGGGTTTTTTAAAATTATGATGTTATAAGTTCTATTTTTGGTTTTGTTGTTTTTGGTATTTTAAATCTGACGACAACAACTTTTTTCCCTTTTTTGATAAGAGCGGTTGCCATTTTTCTGTTAATGGTACAATGTTCAGGATCGTTTGTTGGTAAGATAACAAGTTCAGCTTCTGGCGGTATTTTATCTAATATTTCAGGATGTTCAAAGGCGTACTTCATAAACTCATTGAACAAATCAAGATTTTTTTTGATTATTTTTTCATTACTCATCAATTCCTAGCTCCTTTTTATAAGCGATCTTATACCAATCCCATAATACCTTGAGGTCTTGAACAGCGAATGTAAATGCCGTATTGAAATCCATGAAAGGTAAAGGCTGCTTTTCTGTTGTACCATTGGGATGGATTATATCTTTGTGTGCAAAGCCATGAGCTGTATCGTATCTTACTATAATTCTCCATTCATCTTCTATATATGCTTCATACTGGGCAACAAATTTAACGATCTTCTGCTTTTCTTTGTATGCTATAACTCTCAATCGATCCTTTAAATCAGGTGATAAAGACATAGTAAATTTTAATTCTTTGAGCATGGCACAATATTATTTCCAACAGTTTACTTATCTCCGCTATACCCCGTCCAGAGATACGAAGGTTTGCTCTTAACTTGTTCCTGAAGCTGTGAGATATCCAGTTTAATAGTTTTAGTTTGAAAAAACCGTCCGGACATCAGACCAAACATTTCCGCCAGCCCGTACTGTTCTTTATACTGAATAACGGTGGCTTCGCTGAGGCCTGCCAGTTTTTTTGTTAAATTAATCGCATCCTCCCGATAACCGAGCTGGTCTACCAGTCCCTTTTCGAGTGCCTGTTTACCCGTATATATCCTCCCGTCGGCAAGCTTCTTTACGGTTTCGATATCAAGATTCCTTCCCGATGAAACTACGCTAACAAACTGCATATACAACTCGTCAATTATTTCTTTTAAAATGGCCGATTCTTCTGACGTCATGGGCTTCAGGGGGGAGCCAATCTCCTTCATATTGCCGGAAGTAATGGAGTTGTCTTTTATGCCGTACCGGCTTACGAGGTCTGCCACATTGATCAGCGGCATAATTACCCCAATACTGCCGGTAATAGTTGTAGGATGCGCCACAATGGCGTCTGCGGCGGTCGATATGTAATATCCTCCGGATGCTGCGACGTCGTTCATATATACGACCACCTTTTTCTTTGTATCACTTTTGAATTTCACAATCTGGTTGTAAATAATATCACTTGCCGTGATACCTCCGCCCGGACTGTCGATGTCCAGGAGGGCAGCCTTCACATGGGTGTCTTTTGCGGCTTGTTCGAGTTGCTGCCTTACAATCTCAACAATGCCGGGTCTGTCAAACAACAAGCCCTCTGCCGATTCCGTGCTCAATATACCTTTAATAGAAATAATGGCAATCTTGTTTTCTCCTTTACCTTCCACGATGGTTTCGGAGACGTGTTGTGCGCCATCAGCAGAAGCAGTTGTGACGGCTTTGCTTAAAAAAAGCGAACCGATAAAAAGTATACAGAAAAGAATGGTGCAGAGAAAAAAGAATGATGCAAGCCCTACGGCGACCCAGAAACCAGCGCCTCTGATTTTCTTTACGTATACCGGCTGTAACCCCTCGCCGGGTGGATTCATGTTATATGGTGGTTGTGTGTCAGTCATAATACCTCGTATATTCTTAATTTAAAGTTTCGGTTTCTATGTATTATAAATCTTCGGTATGAAAAAGTTCTTCCCCTTGCCATTCAGGGACAAGGCAATGGTGTATACCTATGATGTCCAGTATCTTTGCCACAACGAAATCTACCTGATCGTCCAGAGTCCGTGGATTATGATAGAATCCAGGCATGGCGGGGAGTATGCACGTCCCGATCATGGATAATTTCAGCATGGCGTCCAGGTGGATTGGTGATAATGGCGTTTCACGGGGCACAAGAATAAGCTTCCTGCCTTCTTTGAGTGTCACGCTTGCAGCGCGCTGGATGAGATTACTTGAAATCCCATGCGCAATTGAACATAACGTATTCGTACTGCATGGGACGACGACCATCGTCTTTACCGGATAACGGCTGCTGGCTATCGTTGTGCCAATATCTGTATTGCTATGATAGATAATGGTGTCAGATGCGCAGCCTATAAATTCGTTAAGATTCGGTTGGTTTCCCTGTAAATTGACACCTAATTCATGTTTGATAATCTGAACCGCCGCATCTGATAGTATCAGGTGGATATTATATTCTTTTTTACAGAGGATTTTTAACAATCGCTGGGCATAGATAACGCCGCTTGCGCCTGTAATTCCTACAATAATATTTTCCATAAAGCCGCCTAAACCTGAAAAGGGTTTAATACTGTCATAACGTCGTAGATTGCATGGGTATAAACAGCGATTCCCAACCCCCGGAACATATAGAGGGCTGACAGGAATAACCCGGACATAAACCGAAATGTAAAGCTTGCGTAAGTAAAACTGTCACCTGTAGTGCCCATGTAGTGCAATGAAGTAAAAATAAGCGCTGCCAAAATGACGCTGATAGCCGCCCCAAAGGGTTTGCTTATTTTGAGTAATTTAATAAATATAAAGTTATAGAGAAACAAGAGCAGGAGAAAACGAAATACAATTTCTTCATAAACTCCTGCGCCGATGGATAAAATAATCCCCAACCATGTATCCGATAAAAAAGGATTGGCGAGGGCGTGGGTAAAGAATACCCTGTAAACGATAAAGCCAACTCCATATCCTAAGAGAAGTGCATACCCGATACTCTCTAAAAACATCCACAGAAATATCATCACGCTCAACGCATGTTCTTTTTCTATGAAGAATATCGACGCCAGGAGTGACACGATAACGATTGAGTTAAATATTAAAGAACTATTCCGGCCAAACAGTGTCAGGGGCGTTTTGATAATGACATCAGCGGTATTTTTGATGGGAGAGCCATACATTACAATCCCCATTTCATAGAGAACCAATAGGGGCATGATAAACAGGAAGCTATTGGCCAGGCTCTTTGAACGATGGAAATACTGCCTCATGAATAATCGCTTTTTATGGTAACGAGATGTCCGGAACTATACACCGGCAAAAACGCTGTCAAAACCTGAAGGATGCCCGTGAGAATATGTTTTATCACAAAATTTCTTTACCTTTAGGATACCAAATTGACAATTAACGAAATAAAGGCAAATCTTTTGATTCCGAAAGGAGTGTTGCTGCAATTTGTGTAACGCTTTCAGTATTGTCTCCTATATAACGTATCTTGCTTTCTTTATCAAGGAGAAACATCATCGGAATTACCTGTACATGATATATACCGGGAATTACGCCTTTCCATCGTTTTCCGTCAAAGAGCTGTGGCCATTCAACCTCTTCCTGTTTAACAAAACCGCGCAGATCTCCGATATCATCATCCAGACTTATACCAATGAATTGAACCCCTTTGTCCTTAAGTTTTTTGTACATAGTTTTTATTTTTGGGAATTCTACCAGGCATGGTTCGCACCATGTTGCCCAAAAATGAATAACAACGATACTTCCTTTATATTTTGCCAGATCAATTGATTTTCCCGTAAAATCGTCCGCTTTAAAGGTTGGGGCGTCCATGCCAATCCGTATCATGCCGCCGAGTTCATTTAAAAAAGCATCTGCCGCCCTGGGTTCGATTAATCGTAAGTCAGAAACAACTTCACGGGCAGTAGCAACGTCACCTTTCGCTAACAGCGCTTTTGTTTTGAAAAATAATGTCCGCGCTTTGAAGTTGGGACTGATGCCGTCTTTGGCAAGGACGGCGTCAAAGCATTTGATGGCCTCGTCATATTTATGCATTTCATTGTATGTGGCGCCAATAAAAAACCGCGCCTCAAGCGCTTCTTCGGTGTCGCTGTATTCCTGAATTAAATCATTCAGGCTTTTGAGTGATTCTTCATAATATTTCTTTGAATCGGCGAGTTTCATTTCGGTCAGGCTGCTTAAGTTTTTTCGGATGAATTCCAGCTTTTTTGCAGCAGTTGCGTCATGCTTCATTTCCCTGGCATTACAGGGACGTCCTGTCCAGATGAAAAAAAACGATGCGATTACCGTGAGAACTAAAATACCACCTTTTTTCATACGCATAGACTCCTTAAGTTGTTATGAAGAATACCCCTTCTAACATGTACAAGATTTAGCAAAAATTAGTTTTTTTATATTACCACAGAATATATTCCTTATTCAAGAAGCATTTCAAGAGAAAATTTTATAGATTGTAAGTGAAACATTTGGCTGATAAAATGCGTTATTAAAGAATTAATGTGAAGGAATTTCAATAATTATAGAGACGCAAGGTTTTGCGTCTCTGCGATGCATTTTTGATGTCGCCGTGAGGCCTGATTTAATTTGTCGAATAAAATCGTGGAGAAAAAGAGGAGTTGAAAACCATGAGAAAAAAAGCGGTATCGTTCGTTGTAAGCTTCATGACAGTTTTTGTCTTAGTTTCTTCTTTAAACAGGGCATTTGCAGACCCGCTGAAGCTTGATGTAAAAGAGCATGTGTTTAAAAATGGTTTAAAATTACTCATGCTGGAAAAACATGACGTGCCTGTTGTATGCGTCCGTATTGATTATAAAGTGGGTTCTGTTGATGAACGACCCGGTATTACGGGGGTTTCACACCTGTTTGAACATATGATGTTCAAGGGTACCAGAATGTTTGGCACCAGGGATTATAATGCTGAAAAACCCTTGCTCGACCGTGAGGATGATCTGGTTATAAAAATTGATGCAGAGAAAAATAATGGAGACACGGCTGACAAAAAAAAGATTGCGGCTCTGGAAAAAGAGTTAGACGATGTGAGAAAAAAACTCAGGGAATTGGTGGTGAAGGATGAGGTGTTCTCCTTGTATTTACGGCACGGCGCATCCGGGCTGAACGCAGCCACAAGTACCGATGGAACGTATTACTTCTGTGACATTCCTGCCAATAAGCTGGAATTGTGGGCGTTTATTGAGTCAGATCGAATGAAAAATCTTGTGCTCAGGGAATTTTATTCTGAGCGGGATGTGGTCATGGAGGAAAGAAGGCTCAGGTTGGAAAATAGTCCGTTTGGCACCTTGCTGGAGCAATTAAATGCGACAGCCTTTGTAGCGCATCCGTATAATTGGCCCACCATTGGTTGGCGCTCGGACGTGCAAAACATAACAAAAGCGGAAGTAGATGAGTATATTAAACGGTATTATGCCCCCAATAATGCAGTAATCGTCATGGTAGGGGATTTTAATCAGGCTGAAGCTATAAATCTGATAGAAAAATATTTTGCCGATATTCCGGCGCAATCCTCACCGCCAAAGGTAAAGACCGTTGAACCGGAGCAAAAGGGGGAGCGTCGCGTGGAGGTTGAATTTGATTCTAGCCCTTATATAGCTATTGCATATCATATTCCGGGGATTGGCCATCCCGATTTATATGCGCTGGATGTTGTGAGTTCGCTCCTCTCAGCGGGCAGGACGTCCCGGTTGTACAAATCCCTGATTGAGGATAAACGCATTGCCGTTATGGCGCATGCTTCCGATGAAATAGGAAAGTATCCGGATACGTTTGTCTTTTTCGCCGCCCCTCGCGCCCCCCATACCGTTGGCGAAGTGGAAACGGCGATTTATGATGAAATTGAAAAACTCAAGACTACCCCGCCGTCAGACTGGGAATTACAGAAGATCAAAAACCAGATGGAGGCGGATTTTATCATGGGCCTTAACTCTGCTTCAGGTCTCGCTAATGAAATAGGCCAGTTTGAAGTACTTTCAGATTGGAAATTTATTAATACCTTTATGGATAAGATTGCCGGAGTCACCGCCGATGACGTAATGCGGGTGGCTAAGAAGTACTTTGCAAAGACCAACAGGACGGTGGCTGTACTGGTAAAAAAGGAAAATAATAACAAGCCGAAAGAGGTAAAGGAAGAGAATAAATCCGGAAAGGCGGCTGTCTATTGATAGTTTGTAGTAGCGACTTCAGTCGCTTCCTTGTGATGGACAATGTGCAGGTATGACGACTGATGTCGTCACTGCTAACTCGACTTTACAATAGTAAACAGTGCAACGAAACAGGTGTTTTAAGTTTAAAAATAATGAGGAGATGTTAATGTGAACGTACGAAAATATTTTGTATTACCGGGTATATTTCTGGCATGTTTCTTTTCTCTTACTACTTCTTCGGGTATCTATGCCCAGCCACAGGGTCATCAACATTCTGTGGCTCCATCAGTAGGCAAGCCAGAATCTGAGGGGGCAAAGATAATTTCAGGTTTTAAGTTTAAGCCGCTTAATTTTATTCCGCCGAAGGTGGATAGGGTGGTGTTGGAAAATGGGATGATACTGTACCTCCTGGAAGATCACGATCTGCCGATATTTAACATTACCGCACGCATTCGAACAGGGGCAATTTATGAACCCCCGGAAAAGTCCGGTTTGGCGAGTCTGACGGGTTATGTGTTGAGAAGCGGCGGCACGCTATCCATGCCTGCAGATAAGATGAATGAGGAACTCGAGTATATGGCAGCATCCGTAGAGACCTCAATAGAACGGGAATCGGGCAGCGCAAGCTTGTCAACACTCAAGCGTGATATTGACAACGGGCTGAAAATCTTTGCCGATGTGCTTATGAATCCTGCTTTTCCCGATGACAAGATCAGGATGAGAAAGGACGAAGTGATTGAATCCATCCGGCGGGAAAACGACAATCCCCAACAAATAGCAGGCAGGGAATTTAGAAGGATTATGTATGACCGTAAGCACCCATACAGCCGGAAGGTGGATGGCACCCCTGAAACGATTGAGAAAATTACGCGGGACGACATGATCGCCTTTCATAAGAAGTATTTTCATCCGAATAATATCATTATGGGTGTTTCAGGCGATTTCAACAAAGATGAGATTATCAGGAAGCTGAATACGGTATTTGCCGGGTGGAAAAAAGAAGAGATTCAATTTCCTGAGATTCCAAAGGTCGAGAGGCGATACGAAAAGTCGGTAAATTATGCGTATAAAGATGTTAACCAGGCAAATGTCATGATAGGACATCTGGGAATTAATAGAAAGAGTCCTGATTATTTCCCTGTCAAGCTTATGAACTTTATCCTGGGCGGCGGAAGCTTTACGGCCCGGATTACCAGCAGGATTCGCTCTGATGAGGGTCTTGCTTATTCGGCATACAGCGACTTCCAGACATCACGGGATATCGGGATGTTTTTTGTTTCGTTACAGACAAAATTAGAATCCACAAACCGGGCGATTTCTATTACCTTAGAAGAAATAGACAAGATGCGCAAGGCGCCTGTTGATAAAGATGAACTGTCCATGGCAAAAGAAACCTTTATGAACCAGTTTATCTTCCGCTTTACCACCAGCGCCAGTATTGTCGCCCAGAAGGTTGATATCGAGTATGAGGAGTTACCCTTAAATTATCTCGAAACTTACCTGGACAGTGTGCAGGCTGTTACTCAGGAAGATATCCTGCGCGTAGCCAAAAAATACCTGCGTCCCGAAGACGCCAAGATACTCGTTATTGGCGATAAAGAAAAATTTGATAAACCCCTCGATAATTTTGGGAAGGTGAATAGTATAGAGCTAAAATAATATACAAAGTAACGTGAAAGAGAATAATCATGTTTTGAAAAGGTGAAGTGCTAATGCACAAATCTTTGCTCATCGACAGAGTTACGCTTTAAATATAGCAGATGCTATAATTGCCAGCACCGCCCGAGAAATGGCATTAAAACTAGTGACGAGAAATATAAAACATTATCCGGTGAAGGATATTGAGGTTATAAGACCTTATTAATATGTATCATTTTTCATGGTGGAATGGGATGTAAGGTAAAGCTATTGATAGCTATAGGAAGAGAAAGCTGGAAACTTTTCAGGTTCGTTTAATAAAAAAATGGAAATCAGGACTGTTAAAGTAGAAATACCCGACGGCTCCAATATAATCATTGGCCAGACGCACTTTATAAAAACAACGGAAGACCTGTACGAAATCATGGTGAATGCCGTGCCCTGTATTAAGTTTGGTATTGCATTTTGCGAGGCATCGGGTCCGTGTCTCGTCAGGGTTGAAGGCAATGATAACTATCTCAGGGAAATTGCCACAAAAAATGCCGTCAATATTGCAGCAGGCCATTCCTTTGTTATCCTTATCAAAGATGCATTTCCCGTTAATGTATTGAATGGCGTTAAAAATTGCCCGGAGGTGTGCTCCATCTTTTGTGCTACCGCAAATCCTGTTCAGGTAATTGTGGCAGAAACCGAACAGGGCCGGGGGATACTGGGCGTCATTGACGGTTACAGTCCAAAGGGTATTGAGACTGAGAAAGACGTTCAGATCCGCAAACAATTCCTTCGCAAAACCGGATATAAATTAAGTAACTAAATATTGATAAATTTGAAATCTGTGTAATCTGAGAAATCTGTGGTTTCTTTACTGTTTTAATGATTAAATTTGAACTGGTTAATCTTATCACTGCTCTGCGCCTTTTTCATTGCGTCAGCCGACGCACTCTGTAAGAAATCACTGAGTCAAAGTGACGAATACCTCATTGGCTGGGTACGCAGTGGATTTGCAGCGCCTTTCTTGCTGATAATTTTGTTTTTTATCAAGATACCTACGCTAGACCTCCATTTTTTCATAGCGCTCATTTTTTTGCTACCAATGGAAACAACGGCGCTCATTTTATACATGAAGGCCATTAAAAGGTCTCCTTTGTCGCTGACCTTGCCGTTCCTGGCGTTAACACCCGTTTTTATGATATTTACCTCATATCTTATATTGGGGGAGAAGGTTGATAAATA
>JAHFOW010000219.1 GCA_023261465.1 Planctomycetota bacterium
AAAGAGACGGCGAAAGAGGTTGGGTATCTTAAAAGCGACCGTAAAGGCGTCCCACACCATGCTTGTGCCGAAAATACTGGCGCAAATCATATCGCGTACGAGACCCATGACACGGCTTAAGAAAGTGCAGACGCTGATGAGCCTGACAGAGCGGAATAAACTATGCGATTCTGACATATTTTATAATATTACCACACAAAATCTTCTTTAATTTATGCAAACTTTTCACAACCCCCTTCGCCCCCTTTTCTAAGGGGGATTTGGTTGCGGCTTGGCTGCGTTATGTATCGGAAATTCAAGGTTTTTGGTAGGAGCCAACTCCTGTTGGCGACCGGGTACATGCACGCCGTTTTAAATTGCCAATCGCCGTCAGGAGACGGCTACTACCACAGGACAATTAAACTTCAAGCCCATATATCTAATTTATAACTTAAACCCGTGGAGTTTCTTATCTTTTAAATTTATATCACCGTATTCGAAGGTATAACGCTGCCCTTGGTTACAATAACGATATTATCACGGATCATGTAATTATCTGCGTCGAAATGCTCCAGTTTTTTCACGTTTTCTATGACTACATTCTCCCCGATATGCACGTTCTTATCAACGATTGCCCGTATGATACGTGAATTATTGCCAATTCCCATACCGGGTATCTTTTTAAACCGGTTTGTCCGGATATTGGCCTCCGATTCGTAATAATCCGCCCCCATGATGATGGAATCCCGAATCACGGTATTTTTACCAACGATACTCCTGCTTCCCAAGACGGCATTGTGTATCTCTGCATTATCGATATGACAACCATCGGAAATGATCGATTGGGATATCGTGCAGGAATTAATAATAGAACCTGGTAAAAAAAGCGGGTTGGTGTAGATGGGCGCCTTTTCATCGAATAAATCAAAACTGGGGGTGGGTAAGACCAGTTTCAGATTCGCCTCGTAAAACGATTTTATGGTTCCAATATCCTCCCAGTAGCCGTCAAAGAAATAGCTAAATACCCGTCTGTTTTTGACTATATTGGGAATAATGTCTTTACCAAAGTCTGATTTGTCCGATTCTTTAAGCACTTCGTTCAGCACTTCCATATTAAAGACATAGATACCCATGGAGGCCAGGAGCGTCCGGCCTTTCGCCCGTATGCCTCGCCTTTCAAAGGCAGATGACGAAAGTGAAAGGGCATCGATAAGTTTTTCGTCTTTTGGTTTTTCAAAAAAATCTATGATACGGCCCTGCTCATCTACCTTTAAAATGCCGAAACCATAAGCATCTTTTCTTTCCACGGGAATTACCGAGACGGTCACCTCTGCGCCCATCCTGATATGTTCTTTAATGAGTTCCTGATAGTTCATCCGGTAAAGTTGATCGCCGGAAAGAATTAAGGCAAAATCAGTATTGGGTTGGTTAAAGAAGCGGAGGTTTTGCCGAACGGCATCCGCAGTACCCTGATACCAGTTCGTACTTTCCATAGTCTGGGTTGCCGCCAGTATCTCTATAAAACCCCGTGAAAAATTGTCAAATTTATATGCCCTTGTTATATGCCGGTGAAGGGATGCGGAGTTAAACTGGGTAAGGACATAAACTTTATTGAGATTCGAATTCAGACAATTACTGATGGGGATGTCGATAAGCCTGTATTTACCCGCGAGTGGAACTGCCGGCTTTGACCTTTCTTTCGTGAGGGGATAGAGCCGTGTCCCGCGCCCTCCTCCCAGAATTACAGAGATTACATTATCCATATCCATAGTTTACCCATTTTTGAGTTGAAGTTATAGCAAGGTAAAGTTCATGACTATGAGATTTAAACTTGCCAGAAAATCTTCATCTTCTTCATATTTGTCTTTTTTGTATAGGATAGTTTAACACAAAATCTTTCATATTCAAGGAGAGTAATAAAATTTGTTTTGTCTTTTCGTCTTGCAATTAATAATCCATTTTGATAGTATTCCTTAACATATTTTAATGAATATACTTGAAACAATTGTCGCATAAGAAAAAGAGGGGTACTGGCGTCCCGAAAATTTTCCGGATGCAACTCATACAAGCTTGTGGTTCATATTCTTCCTTGTTGGTCTGGCTATAGGCAGCTTTTTAAATGTCTGTATATACCGAATCCCAAAGAAAAAATCTCTGGTATCGCCCCGCTCCTTTTGTCCAAAGTGCAGTACGCCTATCGCATGGTACGATAATATCCCTGTATTAAGCTATGCCTTGTTATGGGGACGTTGCAGGGTTTGCAAGGCAAAGATTTCACCCCGATACCTGATGGTAGAGTTATTGACAGGATATGTCTTTGCACACGTGTGTTACATTTTTTTACAAAACAGACATGAATCGCTGTGCGTTTCCATCGGTTACCTTGTTCTTTGTTGCGCTTTAATCGTATCGACCTTTGTCGATCTTGAACTCTTTATCATTCCCGATGAAGTTATCATTGCGGGGATTCCCCTGGCGCTTATCTTCAGCGTGGTGTGTCCAGACCTCCATAATGCCCACCATACCCTGAGGAGTTTTTCACTCCTTAATATTTGCCGGCTAAATTCCTTAACAGCCTCGCTTATCGGAGTATTTATTGGCGGAGGTCTGATATTCCTCTGTGGTGTTCTGGGAAAACTACTCCTGAAAAGGGATGCCATGGGATTTGGCGATGTGAAACTCATGGGTATGATTGGTGGATTTGTGGGGTGGAAGCTGGCCGTGGCTATCTTTTTTATTGCGCCATTTTTTGGACTCTTCATGGCCATTCCTGTATTAATATTCAAGAAAAGTCATTTGATTCCGTATGGGCCGTTTTTGTCTTTAGCAACGCTGGTATGTATTTTAACGCAAGATTACTTTCTCAGGCTAATAAATTCGTACATACAATTTTTCGCTTTTTTGATTAAAGGATTTCCAATCTAAAGGAATAAATTTTCAAGAACAAACTTCAAATCGTAATTTATGAGTGAAATCTTTATACATTTGAATTGGGGAGGATGGATGAGCCATGTTGGAAAAACGTAAGGTCGTGCAAGGTTTTTGTTTATTCGGGATGTTGGGAGTGCTGGCTGCAGGTACTGGCTGCGGGGAATTAAAGAGGCTACGTCGGGAAAACCAGCAGCTCAACGAAAATGTCTCAACGTTACAGCAGGAAAATGCGGAATTGTCGACAAAGGCAACTCAATGTGAAAGTGAGTTAAAACGTCTTGAGAATTCAAGAAAAGAGCTTGAATCAAAATTAAAGGGAACAGGCGCAATTGTTCGGGTAAAGAATGGCGCCGTTTCCGTAGTATTGCCGGACGCTATATTATTCGATTCAGGGCAAACAACATTACGTCCCCAATCGAAGGCCACTCTGAAAAAGATTGCTAATATACTCAAGAGCGAGGCGCCCAACGAAATGATACGGATTGAGGGCCATACCGATAACGACCCCGTCGTTAAACAGAAGGATAAATACAAAACAAACTGGGAGCTTTCAGCAGCGCGGGCGGCAGCGGTACTCCATTATATGGTAGAAGAGTGCGGCGTTTCTCCTACACGGATATACATTTCAGGATTTGGTCAATATCAGCCGATAGCCGATAACAAGTCAAAGGCCGGGAAGGCGAAGAACCGACGTGTAGAGTTCGTAATCGTTCCCAGGGGCGGTGGCTAGATACTGGAGTAGAAAATTTAAAAATTGAGGAAACCACAGATTTCACAGATTGCACAGATAGCGTAGTGGAAGGATTTCAATATTTACCACCCTATGGTATCTTCTTTATGAAGGTGGGGATTGCGGGATGGTTATCTTGATTGTGGCTTTTCTATAACATACATCTGTGTAATCTGCGGAATCTGTGGTTTCCCGGAATAATTTATTTATAAAAATATTATGTCTGCAACTATTATTGAGTATGATTGCTATTGTTGACTACGGAATGGGAAATCTGCGAAGTGTAGAAAAAGGGTTTGAACGTTTTGGCTTTGACGTCAGGGTAACCGATAATTCCACGGATATCAAAAACGCAGATAAGCTTGTATTGCCCGGCGTGGGGGCGTTTCAGGATGCCATGATTGGCCTGAAACAAAGACATCTTAAAGAGCCAATCGTAGAATTCATTCAATCCGGCAAGTTTTTTCTGGGCATTTGTCTGGGATTGCAGTTGTTATTTACAAAAGGTTACGAAGACGGCGAGCACGACGGATTAGATATTATTCCGGGCAAGGTCGTGCGTTTTGCATTTTCCGAAAACGGGGTAAAGGAAAAATTAAAAATCCCCCACATGGGCTGGAATCAGATCAATTCCAGGAAAAAGGATAATCCCGTTTTGAAAGATGTGCCTGACAATGCCTATATGTATTTTGTCCATTCATATTATGTCTGTCCGGATGACGAAGGCGTCATTGCAACAGAAACGGAATATGGCATTCG
>JAHFOW010000220.1 GCA_023261465.1 Planctomycetota bacterium
TTTCGCTCAAAGGGGAAAACGATTGATATATGGCATAATCGGAGATATCCATAGTAATTATGATGCACTCACCACCGTTGTCGAAGCGCTCCGGCAGGAGAAGGTTGACAGGGTGTTATGCGTTGGAGATGTCATTGGTTATGCTGCCGAACCTGTTCCGTGTATTGATTTGGTTCGTGATTTGAATTGCATATCTGTGGCAGGTAATCACGATTACGCTGCTGTAGGTAAATTTCCCGCTGAATATTTTCACTATGATGCGCGGTCTGTGATCGTGTGGACAATGAATAAATTGACTCCTGGATATCTGGATTTTTTAAGAAATACGCCCCTGTTGGTAGAATTAGATGACATAACGATTGTGCATGGATCGCTGAATCGTCCTGAATTTTTTGATTATATTACGACGGGGGCTGATGCACAACTGAGTCTCGACCTCTTAAAAACACCCATAGGCTTTTATGGGCACACCCATATACCTATGTGCGTCTACCGGGAAAATGGACTGATCCGTGTGGATAGAGGAACTGTATATCATTTAAAAAATGCAGAAAAGGCGCTTATTAATGTGGGAAGTGTAGGACAGTCCCGCGACTGGGACGTCAGGGCTTGTTTTGCGATCTATGATTCAGAGGAAAAGATAGTCCAGATTAAGAGGGTAAAATACGACATCAACAGCGCTGCAGAAAAAATATATAAGGCAGGCTTACCATCATCTAACGCATTGAGACTGATCGGATAAGCCTGCCTTTTTTCGCTAACATGCTCTTTACAGATTTATCTGATAAACTTCTTCGATGTGGTCCAACTGGTTAATTTCATTGAGACAGTCCTGCGATACGGGAGAATCAATGTTAAGTATTGTTATTGCATTGCCGCCGACCTCTTTCCTGCCAAACGTCATGTGCGCAATGTTGATTTTTTTACGTCCGAGTAAGGAACCTATATCGCCAATCAGACCTGGCTTGTCTTTGCCGAAAAGCACGAGCATGCCTTTGTCTAGTATTGCCTCAACTCCGTAGCTATTAATAGCAACAAGTCGTGGCTCATTCTTGCCAAATACCGTTCCCGATATAGCTGTTTCACCTTTTGATGTTGTTATCTTAGCTGAGATAAGACTCGTAAAATCGCTGCCACAACTACTCGTGGTAACGTTAATCTTAATACCCCTTTCTGACAGTAAGAGAGGGGCGCTGACGATATTGACGCCATTTTCAAGCGCCGGTTTAAGCAATCCAACGATAAGGCTGTCGGTAACAAGGCGCATATTCTTTTTGCAAAGTTCTCCGGTATAAGTAATGTCCACTGCCTGAAAACCGCCATGTGCAATTTGCATAAGCATAGAACCCATCTTTTCGGCAAGGGTAATATATGGTTTCAAACCGGCATACTCTTCGGGGTTATATGGTGGAAGGTTAACGGCATTTCTATACCCTTTTCCCGTGAGTGCATCAGCCATTTGTTCGGCCGCTTCCAGAGCAACAGCATATTGCGCTTCTTCTGTTGAAGCCCCTAAATGAGGGGTTGTGATAACCTGGTCTAATTCCAGAAGCTTATTGCCTGCCGGCGGTTCCACATCAAAAACATCAAGTGCAGCGCCAGCTACCTGGCCGGTTTTTACGGCATTATACAGGTCTTCTTCTGAGATAATACCGCCCCGTGCGCAGTTGATAATACGAACTCCTTTTTTCATGATTGCAAATTCTTTTTTCGTGATAAGATTCTTCGTCTCATTGTTAAAGGGGACATGGACAGTGATATAGTCCGATTGCGTGAATACTTCGTTCAGGTTTTTTGCAATATGAATCCCATATTGAGAGGTAATGTCCGGTGAAACAAAGGGGTCGTAACCAATTACCTTCATTTCTAATCCCAGTGCACGCTTTGCAACTTGCCGTCCAACTCTTCCAAGCCCGATGATGCCAATAGTTTTTCCGGCGACCTGGATGCCGGTAAAAAGTTTTCGTTCCCATTTGCCAGCCTTTACCGAAGCGCAGGCCTGCGGAATAAAACGTGATAAGGCAAAAAGTAAAGCAACAGACTGTTCCGCGGTCGAAGTAATATTTCCTTCTGGTGTATTCATAACCACTATGCCCCTCTTCGTGGCTGCGGATACATCCACGTTATCAACGCCAACGCCGGCACGGCAAATAGCCTTAAGCCTGGTAACATTTTCTAACAAAGCAGCCGTGATCTTTGTGCCGCTCCGTAATATTATTCCATCACAGGTATTGATAATTGTTTTTAATTCATCGGCCTTTATACCGGGCTTTTTTAAAACCTCAAGACCGGCCTTTTTAAGAATATCAATGCATATATCGGGAAGTTCGTCTGCAATTAGAACTAACATGTTATCCTCTTTCGATTATTTACTAAAATAATTGCCCAATGGGGAAACAGTGGCTGATTATAATAAAATAGCCAGAATTGGCCAAAAAAAATAAAGTTTCATTATAATAGATTTATAGAGTAAAATCAATTTAATTTAACAGCACAAATCCTTTTTCGAAGAGGAATATAAATATTTGCGCTCTGTGAAATTATTTGTTAAACTATCAGCAATTTAAAATAGACACACTTCCTTCGTTCGGAGCAAATGAATGAAAAAGATACTTTCGGTATTTTTAGGCGCGTTTTTCCTGTTTATCCTTTTGGGTGCAAAAGGATCAGACGAGAAATCTGATTCTCAGGATGTTTTAAAGGAGTTGGACGATTTTCAGAGATCCCTTTCAAACTGGATGAAGAATTTGGATACACTGGGAAATCAAGTCTTAAATCTTCAAAAAAGCGTTGGTGACAGCCTAACCCCTTTAAAAGATTTTGATAAATCAATGAAAAGCATCGAAGAAAAGCTCAATGCGATGGCTTTAAAGGTGGATGTCGTGGAGAAGACAGCATCTATCGCCGAAGTAAAGAATATGCTGGAATCTTTCGGAAAAACGTTTGATGTCTTTAAAAAATTATTGTCTGACTTAACAAAGCGCGTTGAGGATCAGGAAATAAAAGCCTCTGTGCTTGAAAAGAGATACCAGGAGGCGCAGAGACCTCTGGAACCTATTAAAAAGGCGATTGACGACCTTGGTAAGTTGGTAAACGATAAGCTCGGTGAGCAGGAAAAAAAGTTTTCGGCAATAGAGGATATGGTAAAAACGCGCCTTGCATCGACAGATACCGCTATTAAAAGTTTTGAAGGACAAATCAAGACACTTTCCGATATGGATACAAGAATGAAAAGGTTAGAAAAAAGTAGCGTCGGTAGCATGGGTCTGGGCACGGCAACCGTTACGGCAGAGGCGACTCCGGCCCTCAAGATACAGGCAACGTCCGGCACAGAAACTGCAAAAACTGCGGTGGGAACAGAGACGGTTGCTGCGGCAAAGGAAAAGGTTACAACGCCCGAAGATGAAGGATATAAGGATATCGGCGACGGGTTTTATATACGAAATGTAAATCTTTATCTCTTTGGGTCGTCATCACAAATAAAAGGAGATATAAAGAACTATTCTGATAAGGATTGGAGTATCGCCACTTTTGTGATTCGAGTGTATAACGCATCAAATTTTCAGTTATTTACGCAGGATTTTTCTATTAAAACATTTAAAAAAGGCGAGGTGCGAACCTTTAATGAGATTATTTCCGGGTATTCCCCATTAGACATTGCCAGGTATGAGGTCGAATCAAAAAGGAGATATTAATATTGATGCGGTACCTAAAATATTTCATTTTTGTTTTATTGGTAAGCTTGCAATCGGTTGAAGTGTCCGCTGCTGACCCAGCGCCACGTGCCGAAGATGCAAATCCGGGCATGGTGTTAATTCCTGCCGGAGAATTTATTATGGGCGATAATACCAGATATAATTGGTCATTTATGCTGGCCTATAACATCTATGATGGTCCGGAACATACTGTTTATTTAGATGCGTATTATATAGATAAATATGAAGTAACCAACGAGCAGTACAAAAAATTTATAGAGGAAACAGGACATCGGATACCTCGTTGTTGGAATGATTCAAGGTTTAATCGTCTCAATCAACCGATTGTTGGGATTACATGGGATGATGCTGTTGAATATGCAACGTGGGCAGGAAAGAGGTTGCCTACGGAAGCTGAATGGGAAAAGGCTGCGCGCGGAACGGACAAACGTTTGTGGCCGTGGGGAAATAAATTCGATAAAACAAAATGCAATGTATGGGAATCACAAGAAGCCGGACTAAGAGAGACAAAACCAGTTGGATCATTTGAAAATGGTAAGAGTCCCTATGGTTGTTATGATATGGCGGGAAATGTCTGGGAGTGGTGCGCCGACTACTATGACCAGAATTACTATTTACTTTCCCCATCAAAAAATCCTACAGGTCCGGATACCGGAACCCAACGTAT
>JAHFOW010000071.1:0-2774 GCA_023261465.1 Planctomycetota bacterium
CAATTACACCCGCAATGAGGCTGCTACCGTAGTCCTTGAATGCAAAACCCACAACCAGTGCCACGCTGGAAAACAAGATAATTAGGTTATTGAAACTCGGCTCTATGAGTATCTGTATAATAACCGCCAGCGTAATAATGCTAATTACAAGGCGGATGATCGGTTTCGCACGCAGCACGGCCATGCGATAGCGGGGTGGAACTTTCTCTGCGGCATTACGCGTAGCCCAGCGCGTAATAACCACTATAAAACTGGCCAGAATGAGTACTGCAGAAACAATATAAACGTCCTGCCAGGTCAAGTGACGCAGTAAGTCAAAGGAATTAGGTGCTTCGGTCATAAGGTCATCTCCTTTCGTTGAGAAATCATATAAATTTAGAGAATTAATAGTCCAATTCAGGGTGCACTTCCCATATTATTACTTCTTCATCTTTTCCTTTGGCCGTCTTCCTTTTTAAGGTAAAATGTCCCGATCAAGCATCTTCTCAAGTCTTTTTATAAATGATTATTTTACTTGTTTTTCCTGGATTATTTCAAAAAACTAAATGAGAACTATCAGTGAAATTTACGAAATTATTGGGTTTCGCTTCACATCCTCAATTCAACCTACACGACTCCATTTGAGATTCTCGGGGTCTTCGTTTATATCATTGAGCAGCTCGTTATGATTAAATAGGGATTCAGAAGACATTATTCCATAGCGAATATTCGTGTACAAGACTTTCCCTAAATCTTGCGGTGATATTTTTTTCTTAAAGAGTGCCATATGGGCTAATCTTCCCCATCCGCGTGATCATTACATATCACGGCTAACGCCTAACTCAGCGGCTGGCGGCTCTTTGCCAGTCCGCTGGAGTTCGTTGTTAGCGAAATAATTGATCTATTGCTTAATAATCTCTAAGAGTTTTTCAACAACCTGGCTCACTTTATCTTTTTTGATATGGCCCACCCGATATAAAATAATGTGGCTGTCTGCCGTAAATAGCCGGTTGGGCCTGATATTGCCGGATTGCTTGAGACCTCCAGCATCAAAATCACTATCATCGATTGAAATGGAGTAGCTGTCGTTGATGGTTTTGCTAGTTATCTGACAGAGGATGGTGTCATCTCCTTCAAGAGGGGCTACAATGAGCGCCGGGCGACGCTTGGATTGACTTAGATCAGAGAAGGGGAATGGCAGGACAACGACATCTCCTTTTATAAATTTTGCCACGCCTCTTCCTCCTCAGGTTTAAGCCAATCTTTCGATAAAGAGGACTCACTCATAAGGGCGATATCCAACTTTTCTCGAACAACTTTTGCCTTCAGAAAATGTACGAAATCAAGCACTTCGATGAGAAGCGGTTCCGGTACCTTACTAATCTCGTTTATAAGCAATTCCTTCGTGCTCATGATGCAATACCTCGTTATTTAAATTCTAGGATTCTATCTTTCAAGGATAATACCTCTACCTGGCAATCCTTCAAATCGTGTTCCCAACAGATGATCACATCGCACTGTTTCGGATTATGTTTGTGCAATTTGAAGTTCGACGACTTGAACTCAAATTCGGCGTGGCAGCTGTTCCAGGTTCCCTTCTCATTTTTTCGCCTAAGCAGTGCATCTGGAAAAGTGCTCCTGATGCCTTCAATCATAAACCCCAAATCGTGACACAGAGCCGCAAATAAAAGTATTACGCCTTGTTCGTTTATGGGTTCATATACAATGCCTCGCACACCAAGTATACCACCAGTCTCATGCATTTGCACGTTTTCGATCCTATTGAATCCTTCTTCCGGGGTGACATTTTCCTCTGGCATTGAGGCATCAACTCCATAAAGTGGAGCCAAGCCTTCGTCAGGGTCTTTTTTCGTCTTATCGAAGCTCTTTGCCCGTTCCTTTCCGATTTCTGTGATTTTCCATACGCCCCGCTCGGAACCATCCAGTTGTTTTTTTCTTTTCAGATATTCCCGCGCCCAAGCAGTCTTATTTTTCCATTTGATTATACGGCTTTTATATTTTTCATATTCTTCCGGAAACTTCCCGGGACTCAAACCTATTATTTTTTCGACTTCCGGGTAGACATCGGAGGGTTTTGCTTTTCCGCCAAGCTTTATTAGAGCTTTCAATACCGGGATTTCAGAATCCATAAAGTTGAGATTCATAAATTCCTTTGTCCGCTAACTTTCTATTAGACTTCCCAATTGTCATATTATTTTACGCCAATTATACAATATATTTCCCTGTTTTTACTAAGATATGCGGTATATTACTTCGTTTAATATGTATAGTCAAGCTTGTTATATTGTAAATTAATAGTATAACGGCCGCCAGGTGCCCCGTCGCCAACAGGAACGCAGAGATCACGGAATAAACATGAATATTAAAACATTTCGGTACTGAAAGGGAGAAAGAAATACCCCATACCCTATTTCCTGAAAAAGCCGCTAAATTCCTCCTGACCGGCAACTTTATTCCCCAACTCCCCAATTACCCCTTGACATTAAAATTATGTATGTATAAATTAAAGGTCTGAAAATCTTCGTACCGGACGCCTCGGTAATTTTAAAGTGGGTGCTGGATGAGGATAAAAAAGAGCATGATAAAGCCATTGCACTTTTAGAGGGATGGCTTAATCAGGAACATGAGTTTGTTTTACCATCCATTTGGCTTTATGAAGTAGGAAATGTAATCGGGTTGAAAAGACCAAAAAACGCTGAAAGAATTTTAGAAATACTCCTTGAATATGAGTTTACAGAGCGTCCCATTATACAAGAAATTATAAACATTACCTT
>JAHFOW010000071.1:2874-7674 GCA_023261465.1 Planctomycetota bacterium
GAAAGGAAGAATATGGATATCTTAAAACAGGTTGATGAATTGAAGGAATTTCTGGGAAAGGTCTATTGCTTTATTGAGGACAATGAAGACAACTTCAAAGACGGCGTTGAGGCTGAAGAGATAAAGAATGAGACGTGGAAGTGGATGCAGGAACTGGCGAAGTTTTTGCCATGAGAGAAACCCTAGATCTCACAGATTGAGGACAAGAGTAAACGTCTTGAAGGAGTTGAGATCGCAATTGTCATTGCGAGCGGAGCGAAGCAATCTTTCCACGGTGAGATTGCTTCAGGCAAAACATGTCCTGCGTTAATCGAAGGGCCTTTGCAATGACAACTTTCTTTTGGCGTTGACGAGAGAATCATAAAAGAATTACTTTGAGGAAATAAACGAATATGACACGACCGATGTTCTACGAATTCAGACCGCAAGGACCTATTAAGGCGCCAAGGGGTACTGCCCTTACGTGTAAAAACTGGGACAGCGAGGCGGCCTTGCGGATGTTAATGAACAATCTCGACCCTGACGTGGCCGTCCAGCCGGAAGAACTCATCGTCTACGGCGGCACAGGCCGTGCGGCACGAAACTGGAAGGAATATCAGAGGATTATCAACACCCTGAGGACTTTAAAGAGTGATGAGACCCTGTGCGTTCAATCGGGTAAGCCTGTCTATGTTGCCAGGACACATGAATGGGCGCCCCGTGTCGTTATTGCTAACGCAAATGTGGTTCCCGGATGGGCAAAACAGGAGGTGTTTGACAGGTATGACGAAATGGGACTTACCATGTACGGGCAGATGACTGCGGGAAGCTGGATTTATATTGGCACTCAGGGTATCCTGCAGGGTACGTATGAAACCTTTGCTGCCCTTGCAAAGAAGATATTTAATACAGACAGTTTAAAAGGTAAGTTTGTACTCACGGCAGGTATGGGCGGTATGAGCGGCGCCCAGCCACTGGCGGTAACGATGAACGATGGCGTGGTTCTCTGCGTGGAAGTCCGCAGGGAACGTATCGAGAAGAAGGTGAGTGTAGGTTACTGCGATAAAATGACGGACAATCTTGATGAGGCGCTCCAATGGGTGACTGATGCAAAGTCCCGGCAAATACCTCTGTCGGTAGGTCTTGTGGGCAATGCCGCTGAGGTTCATCCTGAATTGGTGAAACGAGACATTATTCCCGATGTTGTTACCGATCAGACTCCTGCCCATGACCTGATGTGTTATGTGCCTGTAGGTGATGTGAAGGAACTCGACAAGCTCAGGGAAAAGAATAAGCGCGCCTATAAAGAAAAGGTGTTAGATGCCATTGTTGACCACGCCAGGGCCATCCTTGATATGCAAAGAAAAGGGGCAATCTGTTTCGATTACGGCAATAATCTGAGGCCGCAGGCGGAAATGGCCGGCGTGTCTATGAGAGATTCGGACGGACGTTATTGGTATCCGGGTTTTGTCCCTGCGTTTATCCGTCCCTTATTTTGCGAGGGGAAGGGGCCGTTTCGGTGGGCGGCTTTATCGGGTGATATGGCAGATATCGGGAAGATTGACGAGGCGGTCATCAGGAATTTTCCGGAAAACGCTTCGTTGGTAAGGTGGATAAAACTTGCCAGAGAAAAAGTACCCCAGTTGGGACTGCCTGCCAGGATTTGCTGGTTAGGGTACGGCGAGCGTGCAAAAATGGGTTTAATTATTAATGACATGGTGCGAAAGGGCATCGTCAAAGCGCCCGTGGTTATTGGAAGGGATCACCTCGACTGCGGTTCTGTGGCATCTCCCGATCGTGAAACAGAAGACATGAGGGATGGCAGCGATGCCATTGCCGACTGGCCGTTGATGAACTTTGCGTTGAATGCTATCAACGGCGCCAGTTGGGTAAGTTTTCATCATGGGGGTGGCGTGGGGATCGGCAATTCGCTCCATGCCGGTATGGTCATTGTGGCTGATGGCACGAAGGAGAGGGATATCCGGCTTGAACGTGTATTAACAGTCGATCCAGGGATTGGTATTGCCCGACATGTTGACGCAGGGTATGAAACAGCCATAAAAACAGCAAAAGAAAAGGGTGTCGTTATACCGGAATAATGTTTCCACCTTTCACAAAACTAATGTCTTTGTATTGGTGTGCACATTAAAAAATGGGCTGAGAAATTAAACATCGCGGAAATGGGAGGCTTTACTGGAACGAATAACAGGATGACAATTTTGTTTTTTTATGCTTTATCTTTAAAATCTTTATGGAGGGTATTCTTATGTCCGTACTGGCTTCTAAAAAATGTGTACCGTGCAGAGGCGGCGTGCCACCGCTCAAGGGCGCACCACTTCAGTCATTACAAAAACAAGTAGAAGGCTGGAGTGTGATAGAAGAGCATCACCTGCTGAAGACCTTTAAATTTCCTGATTTTTGTACGGCGCTGAACTTTGTAAACCGCGTAGGGGAAGTCGCAGAACAAGAGAGTCACCATCCCGTAATCACCCTTACCTGGGGAAAGGTGGAAATCAAAATTTATACCCATAAAATAAATGGATTAACAGAAAGCGATTTTATTCTGGCCGCAAAAATTGATAACCTGATTAAATAAAACAGAACGAAAGAATTCTTTTTGAGTTTTAAAACGAATGGGCGGTATACAACCCCCTGAGTTCCCCTTTGTTAAGGGGCTTAAAGTGGTTAAAATAATTACAGGGAAAGTACGACTACGATTTTATGAATCTTATCAAGGCTGAAAAGCGACTGCTTGAAATCCTCCTTATGAAATCATTTAAATACAGCGAAGAACCTGTTTTTAAACTGGTATCGGGGCGGATGAGTAACTATTATATTAATTGTAAGACGACAACGTTAGACCCTGAGGCCATGCTGCTCATTGGCCATCTTTTCTATGAAAGGGTAAAATCCCTTCATATCAATGCCATTGGTGGTCTTACGCTCGGCGCAGACCCTATTGCCTTTGCTGCGGCCATGACAAGCGGTATGCAGGACGATGCCATAAATGCCTTTGTCGTGCGGAAAAAGGCAAAAGAGCATGGATTGATGAAGTGGATTGAGGGAAATGTCAACGAAGGTGACAAGGTCGTGATTGTCGATGATGTGGTTACCACAGGACAATCCACAATAGAGGCCGTCGACCGTGCAAGGGAATCCAATCTTAACGTCGTCAAGGCAATTACCCTCGTAGACCGTCAGGAAGGCGGACGAGAAAATATTGAGAAAAAAGGCATACCGTTTGAGTCAATATTTACCAGGGATGACCTAATGAATCTCTATAAAAAGAGATAACCATTTACCGCGGTGAAATAGAATATGGAAAATAAAGGTTTTTGGTCGTGGTTTTTACAGAGGGTGACTGCCCTCCTGCTGGTTATTGGAATGGCTGTACATTTCTTTACTTTTCATTTTAGTCCCAGCCGGTATTCATCCCGTTATTATGATGAGATAGTCAACCGGTTTTGCTCACCCGGATGGATTACCTTCCATATCTGCCTGCTTTCACTGGTTATTTTTCATGGACTCAATGGGCTTTGGGGTATTTTGATAGATTTTAACCTCGATAAAGGAATAACTCTCCGATTCAGACAAATCCTCTGGTTTATCGGTATGGTCTTATTTGGCGCCGGTGTATATATTCTCATCTGGTTTGCGACAGAACATAGCGGCATCCCGGCATAAGCTTAGCGCGGAGTAGCCGAAACTAAAAAGAGTTCTTCGGTACTGAATAATAATACTATCATTTGTTTTTTTCAAATTCAAAATTCAATTATAGAAACCCGAAATAAATTCCAATATCAAATAACAGAGATGGGAAACGAGGTTTGGAATATTTGAATTTGTGATTTTGAAGTTGTTTCGGATTTAGCGGTTTTTTTAAAACAAAAACTTACAAAAAAAGAAGTTTTTATAGGGACACTTATCATGATAAACAAAGACCACGCAACAGCCTTTGATTATATCCTTCAACTCAGTAGCGGTTACTGGAAATCGTGCGTCCTCTTTACCGCAGCAGAGTTTGATATTTTTACCCTCGTTGGCAAAGACAAACTTACCGCAAGGGATATTTCCCGATCTATCCGTACGAATGAACGTGCTACAGAGATGTTCCTCAATGCCCTCGTCTCGCTTGAATTACTTACAAAACAGGGAAATTATTATCTCAATACACCCCTTTCTGAACTTTATTTGGTTAAAGGGAAACCTCTGTATCAGGGCGATGGTGTTCATCATTTTCATAATATGATGGAGAACTGGTCAATGCTGAGAGAAACCATTGAAACAGGGAAGGCTGTTTCCTTAAAGGATTTGCCTGAAGATGTCGATCCCCATGACCTCAGGGATTTTATTACGGCAATGCACAATTTTGCATCTGCAAGGGCAGGTGAGCTTTGCGAACTTATTGATTTGAAAAATTCCAAAAGACTGCTTGATCTTGCAGGCGGTCCTGGTACGTATGCTATTGCATGTGCTCAGGCAAATCCACAACTCCATGCGGTAGTCTTTGATTTGGAACATGTCACTAAACTTACCCGTGAATTTATCAACGCAGCGGGGATGAAAGATCGTGTTATCACGCTTACGGGAAACTGCCTGGAAGACCCTTTGGGTAATAATGAGTATGATGCCGTGCTCGTTTCAAATCTTTTGCATATTTATAATGCTGAAAATAATGTAAAAATATTGAAAAAATGCTGGAATGCCTTAAGGGATGGTGGACAGATCATTATTCACGAATTTGTGCTGGATGAAACAAAGACACACCCGCAATTTGCGGCACTCTTTAGTTTGAATATGCTTATTGGGACACAGGAAGGG
>JAHFOW010000071.1:7774-13690 GCA_023261465.1 Planctomycetota bacterium
TTCTTATAACAATTTTACTTGAAACTTAATGTGTCGTTTGCTATTATGCATTTGCGTATTTTTTACCTGAATTAATATAAGTAGTAATGTAAGGCATTAGAAACTTAAAGTACACCAGAAGGGGGTATCCAATGTCTAGTTGTGGCTCAAAAGCAAAAGCAGTGATGGTTGTATTGGTAGGCGTTTTCGGACTACTATGTGTTGGTTTCGGAGTTTCGGTTACAGAAAAGTATAGATTGCAAAAAGAGCGGGTGCACGCCCTTGAAAAGCAACTAAGGGCAGGGCGAACTGAGGTGCTGAAAATTCCTGACCTTATGGAAAATTTGGACAAGGTTGAGGTTGCAAAGAAAGAGGTAGAGGGTAAATTCACCGCATGTGCTTCAGAAAAAGATGCATTGGTGGCAAAGGCGGCTGAGTTACAGAAGGAGGTCGATACCTTTGGCGCTATTAAGGTTGCAGTGGGCGTCCAAATCAGCGGTTTGCAGATCACCATTCAGGAACAGCAAAATAAGCTTAATGCCATAGAAGAATCAAAAAGTAAACTGGCACAACAGCTTGCGTCCCTTGAAGAAGAGAGAAAAGGACTTGCTGAAAAATCAGACTTACAGACGTCAGACATGAAGAGGCGCAATGATGAGATAAAGAACCAGCTCATATATTTTACGGAGGCAAAGAAGTTGGCCGATCAGGAACTTGCAGAAAAGCAGAAGGCTTTATCTGACCTCCAGAAGGCAAAAGAGGAATTGGAAAAAGAGTTAGCAAAGATCAAATCGCAGGAGCCAACATCTGCTCCTCAAAGTTCTTTATCAACTCCTCATTTTCCGGTTATGAATGCTTCCACAGGAAATGTTACGGACGAATTGGACAAAACTTTTGCTCTACTCCGCGAACGGATTACCTCCCCCGAGATTGCTCTGGATGAAGTAAGCGTTCTCCTTTCAAGGATGGATAAGGCCTTAAAGAGTTTAAGATAAGAGTTAATCAAAAATTTGTTTTTTATAAAAAAAGGGGAGAATATAAGTTCTCCCCTTTTTTTCATTAAATCCCGCCATTTTATGTTGCGACTGGTTCTGTTTTACAGGTTTTAGCGAAATGTACATCACAAGCTCCGCTCAATTGCTTCTGTACTGCTACTATTAGCCATCCCATAAAAGCAATATTAACTATTATTTGTTTTTATCTCGTGCCACATACCAACGGGAATATTATCCAACTTATAATGACCGAATTGTATACGTATCAGCCTTATGACTTTTTTCTCAAGAGATTCAAAGAGTCTTCTTATCTCGCGGTTTTTGCCTTCGGTCAAAGTAATTTTTACATACGTTGACGATGAATCCTGATTTAAAATTTTTATAGTGGCGGGGCGTGTTGTTTCTCCACGGCCGATTTCTGTGCCTTTGCGGATACTTTCCAAATCCTCTTCAGTAATAACTCCATCAATCAATACCTCGTATGTCCTTGGGACATTATTTTTCGGGTCTGTGAGTCTGTCTCCGAAGGCAGTATCGTTTGTGAATATTAACAGTCCTTCAGAATCCTGATCAAGTCTCCCAACAGGAAACAACCAGTCATCCATATTCTCAAGCAAGTCATATACTGTTTTTCTGCCAAGCTCATCCTGTCTTGTTGTTACATAACCCTTCGGTTTATGAAAAAGGATGTAACGCTTTCTTTTTTCTGCAAGCGGTTTATTATCCAGAAGAATCTTATCGCGGGAATTAATCTGTTTGCCCGGGTCAAAAATAGTACGCCCGTTTATTTTTATTCTTCCGTTTTTTACAAGACCTACAGCTTGCTTCCTGGAGCAAATACCTTTTTTAGATAATACGCGGATAATGTTTTGTGTTCTTGTCATGAAGAAAAGCAACCTGGGATCACCCTAATTTTTATACCAGACTTTGAAATTTTTTTCTGACCTCGTCCATCCTTCCGCAAGTCATTTTCCCCTCCGGGCATTCATCATGTACACAACCGGGGCCTGCGTCCTTAAATATGTGGGGTGAGACTTTTTTAACCAGCCGAAGCATCTCTATCGCCATAGCCCTTATCTCCCACTGGGCGCGGTTACAACATCGTACCCGAAAAAAATGGATCAACTCCCGGCCATTCATGGTAAGGATAATTTTAGTCTCAGCTGCATTTGGCAACAAAAAACGGGCATCTTCAAAAGAACTTTCTCCTTTTTCTCCGAGCGCATCCACAATCTCGTCATACCACTTCTGAACATTCTCCATCTTTTCAATAAACCACTGCTTTTTACCGATTTTTTCAATACTGGGCGGAACAATAAAATGAAACCCACGAGCCTTCTTACCCTGTTGTCCCACATATCGTTGACTCTGCTGGGAATATGAGGCCAGGCGATGACGTACAAGCTGATGAGAACAGGCACGGGAAATGCCTTCTACTCCAAAGGTAAAGGTAATATGTTCAACAGGCGAGAGGTGCCGCATATCGGTGAGCTTTTCTATAAAACCAGCCTGGTCTTTAATCCCGATCTGCTTCTCTAATTCCTGAATAGAAGCCGGACTATAACACAACTTCGCCGCCTGGGCTACCATTTCTTCCGGATTGGGTGTGTAACGTAACAAGATGACATTTAATTTTGATTCGGTCATATATGAATATCAATTAGACACGGATGAATACAAATTACCAGGATTTTAATTATGCCACCTTTGGCAACTACTCTGGTAGGAGCCGTCTCCTGACGGCGATGGATATGCACACCGGCGAGCAAGCTCCAGTCGCCAGCAGAAGTTGGCTCCTACCAAAAACATTGAAATTCCTATACATAAATCGCAGAGAAAGACGCATATCTTGTGTCTCTACCTTATATATCTAAAATTCAATACCTTTTTGTGCCCTTATACCTTTTTTAAACGGATGCTTGATCTCCCGCATCTCAGTTACCAGATCCGCCAGATCAATAATCTTATCGTGTGCATTACGACCGGTAACGACTACGTTCAGTTTTTGCGGTCTTTCTTTTAGCACGGATACGACATCATCAATATTTAAGAGACCGTAATCAATCATATTATTAATCTCATCGAGAATAATCACATCATACAAACCGGAGAGTATCTCCTTTTTTGCATAATCCCATGATACCCTGGCATTTTCAATAACTTCCTCTGGCTGGTCGCCTTTCTTTGTTTTTACAAAACCCTGCCCTAACTGAACGATCCGAAAATATGGTTCTAATCGCTTCACCGCATCAAGCTCGCCGGTATGCCATGAGCCTTTAATAAACTGGAGCATTAGCACCTTCATACCATGGCCAACAGCCCGAAGACCAACGCCTAACGCTGCCGTGGTTTTACCCTTCCCATTCCCCGTATTTACAATAACAAGTCCATATTCCATAAGTGAAAAGATTATATAAATTAAGAATAAAAGTCAAGGATATTGAATTTTTTTTCACCATCTTTAATTTCTGAAATTTATTGACAACGAGCGCTGTAATCCTTAATATCATTTTTTCCGAGATAAACGTACATAGAGTTTTATGGAGAACAAGAAACGCATTTAAAGAAAGGGATTATGTATGGCAAAGGTAAAAGAATGCGACCTGCCTGGCATTGGTAAAAAATTTACCCTGGAACTGGATTCAGGTGACAAATTGGTGGTAGTAATTCATTCTTCTGGTGAAAGAGAGGTCTTTAAGTTCACAGAAGAAGGCGATGAACCTGTATCGGTAACAAGGCTTAGCGACGAAGAGGCGCACCAGATAGGCGCTATACTCGCGGGAACGTACTTCCAGCCCGTCATCGAAGAAGAACAAAAATTAACCATGAAAAATGCCACCATGGAATGGATCAAGATTGTGGACGATTCGATGCTGGCTCATAAAAAGATCGAAGATTTGGATATCAGGAAACTGACAGGGGTATCCATTACCACTATTATTCGGGGTGAAACGGTAATCCCGAACCCCCGTTCCAGCGAAATCATTAAGCCACAGGATACTATTATCGTTATCGGAAGCAATGAACAGATTAACAATTTCCTTACCACCTTTGAAATTAAACACCGTTTAGAAAATGATTGTCAATGAAAGTGTATTTTCATTAGGCATTTCCCTCATTGCCTTATTCTTTGCTGGTTTGCTGGCAACGAAGATCAACCAGTCGCTCACTGCCGTGTTTATCATAGTCGGGATGATCCTACAAAACTTCTTCCCCGTTACAATAATCACAGAATTCATCGCCACTCTGGGGATTATCTTTATGTTGTTCATGTTTGGCCTTGAATTTTCCGTTGGCAGTCTCCTCAATAACCAGAGGAAGATATTTTATTCAGGATCTTACGATCTCATCTTTAACTTTCCTATCGGCATATTTTTCGGCTGGTTATTGGGATACAACCTGATACAATCGTTGCTCCTCGGTGGGATTGTTTATGTAACCAGTTCCGTGATTGTGGCCAAATCTATCATTGATTTAAAACGTTCCGCAAATCCGGAAACCGAATACCTCCTCAATACCTTGATTTTTGAAGATATGTTTATCGCCTCTTTCCTGGCATGTCTCGTTGGTATTATAAACTACGGTCACATTGACGTAAAAGGCATATTTTTTGTCCTATTAAAGACATCGGCCTTTTTTGCATTTTTCATCGTGCTCTCGAAAACCTCAAAAAAATTCATAGATAAGATCATTGATATAGAACACACGGAATTATTCGTAATCCTGATCCTTTCCCTTATCGTACTCTCTGCAGGCGCTGCATCCAGAATAGGTCTTTCTGAGGCAATTGGGGCATTTCTTGCAGGACTCGTACTGTCAGAAACAAAGCAAAGGCATAGAATTTCAGAGGCAATCAAGCCCTTTCAACAGTTCTCTACGGCAATATTCTTTGTTGCATTCGGGATGTCGATCGAATACAAGCATATAGGAAGCCTGATACCGATTGGTATATTTATCTTTATTGTTACCTCTTTCAGCAAAGTAATCGGCGGTTATTTTATTGGTAAAAAATATGCTTTATCGAAAAAGTCAAGTCTGAGGCTTGGCTTTAGCCTCATTCCCAGGGGTGAATTTTCCATCATCCTCGCAGGAATAGTTACGATGAATCACGACCTGCCATATCCCCTGAAATCCCTTACCGGTGTTTATGTATTACTGAGCGCCATCCTCGGCAGTATTATCATGAAGGAGTCTGACTGGATTACCCGGTGGTTTATTGAAAAGAGAGACAAAACAGACAAAAAGTGGTAGCTCACCGCAGAGGATGCAAAGGGTACAGAGAAGAAATTAGAAACCCACAGATTGCATAGATTATCAACGACAACGGAACAGATGTTCACCCCAATGTGAAAAATACAAAATCCATAAAAGCCTTGTATTCATTGGCTATTAAGTTTACTGGTAAGTTTCTTTCTCGCGATTATTCGTATATTCCGGCTTGGTAATACCTCCGGCAAACAGGTTTCAATTCCTTATAGGTTCAATGAAAGAATACCTTATGTATATCCCCGCCAATTTTCTTGAACGTTTCAATTCCTTATAGGTTCAATGAAAGCACCTATTTTTATCGTCACGCTGCCTGCCGTGCGGTGTTTCAATTCCTTATAGGTTCAATGAAAGTCGCTTGGCTTTAATAGGGGTTTATCCAGGTGGCATGTTTCAATTCCTTATAGGTTCAATGAAAGTAATTAACGTATTGATCGGCTTGAACTGTTTGCAGTTTCAATTCCTTATAGGTTCAATGAAAGCACGACGGGCTTTGGAGATGGCAAGGGCGAGGTCTAGTTTCAATTCCTTATAGGTTCAAAGAAAGCACCTTCCACCGTTGACGTTCCGAGCATTTGTATAAGTTTCAATTCCTTATAGGTTCAATGAAAGTCTCTCGATTGGGATAACTTTTAGCGCCTTACCCTTCGTTTCAATTCCTTATAGGTTCAATGAA
>JAHFOW010000221.1 GCA_023261465.1 Planctomycetota bacterium
ATTAAAATTTCGGCTATCGTCAACAAATGCGGTACTATTTGGTGATTCCTGGGTTATCATACTTGGAGTCAATTCGTCCCTATCCGGCATGTTTTTTATCTGGTTTACCCATTCATCATTGTTACTTTCATTGTATATTACCCAGGGGGTCAATATCCATTTTGCATCAGGGAATTCCTCTTTCATGCGCGCATTTAACTTCTTAAAATACGCAATCATTCCTTCCGTATATGTTGAGTACTCATGAGTAATACCGTCGTGTATCAAACCAGAGTCAGCACCCGTCCAATAGGCCAGCGTAATCCCCTTGTTTAACCCGTTCTCTAAAATAAAAAAGTCGCCCGTGAGCCTTGATGAATCAAGGATATACCCTGCAAAGGTAAAGGGCAAACTTTGATCTTCATAACTCTTGAAAAGTTGTATCTCTGCCTCCACCAATCGATCTATGACCGCCTGTTGCTGCAAGTCCCACGCTATATTAAATCTTGTATTGTCATACAGCCAGCCTGTTGCTAAATTATTAGGAAATGGTTCATTGCTTTTCCATGCAACATTTGCATTGTAAAAGTCCTTCTCTTCCTGGGTAAAGGTTTTCGTTGTATCAACAATACTTTCGTATCCACTTATTTGGGCGGCTGGATACTGGGGATCAATCATAAAAAACTTGAGACCAGCGCAAGCCGGGTTGCCTTTATAAAAACTCTGTTTGTAATCTGCCTGGATAGCAATATGCTCATATCCCAGTTGTTTTGCATATTTAATATTCTCCGCCACAGTGCCTTTCCATGATATGCAATACCAACTCTTCCAGCTATCATTGGCATATATATTTTGATTTGACAAAGACATTTGAATGAACAGAACTACTATAAACCCTAAAATAATAATTCTATTTTTCATAAGTATTTCTCCTAATTAATTTACTTTTCTATAACAGGTCAGCCCACCACAGAACGCTGAAATCGCGGCGGGTCTGTCAGATGATAAACAGAGTATAGTATACGAAATTACCTCTTTTCATGTGTTTTTCTGCGTCTGCCACATCCTCGGCGGTAACTATTTCCCTCTAATTTATGTTACGCCATAAACCAGAAATATTCAAGTATTATTATGGCATTTTCTAACTATTTATAACTTTTCATAGGTTCTTTATCTTTGAATTGAGGTACAGTAAAAATATTGGATAATGGAGATTATCCTGGTATGAGATTGATGTATGACAGGCCGTACCAATTATGAGGAAGTCAATAACGGAAAACATGGAGAAGTTGTGGTGTGATGTTGATATTCGTGAGTAACCTGTTAGAGATGAAATTATTTCCACTTCTCACAATGGGAAAGTAATCGTACGCGCCTGTCCTGAAAAGCACATTCCAACGAGTCAATAACGCACCGAAAGAAGAGAAAAGGCGCTGGCGCATTTTGAGCCAGAGATTCGTTCGGCCTGTAAGATAACACATGATGTTCTATAAATATTTGGAAAGCGTGTTAAGAGATAGACTGAGGCATACTCAATTGTCCAGACAATGGTGTATACCTTATATTACATTATGATGCTGAATTACCTTGTTCATTGAGCGTTGAACAAGTCAAGCGCTTCCGTATCATTCAATGCCCTATTATAAAAACGAACTTCATCAATGATACCATTAAAATAACCATTATTGATCCTTGAATATCCTATTCTCATCTCTGGATAATATGCCAATGGAACCACCGTGTTCCCGGCTGGATGGAATTGGCTGCCAACCGGTTGTCCGTTCATATACAACTTCTGTTCTCCCGTAGTCTTGTTGTATGTTCCCGTAACGTGGGTCCAGGTACCAACTGAATTAACCATATTATATTTCATCGTTTTCACGGTTTTAGTGCCAGATTTATTTTGAGTCACAACAGTAAATTCCAAAGTATCCGGAGTCGCCAAAGGGAACCGGAGTTCGTACCCCTCTTGTAGCTGTACATTCGAATTCCATCTCCATGCGCCAATTATACTATCGGCATTTGTTGTATCTTTTACGTTTTTGTAAAACCATGCAGAAACAGAAATCTCATTATAATTGAAAAGTGGAATTGTTACAGAACTGCTTGTCCCATTGAAATTCAAACCTTTTCCAATTTTACCCGTTGTCCATGTTGCGCCGTTAATTGTACCATCATTGCCACTGCCCGATAAATCAGTGGCAGTCATTCCAGTCCCCTCGTTAAAATTATAGAAAGCCATTAAATTGTTATAGGTTACCGTAATGGTATCAGATCCCGTGTTGGTTGCCCCGTTTTTGGCGGTTACTGTAATTACATTAACCCCGCTCGATAAGCTTATATCTGAGGTAGACCAGTTGGTAGTTCCAACGGCCGTGCCGCTCCCCCCCTTATCGTTGCTCCACGTTACACTGATTATCCCACTCCCGCTGTCTGTAGCACTTCCCCCCAAACTTATCGTGCCGGTCGTTGCCGTATACGTACCACCGGATGCAGGAGTAGTAATGGTTATGACAGGGGCTGTCGTGTCCAATATAATTGAGTCGCTTGCTGTACCTGATACGTTTCCAGAGGCATCCTTATACCATGCATATATCGTCTTACCGCCATCCCCGCTGCTTAGGGTATACGAAACGTTGGCGTTGTAACTGGTCACAGAAGTAACTGGCGTCCACCCTGTTGCAGCGGCTGTCGGCTTTGTGGCGATGGTAGAGAGATAATAACCCGTCACCCCCACATTATCCGTAGCTGAAAGAGTCAGGGTAACAGCCGTAGATTTGGTGTAGGCAGCGTCACTGTTAATTATTATTGAACCGGTCGGCGCTGAGACACTTCCCGAATATGTTACATTAATAGTAGCAGTTCCCGTGTTGGTTGCCCCGTTTTTGGCGGTTACGGTAATTACATTAACCCCGCTCGATAAGCTTATCGCAGAGGTAGACCAGTTGGTAGTTCCAACGGCCGTGCCGCTCCCCCCCTTATCGTTGCTCCACGTTACACTGATTATCCCACTCCCGCTGTCTGTAGCACTTCCCCCCAAACTTATCGTGCCGGTCGTTGCCGTATACGTACCACCGGATGCAGGAGTAGTAATGGTTATGACAGGGGCTGTCGTGTCCAATATAATTGAGTCGCTTGCTGTACCTGATACGTTTCCAGAGGCATCCTTATACCATGCATATATCGTCTTACCGCCATCCCCGCTGCTTAGGGTATACGAAACGTTGGCGTTGTAACTGGTCACAGAAGTAACTGGCGTCCACCCTGTTGCAGCGGCTGTCGGCTTTGTGGCGATGGTAGAGAGATAATAACCCGTCACCCCCACATTATCCGTAGCTGAAAGAGTCAGGGTAACAGCCGTAGATTTGGTGTAGGCAGCGTCACTGTTAATTATTACTGAACCACCCGGAATGGTAGATGATGATAATGTGAAAATATACCCCACGCCCGCAATCTGATTATTTATTGGATCGACATCAATGGGAACTACACTCTTTAGCCGTATCTCATTGCCATAATTATCAACATCGCCACTCCCATCCCCTGCTTCTGCAAAATAACCGTCAACGCGCTGTATGGAAGTTACTGTTTCTCCTGCATTAAGTTTTATAACTCCATTGTGTGTATTAAACACAGCAAAAATCTTCCCTGTCTTCGGATGCCGTGAATACATAACATCACTACTAATATAACTCTTCGGACTCTGGTAGACATTCCCATCCCATGCCCGGTTGCCAAGGGGGACGTTATTCAGGTTATCCCATCCTGGTATGCATCGGACAAGTTTCAATCGGGGATAAACCAGTGTGACACTGTCAAAGTTCGTTGGGTCATTCCCAAACCGCCCGAACCAATTATACCATGCACCATTAATGCCGGCCTTTGCCGCAAAGAGACGATTAGTATACTCATCAGTTTTTTGAAGTTGATTACTACCCACCATACTTTTCGTAAGGTTTACGCCTGAATTAAAATTTCGGCTATCATCTACAAACGCGGTACTGAGTGATGACTCCTGGGATATCATGCTTGGAGTCAATTCATCCCTATCCGGTCTGTTTTTTATTTGGTTTACCCATTCATCATTACTACTTTCATTGTATATTACCCAGGGGGTCAATATCCATTTTGCATCAGGGAATTCCTGTTTCATGCGCGCATTTAACCGCTTGAAATAGGCTAACATTCCTTCTGAATATGTTGCGTACTCATGGGTAATAGTGCCATGTATCAAACTAGAATCAACACCCGTCCAATAGGACAGCGTAACCGCCTTGTCAACCCCATTCGCTAAAACAAAGAAGTCACCCGTGAGCCTTGATGAATCAAGGATATACCCTGCAAAGGTAAAGGGTAAAGTTGGATCTTCAAAACCCTTGAAAAGCAGTATCTCTGCC
>JAHFOW010000222.1 GCA_023261465.1 Planctomycetota bacterium
ATTTCATAACCGATTATCCTGACCAGTGGTTTTATCCCCAATTCCTCCGCTTTTCTTGCTGAAGCCACTACCAGTGCGGCTGCGCCATCACTCAGCTGCAAACTGTTTCCCGCTGTTAAAATACCGTCTTTCTTAAACATGGGAAGAAGTTTTGACAACTTTTCTAATGATGTATCTTCTCTTATTCCCTCATCCTTTTCTATACTGACACCTTGCACTTCAACAGCCACTATTTCTTCTTTGAATTTTCCGCTCTCTGTTGCATGCACTGCCTTCCGGTGACTCATCAGGCTGAACTCATCTGCCTCCTTTCTGGTTATTTTGTATTTTTGTGCCACAAGTTCACCGGTAACTCCCATATGAAAATTATTGTAAACATCCCATATCCCGTCATATATCATTGCATCGGTAATAGGAGGTATCTCCAAATTTCATACCCCACCGCAGACTCCTTATCAAATGTGGAGAGGCGCTCATGTTCTCCATTCCACCGGCAACAATGATGTCGGCATCCCCTGCCTTTATAATCTGTGCTGCAAGCATAACTGCCCTGAGACCTGAACCACATACTTTGTTCACGGTAAATGCACCTACCTCAACCGGCACTCCCGCATAGATTGCGGCCTGTCTGGCAGGGTTTTGGCCAATCCCTGCAGAAATTACGTTACCCATGATAACTTCATTTAGTTGTTGTACCTGGATACCAGCCCGCCTTATAGCTTCCTTTATTACAACAGCCCCTAGTTTAGGGGCAGAAATATCCTTAAATGCGTGACCAAATTTACCCACGGCTGTTCTTACACCACTCAAAATTACAACTTCTTCGAACATATTTATTCCTAACCCGAACGAGTCGGAATGCGTAGCGCGGGGTGTTTATCCCTATAACCGTTTGTACAGATTAAACGGCTTAAACAGTTTAATCCGTTTAAAGGGTTTATTGCCAGCCACAAGGGATTGGCGCTACAATTTTTACCAAGATACTAACTATTATTAAACGTTAATTTTACAAACCACCAAAGCATAAATATTAGCTGTAACAGTGTTGGATGTTACTTCCGTTGTGATAATAGCAAGCGCTATGGCTAATGCTATATCCACTCATAATGTATCAACTCCTGTAATTTTTACAAGCACATTTCCTACAAAATAGGCTAGCTTTCAGGAAAACATCCTAGTCAAAATGGCATCACTATGAACAAAGCCATAAACATCCACAAAAGGAAAGAAATTTAAATGCAATTTAATCAATAAGAGGTTTATAAGGCAAAAGTGATTTTATCTATCTTTTAACACTGCTTTCAATACAGCAAACCGCATTTACACCTTTACTTTAACTTTTAAAGTAAGTACCATGTTCAATAAGATTTTACTAACGGATTTAAGAATTCACCGGAAAATACCACTACAAGAATAAACGATCAAAAGATAAAAGACCACATAACCAGATTATACAATACTTTATGCTTCGCAGCACAGAACCAGACATCATAAAAACATATTTGAAAGACGCCTCTAATCTCGCGGGTGGCTTTGCACGTGAGATAGTGTTTCCTGAAAATGAGGATGAAGTTATACAGATCATGGATGAGGCACGTCGTACAAACACCCCGGTAACCATTGCAGGGAACGGCACGGGCGTTGTCGGAGGAAGGATACCTTTTGGCGGAGTTGTCCTTTCGACGGAAAAACTGGGCAAGCTCAGAAATATTCAACAAACAGATCAAGGTTCTGGCTATGCAATAACCGGACCCGCCCTTACCCTGAAAGAATTGCAAGAAGCCGTTTCTGCAAAAGGGCTCCTTTATCCGCCAGACCCTACAGAACAAAATGCATTTATAGGCGCCAGTGTCTCTACTAACGCATCAGGCGCCCGTACATTCAAATATGGGGCAACGCGCCGATGGGTAAGAAGACTAAAGGTTGTCCTCTCAACGGGAGATATTCTGGAACTTAGACGTGGTGAATATATTGCCGACAAGGAAAACCGGCTTTGTTTACATGGCACAAGGAATATATTCGAATTGAAATTACCCCACTATCGTTTACCGGAGGGGAAGCATTCGGCTGGTTATTATGTGACACCGTCCATGAGCGCCCTTGATCTTTTTATCGGGTCAGAAGGGACTCTGGGAGTCATTACCGAAATTGAAGTTGAACTCATTCCTCAACCACGAAAATATTTCAGTGGCATTGTCTTTTTTGACTGCGAGGAAAATGCGTGGCAGCTTGCACACCATGCCAGAAATATATCCCTCATAAACCGCGCCTCTCATGTCAAAGGACATATTGACGCCAGCGCATTGGAGTACTTTGATTCCCATGCAATTGAGATTTTGCGCGCCGCCTATCCTCACATACCACAACAGGCATGTTCCGCTATCTTTTTTGAGCAAGAAATTATCGGCAATTATGAAAACAATCTCACAGAACAATGGTACCAGATTTGTCAGAAACACCAGGTATTAATCGAAGAAAGCTGGTTTAGCAAGAGTTCAAAAGAACATACAGAATTTCGCACTTTTCGCCACGCCATTCCCGTCCTTGTAAACAGAATCCTACGCCAGTACAGCCAGACAAAAATAGGCACCGACTTCACCGTGCCGCAGGAACATTATTTTGACCTTTTAAACCTCTACCGGCAGACACTCAGGAACTCTGGTCTTCGCTATTGCATATTCGGCCATATCGCAGACAATCATCTCCACGCCAACATTCTTCCACACAATAATGAAGAAGCCGAAAAGGGATGGCAACTTTACTGCGCCATTGCCAGGCAAATCATTGCCTGGGGTGGCTCCATTTCTGCGGAACATGGGGTAGGAAAGATACGAAACGATTACTTGATTGAAATGTATGGCCAATCAGGGTTAAAAGAAATGGCCATAATAAAAAAGACGCTCGATCCCTGCAATATCATGGGGAGAGGGAATATTATTCCTGAAGAGTATTTGATCGAATAAGAGGTTTTTCCTGCCATACGATATCATCTCCCCGGCGAATCATTTCTACCTTGCATATCTATGAATTTTTCTGTTAGACTTTTAAGCTCATTCTGTATGAATCTTTTTCACTACAAATAAATGATCGGCATATACAAAAAACTACCAAAAACCAATTGTGGCAAATGCGGCGTTCCCACCTGCATCGCCTTTGCATTTAAGGTAAAAAATGCGCAACTCAAGTTGCAGGATTGTCCATATATTACCGGTGAAAACAAGGAATCGCCCACCAAAACAATCGACGGTACCCTTGACGACAACTATGAACGGGTCAGCATCGAATTAGAAAAGGAAGCTACCTGTGCAAACTTCAAAGAGGTCGCGAACATTATCGGTGGAAACTATGAGTCTCATAACGGAAACGAAGTTATAAAACTTACGATGATGAACAAACCTTACGAAATACGCAAGGAAGGGTTATACGAAAATGACTCGTATAGTCATGATTCGTGGTCAAAGATAATTATCTATGACTACATTCGCAGAAAGGGAAATGCACCGCTCACAGAAAATTGGGTTACGCTGGGACACTTCCCCAATACTGCCTCCCATGTAAAGGCATTTCAAAGAAATGCGGAAGAAAAAATTGCAGATACCTTTAATAAAAACACCCGTACATTAAAGTCACGCTGCATTGAAATGGGTGGTATAGCAGATTCGGGCAAGATGAAGGCTGATTATGTCTGGCGATTTAATCTCTTGCCACGCGTGCCCCTCTATCTCTGCTTCTGGGAGGCCGATGAAGAATTCCCCGCCAGTTGTAAACTCTTTCTCGACAAGAATGCCGAGGCGTACATCGATATCGAGTACCTGGCATATCTTGTTGAAAAATTTATTGAAATATTTGTTAACATATTACGATAGAGGAACATATACTATGGCAAATTGCTGGAAATGTGGACGCTATCTGGGCGAAAAAGACGAGTGGAAAAAAATGACCACTGCGAAAGGCGATATCTGTATCCTCTGCTATAACAAGGCAAAAGAGATTGACAGCCCAAGCATCCAGGCTGATATGGACAGTTTTCTCAGGGGTAAAAAAAACCCATAATACGCTATCCCTGCAGTATTATGCTCATACCTTGAATCGAACAAAAACACCCTGATGAGATAATTTGTATGCGCACGGAAACCTCTCCCATCCTTCAGTCTTCAAAACCAACCTTGTCATTCAGTATTATTTGCAAATTGTTTAATATATTTGTTCGGTGCGTACCACACCAGTATACCCGGCCACAGTGTGGGCATATCTCAAATTTTTCGTGGGTTAAATAAACATACGAGGGTATTTTTTCTTTTATCTTTTCCTTTTCGACAAGGTCTAGTTGATTATTACACCGTAAACATCGTGTAAAGATAAAA
>JAHFOW010000223.1 GCA_023261465.1 Planctomycetota bacterium
GAACGAAGTAATATGCTATGTATCTTAGTAAAAACCGGGAAATATATTGTATAATTGACGTAAGATAATATGATAATTGGGAAGTCTAATAGAAAGTTGGATGCTTACTCTCCTCGCTGACTATTACGCGCAGGCCAGCAAATGGGCGAACGACAATCAAGGCGTTGTCAGCCTTGCCATTTTCATAGTGACTATTGCTTTCGGTTGGGTTAGCGGCATATTTTCTGCGCTTCGCCGGAAGCCAAAGTTTCGCTTATCGCTTATCGACGGTCCGACTTTCTGTTGCACGTTTCCCGTCGGGAAAGAACACGCAGACCATGAAGTTCATCGCACAGGTATTACGCTCTACTTGGTAATTGCAAATGTAGGCTCTGCCGCCTCAAGCATCGAGAACGTATCGGTTGGCTATCACTGGCACCTTCACCTGTTCAGCCGCCAATGGTTCCGCTATTCGTTGGGGTGGTTCTGGCTTCGGAATCAAGCTGTGGCGCTAGCGGACTTCCAAGCCGCAATTGGGGGCAACATCAAGGTGTTTCCGTTCCTTACACAACGAGGCACTCTTTCGCCGGGCAAGGCCACCACCTTCCTCCAGACCGGCCAATCTACAAATGGTGTCGTGTACTTCGAGCAGTCCGATAGTTGGGGAGGCTGCTTCCCGAGCCCACGAAATGGCTTAGTTACTATCAAAGTTTGCGTTGAAGATGTCTTTCGCCGAAGACACACCGCCAAGTTCCGCATTCCGTTCGTATCCATGGAGTACGCGAGAACGTATAATCCTTCGTTCGGCACCACTCTTTCGGAGTTACATGGTGAAACTCTTCCAATTGACACCAGCATCTAACATGGCGGTCAACCGGAAAGAAGGAAGGGAGGAAAGAAGGGGTCACACCTTGACAGGTTGTCCGGGAATGCAAAATTGCTAAAATTCTGATATTGATTTATAAGGACTTTTGACATGAGAATTCATGAAAAAGCCAATTCCCGGACAATCTGTTTATAATTGACAATCTTTTCAGTTCTGTTCAGGAAATGGGGAAATTAGAGGTTTGTTTAAAGCCAAGCAGGGTAGGCATTGCCTGATAAAAAATAATCAATCGTGTGGGCATGCATGAAGGATTGGATGAAATGTTTTGATAAATAAAAGGTATTGGAAACTATTGGAAAAAAATGGCTTAAATTACCCTTTAACCCGCGTTAATATACAACGCTTTAATACAAGCATGTTGGAGGTGTATATATGCCATTAAAAATAAAAAAAATTGAAGAGGAAGCTCTCCGGCTTTCTCCCCGCGAACGAGCACAATTAGCAGAATACCTTATACGTAGTTTGGACGAAGAAGAGGATTATAGAAACAGAAAAGCTATGGATAGAGGAATCTGAATGCCGCTATCGAGCATGCAAAGAGGGTAAGGTCAAAACAAAACCAGCGAACATAGTGTTTAAAGAAGCTCGCTCAAAATTTAAATGAAACCTGTCGTATTCCTTCCTGAATCGTAAACCAGGCTACTGGATGGGACGATTATAAGTTCCGTAAAACTAAATTGATACCGTATTTTCACTCCCACATCGAAAATGTTTTTTCCGGGGTGTCTCCTCATCCCGAATATAATCCTGGATAAGTTTTAAGCAAGCATTTTTACTGCTTACAGAATCTACATTGATGTAATTTACGTAGTCTTTATTTGTATCTACCCAGCTCATTACAATATCAATTTCACCCTGTTCTATATCGGTAAGGGCATATTCATTTTGAAAATCATTATCCCCCTTTTCGCAGAGTGGGGTCAGGGTTGTATTAAAATACAGGGCATCTAAAATATTTTCAACATCCGCAAAGTTAACGGCGTCCTTTAAAATCTCATAGAATTCCAGGGGAACTCTTTCCCTGATGAAAAACAATACCAGACTGCTCTCCAGCGAAGCAGGCACTATGACGATAAAATTTTTCAGACTGCCATACCTGGCAGCCCTTTCATGTACTTCGAGTTGTTGGTTTAATTTTGGTTGCAATTGCCTTATCAACCTGAACTCCATGAGCATTGCCGCAAGTTCAGAGCCTGTTTCTTCATATTCAATAGAGTAAACAGTATTCAGGAGTTCGGCCACCTTTTGCAGACGGTCGGCAGTATTCCAGAAGTAGGAATTTATCCGTGTCCTCAGATTCTTCGCCTTGCCCACATAAATCACCGCTCCTGCCTTATCCTTCATTTTGTAAATACCCGGCTTTTGAGGTATGACCCACAGAAAAGCTTTATCAAAGGCGTATTTACTAAAATCAACAGAATCAATATCAGGGTATTGAAACTCCAACGCCTTTTCCAGCGTATCAATGCCTTGTTTCTTTAACAATTCCGTAAATCTGGAAAATATGTCAGCGACTAAACCGACTTCCTTTTCTGTACGGCAGTTGTCTACCCTGGTAAGTTTATAAAACGAGGCAATGTCATGTATGGATTTTGGACGAAGATTGGGAATCAGCCGCTTTGCCAGAAATTTCAGACAGAGAAAAGCGTTTTCCATAGTTTCATGCGTTCCCGCAAGCATTCCGTTGAGTTGTTTTATGAAAGGCAGCATATCATAACCGACCAAAACAGCTTCTCCTGCGAAATTACAGAAAGATTGAACGGCCTTTTCCAGCGCTACTCCTTCTTTGATCGCCTGAGTAAATTCTTCCGGTAACGGCATGGTTGGTAATATTACTGAACCGGGGTTGATAACGGCGTGAAGACGGTCTATTATCTTGTCATCCCTTGTTTTTTGCGCGCTTATCTCAACAATTACTTTCGCTCCCCTTGCTGTGTCAACGGTCAAAACACTCAGAAAAACAAACTCTGACTCTGAAAGTGGAGTACCGATTCGTTCGATAATCTTCCATCGGTGTTGTTCGTCGAGCGCAAACCTGCGGTCGCCAACAAGTGCGGCGCCGATGAGCTTTTCGCTAATATTTGATGAGGCGCCTTTGATTTTTAATACTTGTTCTACAAGTTCGCTACTACCAATACCGCCTTTTTGTAATTTCAAGTAGGCGTAAATCTTATCTTTCATAATTCAGGGTAAGGAATTTCAATTTTAGTAACAATTTTATTTATGGAGGTTTTCAGGGTGGCACGGACAAACTTTGTTTGTCCGTGCCCGATTTGTTACTAAACAGCAACCGTTTTCACCGTTTCCCAGATACCATGCAAATTGCAACGGCTCAAAATGCGTAAAGTGGACGACTCTTTGACTGCTACCGGAATCGTTACTTTTGCCTGAGGACATAAGGAGGAAAATTCCACGCGTGAAATCAGGTCATTCCCCATATATACCTCTATCCACTGAATATAATGGCCAACAGTCATGGGATGTAGGGTTTCGCCAATCTGAATATCTACCATAAATGGTTCACCGCTCTTTGCAACACCCGGTATCTGCACAAAAGGGGCATGTCCTTTTTCTTTAGGGGTAAGTGTTAGCGGATCTTTTATCCGATTAATACTTTGAAACCAATCAACATCATCAGCTCTACCCCTTTTCAAAGCGCCCAGGGTAGAACCTAACCCCAGAGCAATCGCTGATATACCAAAGGTCTTCAAAAGCCTTCTTCTATTAAAACTCTGCATATGACGGCCTCCTTACAAAAAAGATTAAAATTTACATGAACAAAAACAGAATAGAGTAAAAAATCTAACAAATAATAATTACATATTACAAATATACGCAAATAAGTCAAGATTGAAAATTCCCCAACCATTAGATTTATGCATGGGAATTTTCATTTTTTGATAAAATGGATTGAATAATTGCCCTTTTTCTACCGATCTCTAGAGTTGCCGTTCAAACACCACATAAATATTCTTGAAATCTGTGATTAATTTGTAACTTGGTGTCTTTGTGGCAAGAACGAACATAAAAAAACTTGACAAACAAAATTAATATTGTTTGTATATTTAGACTTTTAACGGATGTTCACCCCCGTAGTATTTATATAACCCATTTCAAGTAAAGGTATTAAGTAAGAATTTACACACAAACACGTAGACACTAATATATTATTTATAATCAATATTATGCTTTACAATATTAAACAATATGATATATTATAGTGGACATGCATATTGTAGAGAACAAATCAAAATCCGGCAAAAAAATCTATCGCTCCATCCTTTTGCGGGAATCGTATCGGGAGGATGGACAGGATGATTTTCAAAGGCGGTTTTTAAGACAAGACAACGTTCTTTCATAATTTGATCCGTATGTCCATAGTGGACATCTTCTGGTTTTAGGAGTCCGATGCCGGAATGATGATGTTCTCCATTGTACCAGGTAAAGAAGTTTTTACAGAATACCCTGGCATCCTCAATTGAGCCGAATTTA
>JAHFOW010000072.1 GCA_023261465.1 Planctomycetota bacterium
GAGGGTGTGACCCGAACAGTACAGCAAGGTTTTCCGTGAAAAAGGATAATGAAAAATGTTTGTACTCATTGTAGGTGGAGATCATCTCGGAAACATTCCAAGGGAGCTTGATAAACTGGGGGTCGATTATATTCGCCATGTAACAGGACGAAGCGGACAGAAAATTAATGGGGGCATTCCGGAAACCGTTGATTTTATCATTGTGCTGTACGATTATGTGAATCATAATCTTGCGAATAAAATAAAAAAATGTGCCTTTAACCGGAGGATACCGGTTGTCTATGCGAAAAGGTCATGGTCATCTATTTATAGAAAAATGAAAGAAAGTCAAACGTTACGCTATAAAGTAGGATTACAGTTGTTATAAATAAAATATACGGGAGTTTTATGGAAAAAATAATAAGAAACAATCGCCTTTCAGGGCGATGCCCATTTATGCAGAAACCACCCAGCAACGATTGTTATTGTGTGGATGAAATAGATAATCTTTTTATGGATGGGACAATACATTTTTGCACGGGAAATTTTCTGGAGTGCAAGATTTATCGTTCTCTTCTTTCAAAACGTATGAAACTGAACTCTTCACCATACGAGCAGAACAGGATAGATATTGATAATAGGAGATAAGGGAAAAATGAAAACAAATAGATTCTTTGTTTGTCCATACTGTGGCAATGTAGAAAAATTCAAAATATTTACCAGCAATTATCAGGTCATTAAACAATCGCAAGAAACGGGGATGTGTATAGACAAAAGCGGTATATTACCTAATTTACGACAACATGACAACTATGTTGAATGCCAGAAGTGTTTAAAAAAGTCTGAATATGAGGTGGCTATTGATCTGGGGAGAAAATTTATTGAACATACTCGAAGTTTCAGCCTGGCAAACGTTTCATTACCCGTGAGGTAAATAAATAACGAGTAATTACCATGGTGACAATGATGGAAAATAAAACAAATGTGGATTCGGAGATGAGGCTATGCCCTTATTTAAAAAAACCACCAACTGATCAGTGTTACTGCGTAAAATTGGATAGTGGAAGTGTGAATGGAATGCTTTATTACTGTGGTAGAAATTTCCATGAATGTGAAATATACAAGTCGTGTTCATGCACAAGGGATTTAAAGTAAGGCAGATAAACGCGTAAGGCGTAAACTGTAATTGTTTGCAGGTCAAACACCCCCTCCCCTTCCCCCGAACCCTCCCATCCTGGGGAGGGGGTTGTTTACCGTTAAATAATTCATTAACCTTTTGAGAAGATAAGGCGGTGTAAAATGAGAAGAAATATACGAAATTCTTTAAAAAGACGGTGTCCGTTTATGAGGAAACCAGGAAATGACTGTTACTGCGTTGAGGAAATAGACAGTATTTTTGTGGAAGGAACAATAAAATATTGCATCATGAATTTTGTGGCGTGTGAAGTTTACAAATCGCTTCTTGCAAAACGGTTGTTGAAACTCCGTGACAATTTATAGCAAGCAATGTGTAAGTTATGATAAATAACTCAAAAATGTTAAAAGAAGTAAGGGGTAATTAAAAACAAAGCTTGTGAAATAGATAGTACTCTTTTACCCGATAATATTTTGAATTGCTTCCCACACCTTACTAGCGATTACCTGTTCTGGCAACAATGCGTTGTTTTGTGTGCAATTGATGACCACCCAGCCTTTTTCCTTCATTGCAATATCCAAAAAAGTTTGTTGCGAGTTTTTTAGGTGGTTTATGTCCTTTTCATGGATATCCTTTTTTTCGGCGCCCAGATATGCCCGTTGCTCCTTTTTTTCGATAAGTTTGTAAGCGATATCTGCCGGCACATATAATAAAATGTTCAGGTCTGACCGTGGGATGCGGAAGATATGGTGTTCTAACGTATCTAACCACGGAAAAAACTTTTCTCTCTCCTGGGAAGAACTAAGTTTTCCGCCCTGATGGGCCTTGTTATCACATACATAACGATTTGAGACAATAATCTTCCCCTCATTGAGCCATGTTTCAATTTGCTCCTTACATTCCCATCGGTCACCTGCATAGAGAAGCGCAGCAAGATATGGACTAACCATGTTTGCACTTCCAAATTCACCCGTAAGGTATCTGGTAACCATGTCCGCAAAAAAAGTTTTACCATACTGAGGAAAATCTGTAACAACTGCCGAGTACCCTTCCTTTAATAAGTGCTCACAAAGAAGCTTTGTTTGCACCGTCTTTCCACTGCCATCAATACCGGTTATAACAATCAGTTTTCCCCGCATTTAATAATTCTCCTCAGACATACAAAACTAACCAGATAACAAAACGATTGGGAATCATAGCAATTTTATTGACAGTGTTCAACATTTAATAGAGAAAGTCTGAAGAAAAAATCATTTGAAGATTTAAAAGAACCATTGAATTATCTTTTATATTGACCTGCAAAAGAGAATTTGCTAACATTTTAAAATCCAACTATGTAACAACATTGCACTCTCGCCACATACTTCTTTAATTTCATACAAATATTACTGATAAGTGAATGTTTTGGGCGTACAAATAAATTATAAATCATGCTATATATGCAAAATCACTTTAAAATAACGCTGTGCCTGTCGCTCCTTCTTTCAGCAGTTTTTTCCGGTATGATAGGGTGTTCATCCATCCGTGGAAAGATTGTGATTGAAAAGGTAGAACCGAAGGCGGATGTAGAATTTCGTCGTAAAGTAGATGAATGGACAGAACAACTCCATTCCGATGACTCCACAATACGGAGTTCTGCGGCAGTTTCTTTATTGGGATTAAATCTTCTGGAAGCACAAGAACCCCTGATAGCTATACTCAAGAATGACAGGGAGCGGGAAGACGTCAGAATTTCAGTTATAAAAGCGTTTGGATTCGCAAGGGACGACCGTGCAACAAATGTTTTAATTGATTTGCTCGATAATGACGCAGTTCCAATACAGAATGCCTCTGCAGGGGCATTGGGAATGTTGCGAACAAGAACAGCTCTCAAGAAGATGTCGGAGTCAGTATTAGAACCCAAGCGGTCTCTTAACTCAAAAATGTTATTGGCAAAAGCGATGGGTAATACTAATGATAGGGATGTTGTTGACCCACTGATTAAAGTTCTTGCGATAGACGACCGGGGGGTAAGAGAAGTTGCTATGAAATCATTAGAAAAGATTACAAAACAGAAGAATGACAATGATTCTGCATGGTGGAAGGAGTGGTGGATTCGCAACAAAGCAAAGACACGCGAACAATGGCTAGAAGATATTGTATTAAAAGAGGAAGAAAACACTAAGCAATTAGAGGTAAAAAATGACCAATTAAAACTTGAAGTGGCGCAAAAATCTATCAAATTCCTTGAAATTTGGACAGACAAGACAGATCCAAAGCCATTCATCGAAGCCATGAAGAGTGAATATCCAGATGTAAGAATATTTGCTGCAAAAGAATTAGCAAAGATGAAAGACCCCGCTATCGTTGATGTCTTAATCAATGCAATTTCTGATGAACGGGAAGAGGTACGGATTGAGGTGGTTCAGACCCTGGGCGAGATAGGGGATGAGAGGGCAGTCAAACCGTTGATCGGTACGCTTGACGATGAAAGTCCTGTCGTAAGAGAGAAGGCTGCCAGGGCACTGGGTAAACTGGGAAAATCTGAGGCGGAAGAGTCTCTTATCTCATCGCTACAAAATAATACCAATTTGTCTATTGTGTGTGCAATTATAGAATCACTTGGTCAAATTGGGGATCCACGTGCAGTAGAATCCCTGGTCGGTTTATTAACCCATAAGGAATCACAAATAAGAGAGTGTACGGCGGCTGCACTTGGGAAAATTCGTGATAACCGTTCTGTTGTGCCTCTGATCGCAGCCTTGAATGACGAGCAGGAGCGTGTACGCTGGTATGCTGCTGATAGTTTGGGAAAAATTGGCGACCTGTCGAGCGTTGATTCCCTCATAAAACTTCTTTCCGATACCAGCGCGCGGGTTCGTGAATCTGCGGTGACAGCATTAAGGCAAATGGGAAATCAAAAATCTGTAGAATCATTGATAAAGGCGCTTCAGGATGTGGATAAGCGGGTGGCAGATCAAGCGGCAGAATCCCTGGTTAATATCAAACTGGCAGATTTTGATATTATGGATATCATAGCAAATACCTTTTATACCAGTAAGGACTATAAAAGGGCAGAGATAGTTTTTGAGAAGCAGCTTTCTGAATATTCAAAACAGCCGGAACTCCAGGAAAAGATTGCGCAGACCAGGATAAAATTGGCAAAGACGCTCTTCACCCTTAAGGATTGGCAAAAGGCAATAGTTCTTTATGAGGAACTGGTAAAGCGATTCTCAAGCGACAATACGATAAAGACAGAACTCATTCTGTGCCTAAAAGAGATGAAACAATATGACCACGCCCTGGAGTGGTGTACAAATTGGATGAGAGAGACGCCTCAAAACAGCCAAATATGCTGGCAAAGCCGTTTGGATATTGCCAATGCCATGTTTGAACAGGGAAAGTGTGAAAATGTGAAGGGTCTTCTCGATGGTTTCAGGACAGAAGATCCAAATTTCGGCGGAGAAGAATTCAAACAGGGTTTTCAAAAATTACACGAACAATGCCTGGCAGAATTAGCTAACCCAAAAACATTAAGTCAAAATGCAGAATTGGAGCATAGTGTCAACAGTGATGATAAAAAATAATCACAGGTAAGGGATTTATAAAGAGCATGAAAATTGTTATTGTCGGTGCAGGTGCAGTGGGATTTAATTTGGCAAAACAGTTATCAAAAGAAGGACATGACATATCTGTAGTCGAAAGAGACCTGGAACTCGTACGGCGGATTAGTGAAAAATTGGATGTCTTTGTTGTGTCGGGAAGCGCAAGTTCACCTACCGTACTGGAAGAAGCCGGAATAAAAAGTGCGGATCTTGTATTAGCAGTTACGAATAGTGACGAGATTAATATGGTGGTATGTATACTCTCGCACAATTATGGCGTAAAAACCAAGATTGCCAGGATAAGAAACCCAGAGTTTTCAGGTGATCTGGAGGTCTTACACCAGAAGGGATTCCACATTGATCATGTGGTAAATCCAGAAACAATTACTATTAACTCTATCCTTAATATTATAGGAACTCCCGGAGCTATTTATGTGGCTGATTTTACTGAGGGAGATATACTCTTAAGGGGATTTAGCGTGCCTGCCGATGCGCCTATCGTAGGAAAAAAACTTTCGGAACTCAAGGAAGTCGAGGTATCCGATTCTTTTCTTATTGTTGCCATCCAGCGCAGCGAAGAGATGGTTATCCCGACGGGAGAAACCAAATTAATGCCTCACGATAATATTTTCGTACTCGTAGCGAAGGGGGCGTTGCCTTATTTTCTTCCGATGGTTAATCGACGGGCGGATGAAGTGGAAAAGGTTATTCTCTATGGCGTCAACCGCGCGAGTCTTGAACTTGCAAAGAAACTGGAAGATCAAAAGGTTGGTGTTACGATAATTGAGCCTGATAGAGAAAAAACACAACAAGCTGCAACTGTTCTTGATAAAACGATCGTGCTTCAGGGAAGCGCCCTTGACATTGATCTTCTGAAAGAAGCTTCTGTTGATATTGCAGACTTTTTTGTTGCTATGTCAGAAAATGAACAGTCCAATATCCTTTCTTCCCTGTTGGCAAAGAGGCTTGGCACAAAGAAAGCAATTGTCCTTACGGTAGATCCTGCGTTTGTACCCATTATTAATTCACTCGGTATGGATATTGTAATAAATCCGAGACTGATTACTGTGGGTTCTATACTACAACATATTCGGCGCGGACGTACCCTGTCGGTTGTAAAATTTCAGAATAGCGAAGCCGAGGCTATGGAATTAATAGCAGAGGAAAATTCAAAAATAGTCAATAAACCACTCAAGGATATCTCCTTTCCTCACGGTTCTATTCTCGGCGCTGTTGTACGTAATGGAATGATGCAGATACCGACTGGAAGTACCATTGTGTATCCCGGTGAGAGTGTTATAGTTTTTGCCCTTCCGAACGCCATCGAAAAGGTTCAATCCCTTTTTGGTTTCAAAAAAAATTAAACATTGCCTCGCGTGCATATCACCATGATGATTCCCAATAGTATCCATTAAATTATATCCAGAGAGCATATGAATATACGCATTGTCTTATATACCGTCAGTAATCTTGTGCTCATGCTGGCAGGTATCCTCCTTGTTCCCCTTGGCGTTGCTTTTTATTACAAGGACGATGCTGCAGGGTGGGGATTTATTTACACAATTATCATTACCGGCATTCTGGGTGGTTTAAGTAAGGCATTTTTAAGGAAAAAAGAAAGTGACATTGGCATTCGGGACAGCATAGCTATTGTAACGTTCAGCTGGGTTATCTGTATCTTTCTGGGCGCCCTCCCTTACTGGTTTTCCGGCGTATGCACAACATACTGTGATGCAGTTTTTGAAACGACCAGTGGTTTTACTACAACCGGGTCTTCTATCTTTAAAGACGTCGAGGTATTACCGCACAGCATCCTTTTCTGGCGGGCGTTTACGGCGTGGTTGGGCGGCATGGGAATTATTGTCATCTTTGTTGCGTTGCTTCCCGCTATGGGTATTAGCGGTTATCAGCTTTTTAGCGCAGAGGTGAGTGGCCCTACGACTGATAGATTGAAACCCAGGATTGGCGAGACAGCAAAACTCCTCTGGATTATATATCTTATTGTAACGGCCTCTATGATACTCATGCTCTTTTTCGGAGGTATGCCAATTTTTGATGCAATATGCCATTGCTTCAGTACGGTATCAACCGCCGGGTTCTCAACAAAAAACACAAGCATTGCATACTATAACAGCCTCTACATGGAAATTGTGATCGCTACTTTCATGTTTATTTGTGGCTGTAATTTCTCGCTTTATTATCAGTGCTTTCGAAAAGAATTCAAAAAAGTTCTGAGAAACTCTGAACTCAAATTTTTCGCGGGTTTGGTCTTGATGGCCATTGTATATATTGCGTTAACCCTGTATTTTAGCCGTCCGGAACTATTTACTGGTGGAATAAAAGGTGTTTCATATAATGATTTAGGAAATTGTTTTCGATATGCTTTTTTTCAGGTAATAACAGCATCATCGACAACAGGTCATGCTAGTGCTGATTTTGATTTGTGGCCTAATTCCTGCCGGTTCTTGCTGGTTTTGCTCATGTTTATTGGCGCATGCGCAGGGTCAACAGGAGGTGCTATCAAATGTGTAAGGATATTACTGCTGCTAAAATCAAGCATGCGTGAGTTCGGCAAGATATTAAGACCGCGCATGGTAAAGCATGTCAAGCTGAATGGTGAATCCGTGAATGAAGAAATAATTACAGAAAGTTCCGTGTTTTTTGTCGTATATTTAGGCTTCTTTGGTATATGTTCTCTCGCATTGATGGCTTTAGATACTGATATTATCACCGCCTTTTCTGCTGTGGCAACATGCATGGCAAACTGCGGACCGGGCCTGGCAAAGGTCGGTCCGATGGCTAATTTTGCAGATGTTGCGTATGCAGGAAAGTGGGTGCTGAGTTTTTGTATGCTGCTTGGCAGATTAGAAATTTATGGTTTAATACTCATTTTTTTACCCATTACATGGAAACGTTAAAATTCTGTTGACTCATAAAAAACGGGATGATATAATTTTAAATCTTTAAGGGCGATTAGCTCAATTGGCTAGAGCACTTGCCTTACAAGCAAGGGGTCATAGGTTCGAGTCCTATATCGCCCACCATTGTTCATCGGTAGTTTAAATTAGCTTTATCAAGCATTTGTCAATGTGTTTTGATTGATGTAAAGTTCACCAAAGAAGAAATTCTGGGGCCGTAGCTCAATTGGTTAGAGTACCAGACTGTCGATCTGGATGTTGCGGGTTCGAGTCCCGTCGGCCTCGCCATTTGCATGATAAGAGCCTTGTTCCGAACAAGGCTCTTATTCTATAAACGCCGGTTTTCATGATACATTGATCTTTTTCGTATCAAATTAAAATCTTCCTATCGGCAAGATTAATCCTCTTCTGACATTTTCACCAGTTTCTCATTGCAGATATTGTGATAATACCCTTATCTTAAAACGGATGTTCCTCCCCAAAACAAATGAATTAACTGATGTGTAACCCTTTTTTATTCAGCTTGTTATACGACGATTTTGCGGTTTCTTTTTAGTGGTTATAATTACCCCTTTGCAGGGGATGGTAGTTGGTAACTTTACCTGTGCGGCACCAACAACTATCACTGTATTCTTTTTAAACCATACGTCTTTCCCGTAGTTAGCGACCCCATAGTGTTGCTCTCACACAAAGAAAAGAATAGTACCCTATCATGCTTTAGTCTATCCCGTACGAAGTTGTTGTTCAAATGAGAGTAATCCCATTTTCGTAAGTCGGTGTACCGGAAAACGTTTGTTGTCAGTTTTCCACGTGGATTTCGGATTACCCTTATACTGCACTATTAGGGAATTTCTCCCAGGATGTAGGCCCCCCGTCATATGGATTACCTATTTCCCCTTCGTGATGTATCTTTGAACGCATTGACCAGAGATGTTTACACCTAAATTTTTAGACAAATTTCACAGGGTTAATTATGCTTATTTCAATGTACAACGCTATCCTTTTCTTGAAATTTTATGTTGTACTTAAGGATAAAAACGGATTAAAACAAACAACGGCAGACAAAAACTATATTTCCTTGAAAGCCTTGAAATTATTGATAGAATCAAGAAAAGCAAAGAATCTGAAAACACTTAAAAACAGGCAAAAAAACTTATGAATATACTTTTAATGTCCATGCCGGATTGCGCGCCGCATTTTAATGCGCGGCGCTGGAAACCACCTAACCTTGCGATTTCTTCAATTGCGGGCAATATTGAAGGCCACAATGTTTATCTGGCCGATCTTATTTTGCGTAGGGAGCAAATTACCGACACTGTTAAGGAACTGATTAAGCAATACCGGCCAGATGTTGTTGGCCTGACGGCCATGAGTTTTCAGTTCGCCACAGCACGAAGGATTGCTCGTTTAATAAAGAGTCTGGATAAAAATATTAAAATCGTTCTGGGAGGTTACCATGTTACGCTGATGTATGATGAACTGGCGCGGAGCAATGAATCAGACCCTTTCGATTTCTTTATACGTGGTGAAGGGGACTTGTGTTTCAATGAATTGACCGAGGCTTTGGACGGCAAGAAATCTGTCGAAACTGTTCAGGGCATTTCATTCCGGAACGGAGGTGGTTTTATCCATAATGCGCCGCGTCCCCTGGAAGACCTGGCTAAAATAAAGCTTCCAGACCGTTCTAAGCGGATATGGAAGGGATACCGGTATTATGGTTTCACGCTTGACATAGTAGAGTCCTCCCGCGGGTGTGTTATGCCGTGTAATTTTTGCAGTATGGACAAGATGTATGGTAAAACCTTCCGGAGATTTAGTATTGAAAGGATACTTGCAGATATTGCAAACGCAAAAAAACAGGGTGCGAATTTTATTATATTTTCTGATGATAATTTTACATTAGATATTAAGGGATTTGAGGCGCTGTGTGATGCTATCACAGATGCGGGGCACAATGATATCCGTTACATTATTCAGGCAAGCAGCACAGGAATTGCATCTTCAGAAACTCTTGTTGAAAAAATGGCAAGGGCTGGTTTCCGGATTGTCTTTCTTGGTATCGAAAATGCCTCAGAAGAAAATTTGAGGCTTATGAAGAAGGGGAACATTATTGAAAAGACCAAACTCGCCGTTAAAAGACTTCAGGAGTATAATATTATGATTGTCGGCGGGATGATTATTGGGAATCCGAACGACAAAGAAGAAGATATTGCGATGAACTACAAGTTTTTTGAAGAGTTACAGATAGACTTCTTTGCGGACCAGATACTCACGCCATACCCGAAGACCGGTATGCGTGAAGAATTACTCAAGGCAGGGCTGGTAACCAATGAGTATGACTACAGTCGCTACAACTGCTTCTGGGCAAATATCAAAACAAATTATTTAAGTCCGGACGACCTCCAGTTCCTCAGATGGAAGTATAACAAAAAATACGCCAACTATTTTTGTACTACCCCTGCCTTTGTGAAAAATTATCCCCTTGCTTACTATTACCGGCAATACTTTAGACGCCCGTTTTTAAGACTTAAAAACAAAATTTTCCGGAATAATCTCAGTGAAAAAGAATTATATACTAAAGATATGTCAATGGCCGAGGCCATGAATAAATTCTTTTAGTATTTAGTTGTAATATTCCGTTACTTTGTTATATTTATGGCGAGGAGTTAACAATGGGTATAACCTGGCGCAGCTACGCCGCAACCAAATCCCCTGATCAAAGGGAAACAACCCCCCGAAGTCCCCCTTTTTTAAGGGGGATTTCAGAGTGTCCCCCTTAGCAAAGGGGGTGAAGGGGGTTGTAAAAAACTTACAAAAAAAAGAAGTTTTTACACAGTAATACTATAAAGAGAAGGTCAGGTTGAGAGTCCGGACGGAGGGCAGATGTTAAGCTCTTAATTGATAGTGGCGCAACATATTTTCTCCATTTTTCAATTTATAAAAATCTCTATCTCATTTAAAAAGAGAATACTTTTTATTACGTATATTAAGGAGTAAAGTGGTTCTATTATGCCTACCGTATCAATTGTTAAATGTGGCGATTATGATTTAGAAAAGGTGTATCATGCCATCCATAAGTCTATCAGCCTGATAGACGGCGTTGACAAGATGGTCAGACCTGGCATGAAGGTGCTTTTGAAGATCAACCTCCTCTCGTCATCACAACCCCCTGAAAGGGCTGTAAATACCCATCCTGTAGTCGTCAAGGCGCTGGTGAATATATTTCAAAAGGATTTCGGATGTGATGTGTATATTGGGGATTCATCCGGGAGTGTGAAGAACAGTTCCACCTTTAATGCCTTTCGGATAACCCGTATTAACGAAATTGCTGAAGAAACGGGCGCTACGATTGTTAATTTTGATAAGGACCAGTATATTGACGTCCATAATAAGGATTATGAAATCCTTGATAAATTCCGTATTGCCAGGACATTAAGAACGGTGGACTTTGTGGTGTCTGTGCCAAAACTCAAGACACACGGTTTAACGCAATACACCGGCGCCATAAAGAATATGCTGGGGACGATTCCGGGAAATGGTAAAAAGAATGTACATCTCATAGCGCCAAAACCGACGGTATTTGCAAAGGCGCTGGTTGATATACATCAAATGGTGCCTCCCCATCTCGTTATTATGGATGCGATTGTAGGGATGGAGGGAAATGGTCCGAATGCCGGTCAGCCCAGGAAGGTTGGATTGATACTGGCGAGTAAGGATAGCGTGGCTATGGATACCGTAGCCAGCGCCATTATTGGATTTGAACCTATGGCAGTGCCAACCATTCGTTTTGCGCATCAACGAGGTCTGGGGGTCGGTGAATTAGACGCCATCAATATCGTTGGAGAATCAATTGATGGAGTGGCTGTTCCGGATTTCAAAAAACCTTCGAGCGGCGCTCAGGATTTTGCCGGGAAATATTTACCAGATTTTTTACTGGCATTGATGTTTGATAGTACCTGTTCTACATTTTCTACGGTAAATCATTCGAACTGTACCCGTTGTTATGAATGCGTGAGGAATTGTCCTGCCGGCGCCATGTCCAGGGAAAGTGGAAAGGTAATCGTTGATAAAAAGAAATGTATTGGGTGCTTTTGCTGTGATGAGGTGTGCGACTTTAACGCAATAGAAATGAAGCGTTCACTATTAGGAAGGACACTTCTTGGTATGGCGAAGGCGTTAGGGGTGGAAAATGTTGATTAAGATGTAGTATTACCATGTAAAGACTTCTTTTTATATAAGAGAATATGGAATTGCAATGGACAAAGATATTTCTTCCTGAAATTAAGGAACTCATCGAGACCAGGGACTTCAAAGGTCTGCGGGACTTTCTGCGGGAGCGTCATCCGGCGGATATCGTTGATATCCTCAGAGAGCTAACCCCTACGGAGCGTGTGATGGGGTTCAGGTTGCTTGATAAAAACAGGATTTCAGAGGTCTTTGCCCTGTTTGAACCCATAGAGCAGGAGGAGCTTCTTAAACAATTTACCGAGCAGCATGCAAAAGAGATTTTAATAGAAATGCAGCCCGATGACAGGACGCAGCTTTTTGACGAACTGCCCGCCCATGTTGTTGAAAGACTCCTGAAGTTACTCCCTCCCCTGGAACGCAAAGAAGCTAATGAACTCCTGAACTATCCACACAACTCTGCCGGTCGTATTATGACGCCCGAATATGTAGACCTGCGGATGGACATGACCGTTGTGGAGGCGCTTGAACGTATCCGAAAGACCGGGCCCAATCGTGAGACGATCTATATTTGCTATATTGTAGATGAAACAAAAAAGCTGCGCGGTGTTGCCTCCCTTAAAAATATCATCCTTGCCAATCCTGATCAACTGATTAAGGATATCATGAACGAAAACGTCTTTTTTGTCCGAACGACGGACGATCAGGAAAAGGCTGCTCAGGTAGTTCAGAAATATGATATCCTTGCCGTGCCAGTGGTTGACAATGAAGACCGGCTAGTCGGTATCGTTACCGTTGACGATGTATTGGATGTCCTACAGGAAGAGACCACTGAAGATTTCCAGAAGATGGCAGGTATCCAAACTATAGAAGAAGAGTATTTTCGTGTGGAATTTGCGAAACGTGTCAGAAACCGTGCGTCATGGCTGGTGGTTCTCGTTGTTGCGGCAACGATATCCCAAACAATCCTGAAAAGCTATTCATCGGTATTAAGCTCCCTGATTGTCCTTGCTTACTTCATACCCATGCTAACCGGGTCTGGCGGCAATACCGGGTCGCAATCCTCCACGCTTATCATCCGTGCGATTGCAACGGGAGAGGTAAAATTAAAAGAATGGTGGCGGATTTTGATTCGCGAGGCCAAGGTGGGTGTTGTGCTTGGGCTTATTATGGGATTTATTGCCTTTATTATTGTCGCCATATCTATGCGTCAGCTTACTTTGGCTTTAGCCGTCAGTATTTCACTCTGTACGGTGGTGAGCGTGGGAAATATTGTGGGGCTTATGATCCCCATGTTTTTTAAATTTCTCAAATTAGATCCCGCTTTTGTATCTGCCCCTCTGATAGCCACGATCCTCGATGCCACCGGGTTGGTTATTTACTTTGAGATATCGAGGCGAATATTAACGTGATAATCTTAGGCTCTTTTTACCTGTATTTAAGCATTCGTACGTCTTTTTATATGTTCTGTTTTTCCTTGTAATCTCAAGGCATTCAAGGCAATTTGATTTTTATCTGTCTTTACCATGTTGTATAATGTTTTACCACAAGGTACGACATAAGTACGACATGAATT